>NZ_JBEIAB010000054.1:0-563 GCF_040240345.1 Brenneria sp. g21c3 | reverse complement strand
GCTCAGGTCCTGATAACACTTCAACCATCTTATTATTCTGACTGGTGTTAAACATAGTTCCAAGACTACCTCTTATTTTAAGAGAGGCGAAGTGTCTGGTGATCTATGGGGTTAATCTATAATCCCACATTTACGTATGAGACTTTTGGTCTGGTTATTAAGATAGTGGGCGAGGCCGTTTGAATCAATGCATGTCCGTCTCAACAACAGCCTTATTTCCCCCAACGCAAAAAGCCCCATGCTTGCGCATGAGGCTTTTTACTTTATTTGATGCCTGGCAGTTCCCTACTCTCACATGGGGAGACCCCACACTACCATCGGCGCTACGGCGTTTCACTGCTGAGTTCGGCATGGGGTCAGGTGGGACCACCGCGCTATCGCCGCCAGGCAAATTCGTTTCATCCTAACCGTTGCTTATTACACAACCATCAGAACCAATCTCAAAACAAGCTAAAATTCTTCGTCTCTCTCACCAAAACACCTTCGGTGTTGTAAGGTTAAGCCTCTCGGGTCATTAGTACTGGTTAGCTCAATGCATCGCTGCACTTACACACCCAGCCTAT
>NZ_JBEIAB010000053.1:0-566 GCF_040240345.1 Brenneria sp. g21c3 | reverse complement strand
TCGCTGCCGCAGCTTCGGTGCATGGTTTAGCCCCGTTACATCTTCCGCGCAGGCCGACTCGACCAGTGAGCTATTACGCTTTCTTTAAATGATGGCTGCTTCTAAGCCAACATCCTGGCTGTCTGGGCCTTCCCACATCGTTTCCCACTTAACCATGACTTTGGGACCTTAGCTGGCGGTCTGGGTTGTTTCCCTCTTCACGACGGACGTTAGCACCCGCCGTGTGTCTCCCGTGATAACATTCTCCGGTATTCGCAGTTTGCATCGAGTTGGTAAGTCGGGATGACCCCCTAGTCGAAACAGTGCTCTACCCCCGGAGATGAGTTCACGAGGCGCTACCTAAATAGCTTTCGGGGAGAACCAGCTATCTCCCGGTTTGATTGGCCTTTCACCCCCAGCCACAAGTCATCCGCTAATTTTTCAACATTAGTCGGTTCGGTCCTCCAGTTAGTGTTACCCAACCTTCAACCTGCCCATGGCTAGATCACCGGGTTTCGGGTCTATACCCTGCAACTTAACGCCCAGTTAAGACTCGGTTTCCCTGCGGCTCCCCTATTCGGTTAACC
>NZ_JBEIAB010000052.1:0-573 GCF_040240345.1 Brenneria sp. g21c3 | reverse complement strand
ACTATATCGTTGGATATTACAGTGCACTAAGACCGCACGAATATAATGGTGGGTTACCACCAAACGAATCGGAAAACCGATACTGGAAAAACTCTAACGCGGTGGCCAGTTTTTGTTGACCACTACACAGATGCTTCGCCTTATGAATGTAAGCCGCCCGCACAGAGTTACGTTCCTGATGACTCATCTGCCTCTCTACAACATCCCTCGACCACAATCCCGATTCTATCAGTGAACTACACGCCATGGTCCTGAAACCATGCCCACACACTTCCGTTTTCGTGTCATAGCCCATCACTCGCAAATCCTTGTTAACCGTATTCTCACTCATTGGCTTACGCGGATCGTGATCACCAACAAAGATCAGCTCACGGTTTCCACTCATGCTTTTTATCTTTTCCAAAATGACGAGAGCTTGATGCGATAAAGGAACAAGATGTGGAGTCTAGATTAGCCCCATAGATCACCAGACACTTCGCCTCTCTTAAAATAAGAGGTAGTCTTGGAACTATGTTTAACACCAGTCAGAATAATAAGATGGTTGAAGTGTTATCAGGACCTGAGCGGCGTCGG
>NZ_JBEIAB010000051.1:0-724 GCF_040240345.1 Brenneria sp. g21c3 | reverse complement strand
CTTCGGGGGGGCGCTTACCACTTTGTGATTCATGACTGGGGTGAAGTCGTAACAAGGTAACCGTAGGGGAACCTGCGGTTGGATCACCTCCTTACCAAAGAGCCTTTAGGGCAGTGCAGTGTCCACACAGATTGTCTGATGAAAATAACGAGCAGAAATACCTTAATAGGCTTGTAGCTCAGGTGGTTAGAGCGCACCCCTGATAAGGGTGAGGTCGGTGGTTCAAGTCCACTCAGGCCTACCAAATTCTTTCCCATGCTGCGTTGTGAAATGCCTCGCATACTGGAGTATGCTTCGCCATTGCACGCCTTGCCTGGAAAAGAATTAACTCTCTCACGAGTGGTATCTCAAGGTATCTGTAAGTCATGGGGCTATAGCTCAGCTGGGAGAGCGCCTGCTTTGCACGCAGGAGGTCTGCGGTTCGATCCCGCATAGCTCCACCATTAAAAAGACTTCAGAGCGTATTGGCGACAGTATGCTGCGAAGTATTTTGCTCTTTAACAATCTGGAACAAGCTGAAATTTGAAACGACGCAGCTGAACATTATCCGCAAGGGTAGTGATTTTGTTGTGTCAGAGTCTCTCAAAAATCGCAGCACGATGATGTCGAAAGACACCTTCGGGTTGTGAGGTTAAGCGACTAAGCGTACACGGTGGATGCCTAGGCAGTCAGAGGCGATGAAGGGCGTGCTAATCTGCGAAAAGCGTCGGCAAGGTGATATGAA
>NZ_JBEIAB010000050.1:0-801 GCF_040240345.1 Brenneria sp. g21c3 | reverse complement strand
ACTGATGGGACAGCAACTCACTCACGCACTGGCGTTTTTTACCGCCGCGCCCGATAGCTGGTTTTCACAGGGAAAGAAAAAAATTGAAGCCTGCGGCCTATGGATCTGGGAAACGGTTCAGGGCGACTTCAACGATAATCAGACCACCGGACAGGTGGTGACCGGCACGGTGATTTCCATGATCCCCTTTGTCGATCAGATCTGCGATATCCGGGATCTGATCGCCAATGGCAGAAAAATCAATGAGGACTCGGGCAATACGGCTGCCTGGGTGGCATTGGCATTAACCCTGATAGGCTGTATTCCGGTTTTGGGCTCCTTTGTCAAAGGGGCGTTCAAGGTGATGTTTTTGGGGATACGCAAGCCTGTGCTGGGCGCGGCCGGGAAGATAATGTCATTCAAACTGGTGAGCGATGGCGTAGATACCGCCATCAAAGGACTGAAGAAGTTCCTTGCTATGCCCTCCGTGCAAAAGTTCTTCTCTGCCGTGGGGATCGACAATCCCTATCTCTATCTGAGCGAAAAGCTGCGGGAGGTGATGTCATCCCTCAGCGTCCCGTCGTTGTTAAGCGTGCTGGATGATCTGCTGGAGGCGACGCGTGAACTGCTGGGAAAAGCGCGCAGTTGGGGGCCGGCGTCGATCAGAAAACCCATCGACGCCACGTTGCAGGGGCTGACGTCGGTGCGTGACAAGGCGGACGGCATGCTGGGCAAAGCGCTGTCGCCGGTCAATCAATTTCTGGAGGCGCTGGCGGTGCGGCTGCATATCGAAGGCAATACGCTCTATCACACCTATCGCGG
>NZ_JBEIAB010000005.1:0-380005 GCF_040240345.1 Brenneria sp. g21c3 | reverse complement strand
TGCTGGCGAAACTCCGGGGTATATTGATTACGGGATGTCTTCTTCACAGATTTTGCTTGCGTCATGGTTCACCTTGTTAACGATTTTACTCGCTTAACAGCGTGTCCACCATTCGTGGGTAGGATCATTGTCACCTACCTTAGCGAACGTGAAATCCCTATCAATGTTCTGTTCTTCCAGGTGTTCCAGAATGCCGACGAGCAGTTGTTGAGCCGCGCCTGGCTCATCGACCCAAGCGAAACCCAGACTAACGCTACACAAGCTACGACGGGCATCAGCGCTGAAGAGCGCGAACCGTGGAACGGCGAGTTTTACGTCTCCTTTGGCGACCCGCTGAGCCGTAGCTGGCAAGATGCCCGGCGTTATGAATTTATCAGCGCGGGTGGCGGTAGCTGGTACAGCCAGACGTTAAAACAGCTACAGCCGGACGATCGCGTCTGGGTAAAAATCCCCGGCACAGGCTATGTGGGTATCGGTAAAGTCCTTTCAACCGTGCAACCCGCCAGCAGCTTTAAAATCGACACGCCCGAAGGTGAGAAGCTGGCAATGGACGTACTTCAGCACGGCGAGCTTTATCGCCAGAATGCGGATAACCCGGAGAAATCGGAATATTTTGTACCAGTGAAATGGCTGGAGACACGCAGCGAGAGCGATGCAGTCAATGAGGTCGGTTTCTTTGGCAATCAAAATACCGTGTGTAAACCTACCACGCAAAAATGGCGCCATACCGTCGATAAATTAAAGGGTTATTTCAAACAATGGAATGCTGACGCCTAGCTTACTCCAGCTAAATAAAATTTTTAGATTCAAACTTGAACCCATAGTAGATAACAACGCAACGCCCCAGTCCGGTGAAGGAAGATAAAGCAATAGAAACAAGCAATTGCCACGGCTGGGATTGCTGGGAGATGAGCTGCTGGAGCGGGTGTTGTAGCTGTTGGCATTTGCACCGCCACCGCTCCGGTATGCGTGCGTTGATAGGTGGAGTACTGGCTACAGCAGGCAAAGAAATGTTATATGGAACAATTTATACGGTGTCTTAAAGGGAAAATCCGAGCATGAAACTAAGCGATCACGAACTGTCAAAACGAGTTCTGGTATGGCATGCCTTGTCCGATCTTTTCACAGCGCGTGAGTTACAGGACTACGACTATCAATGGATGGTCAAGGTGCTGAAAGAATCTGGCTTATCCAAGGAAACCATTTTTCAGATAATTGATGACGAAGTGGCGCCCGCCTTACTGGGAAATCTGCTATTCAACCCTACTCCGGTTATGGATGGTTGGGAACCTGAAGAAGTAAAAGAGTTGGTGCTCCGCTATTTGCATAAAAAACCAACAATTATAGAGAAGATACTCCCTCGGAAGTCCCTAATTAAAAAAAGGCGTAAAAACATTCAAAGCGAATTATCCCAACTATCGATCGAGCTGAATAAAAACTAACTGACACATCATCATTAACGCTATCAACTTAATATCTACTGGCTGCCAGAATACGATATTTCAGATAGACACCAACAAAGCGGTCAGAAGAATAAGGTGAACCATTTTTATAAAATCTTTTTATTTTGTAGATCAGAGAATACTTTTCTCAAAAATATCGGCTAATAACAGCCTAATCGTACTTTCCCACATTGCGGATATATTTTGTTGTTGCGACGAGCGTCGCACATCACTTCATCAAGCGTTTTATACATGACCAGCGTCTCGCAATAGCCATTGGGTAAAACCTCATAGTTAGGTATCCCAACAAAGGACTAACCAAAATAAATCCATAAATATCATAGTGTTAAATAAAAAACTATTTTTATAAGAGCTACCCAATCAGTAAAATAAAAAACAGGAGTTGTTTTTTAAGTAATGAATGAGTGTAAAATAGTGATAAAACAAGCTGTTAATGCAAGGTCATGGATAGATGAGCCGTTTCTATAGAAAAACTATAACGTATTTATTTTCAAAAGATTTTTTTATTCTTGTCACTGTACTGGCCATCATGTCGCCAATTCTTTGGTATATGCTATGGGCTTCGCATCTGTCGCATAACACGATACTGATCGAGACATTCCCGGAATTCACCATATACATTACCACTGGCGCTATTTTTGGCCTTATCTTTGCTGGAAGAGCAACCTACTTCCGACCAGTAAATAAAACGCCAAAGTATATTCTTGAAATGTTTCTGGGTGGATTCGCCTTAGGATTTGTTGCCATACTGAATAGCTTTGACGTTTACGTTTATCTTTTCCCGGATAAAGTGATTAATTATACCTCCGAGTATGAGGTTGTTTTTCCAGGCCCATACAGAGGGAAACATGGTCGTTGCGAAGCGGGCATATGGATTAAAGATGCTTATACCGACCGCTGGAAACAGCTATGCACCAGTAAAAAAGAGTTGTCCAAAAAAAGACGACAAGGCATGAGTGAGGTATGGGTAACGGCGCGAGTCAACGAGCTCGGGTCTTATATTGTCGATTATAAGTTTACCTACAAGTAAAGGCAGCCTAAATGCGATATAACCTGATACGCCGCCAACGGCGACAAAACCGGCGCCAGCCGTTTTTTACCGCCACGCTCAATCAATATAAGACTACCGATTAGGTATAACTTTTATAAAATCGGCGGATAAATCGATTATTTTATTATCCGATATTCATATTTCCCTTCAAACATATCCTGTATTTCCGCGCGGTTCAGCTCATCAAAATGATCCGGAACCGTTCCTTTGCCTTCAGAAAATCCAGCTTACGTCTTGGCTTCTCTTCCGTGTAAGCCACGACCTTTACCAAACTCTTGCCATTGCGCGCGATCAGGAATGATCACCTATGCAGCTTGTCTCTATGATCAACAAAGATTGCCCCGTCAACGCCCTCTCCCCCAACCCGATCGATCTGACCGCCGCCCATCACGGGCTGTATGGCTCCATCCATAGCCGTTGTGCCGAATCGGGCGAACCACGCCTGAAGGCGGTCAAACAGGTCGGCGATGATCGTACTCTTGTCGGGCTCGGCGACGAGATTGCGCGCTTCCGCCGGATCATTTTCCAGATCGTAAAGCTCACAGCCGCCGGCATAGCGATGGATATATTTCCAGCGCCCTGCGCGAATCATCCGGTTCGGGCCATATTCATCGAACACAACGACATAGCCCGCCTCTTCAGGCGCATCCGCTTTCAATACCTGGCTGATATCCCGGCCTGGCAATCCCTCCGGTATCAGGTGTTCAAGTTGAGCGTAAGCCAGAATCGTCGGCATGAAATCGTAGTGAGAATACAGCCCTTTCAGCAGGCCAGGAGCAATGCGTGAGCGGTGCATGAAGATGCCCGGCACTTTCACGGAGGTCTCGAAAAGATTCTGAGGGTAGGTGCCGTTCCCCTTGCCGTAAATGCCATGGTGACCCATATTCATGCCGTTGTCGGAGGTAAAAATGACCAGCGTGTTATCAAGCTGCCCGCGGCTTTCAAGCGCATCAAGAATTTCACCGATCCCACGATCCATCGCCGTAACCGCCGCGAAGTAGCCGGAAAGCATTCGTTTGCGGGCGTCTTCGTCCTTGGGAAAATTATCCGGATTATAAAAATCGGCATGCATCGGGGGAGCGGGAAGATCAGAGAACGCGCAGTCAGGATAGTAGCGGTCAAAATCTTCAGGTTTATGCTGATTTTCCTCCCACGGCGCATGCGGCGCCGTGTAGTGTACGCTCAGATACCACGGCGCTTGCCCGGACTGTTGCGCAAGGAAGGTCAGCGCATTGCTGGTGATGATGTCCGTCAGATAACCGTCGACGCGTTGCACCTCACCGTTCTGAATCATCGTCGGCGACTGATAAGCGCCTCCGCCGGTCGCGTAGGCCTGCCAGTATGAGAATCCCCGATGAGGGATATGCGTATCGCCAAGATGCCACTTGCCGCTCAGTCCGCATGTATAGCCGGCTTGCGCCAGGATCTCAACCATCGTCTGGTGCCGATCGAGATACTGAATCAGTCGATGATGGAACTCCGTCTCAATGCTGGCATTGCCAGCGCGAATCCAGTCATGTATGCCGTGGGCCGATGGGATCCGGCCCGTCATCAGCGAGGCCCGAGCCGGCGAACAGACCGGCGACACGCAATAAAGGGAATCAAAACGCTTGCCCGAGCGCGCTAACCGATCAAGGTTCGGCGTGTAGATGTCTTGCGTGCCGGCATGATGCATGGCCCAGTAGCCCTGATCGTCGGAAACAATCATCAGTATGTTGGGTTGAGCAGCGGCCATCTCTGTTACCTCCCCTTCTTTTACTTACTTCCGCCCAGCGTGAAGCCTTCAATAATCCGGCTGCCGAGCCAAAAATAGATGGCAAGTATCGGCAGGATGACGATGCACATGCCGGCAAACAAGCCGCCCCAATTCGCCGCGTTGTACTGCATCTGCTGGAGAAATTTCAGCAGCGCCAGCGGCAGCGTTTCCAGTTCCTGAGACTGGAGCAGAACCAGAGCGAAAATCGTTTCGTTCCAATGCGCGATGAGGTTGAGAATGAAAATCGTGATAATGCCGGACCGCGCCATCGGCAGCATGATCGACCAGAAAGTCCTGAATGGCGACGCCCCGTCCAGCGCGGCCGCTTCTTCCAGCTCCTTCGGCATGGTGGCGAAAAAACTGGTCAGGAAAAACACGGCAAAAGGAAGCGATGTCGCGACATAGAGGATCCAAAGTCCAATCAGGCTGTCAACCAGACTAAAAGCCCCCATCAGAACATAGAGAGGCAATACGATAACCTGCGCGGGGATCCCTATGCCAATGGCAAAAAACAGGGTGATTGAATCAGCGCCCAATACCCTGAACCGGCTGAGCGCGTAAGCGGCCGGCGCGGCGATCGCAATCGTGGCGCAAGCCGTCGCAACAGACAGAACCAATGTGTTTAACGCCGCAACGCCGAAGTTACCGGCAATCCAGGCCTCCTCGAAATTGCGCCATTGAAAGGTTCCCGGCAGCGACCAGGGAAATGCCAGAATCTCACGCGTGGTCTTAAAAGAGGAGAGCAGAAGCCAGATAAGGACCAGGATATTGAAAGCGACGAAAGCCCAGATCAGCAGCGTCGGGATGGTTTGGGTGACGGACAGATTGCGCAAGCGGAAACCACGCCGCGTCGGCGTGGCCGCCAGGCGCGTACTTTCGCGTAGATGAGATGATGTCATCGCCATCTCCTTAAAATTGCAGGGGATCGCGGCGCATTATCCGACGAATAAGCCAGACCAACACAGCGACAAGGATGAGCATGATAAAAGCGCTGGCGGCCGCCGGGCCATAACGCGGCGTCCCCGTGGCGGCAAAGGCTTCCGCATACGAATAAAGAGCGGTGTTCCAGACTTTGGTGGAGGGCAGATACCCCGCGCCGCCGGCGAACGCATAAATGAACTCGAAGATTTTGACGGAACTGATGGTCCACAGTACGGCGGCCATGCTGACGATTTCCCACATCAACGGCAGCGTGATGTGCCAAAAACGCTGTAAAGCGTTCGCGCCCGCAAGTTCGGCCTCTTCGTAAAGATCGGCGGGGATACGATCGACCCCGGCCATCAGGATGGTCGTATAGAAGCCGGTCGAAACCCAGATAAGCCCCACCATAATCAGATTGAACAAATTAGACTCGTTGAGCCAGGCCGGCGGATTCGAGATCCCCATGCCCGCCAGTATCTCGTTAACGAGACCGCCGCTCTGAAAAAGAAATCCCCAGAGAATCGAAATAACGACCGCTGAAAGAATATTGGGGAAGAATATGACCGATCTGACAAACTTGCGTCCCATCATCTCCCGCAATGCCATCGTCATCGCGAAACTGATAAAAAACGTCGCGCCGCCGACAATAAAAATAATCTTCAGGGTGTTTATAAAAGCGCTGATAAAAATCGGATCGTAGTAAAGCGCTTCATAGTTGCGCCAGCCGACGTACTCCATCGGCCCTGCGCCGGGCCATTTATGAAAGCTGATCCACACCGTCGCGATCGTAGGCAATATGAATAACACCACATAGAGAACCAGCGCAGGCGCGACAAACCAGAAAAACAGCTTTCGGCGAGCCTGATGCATCGGTTCGATGGTGGGTTCGGCCTTTGCATCAGGCAGCGCCGACCGGTTGTCCTTGATAGCGGACTTTAAAGGCATTCGTGGCTCTCTCAAGCGCCGCCCCCAACACAGGCCGACGCGTTTGTTATATGGATGACTTTTATGCGCAATGCGATCAATCGGCCGCTCACTGATGGCAAAAGTATAAGTCAGGCATGTGGATATGCCTGACCAACACGCCCTTCAGGTTGCCGATATCCGGGTATCGTTCAATTCAGACGCCGATAGGTAATCGTATTTTCCACCAGCGCTGACTGGAACGCCTGCGCGCTCTTCACGCCGAAGATAAGATCGTTGATGAGCGGAATAAGCACCTTATTCGTATAGTCGGCGTCCACGTCGATCAGTCCGTCGAACTGGCTATGAATCTCGGGCGAGGATTCGATTGCCAGCTTGGCCTGCGCCAGTTCATCCGGCACGGCGATATCGGCGCGGGGCGTCAGATTTCTGGTCTCAGTGGCGATACCCGACAGCTTGTCCTTGGCAAGGAAGTAGCTGATGAACTTTTGCGCGGCTTCTGCATTGGCGGCTTTTTTCGGGATGGCGAAGCCAATAAAGGAGACTTCCTGCGTCTGATGCGCGCCTTCAGCGACCGACGGCATGGGAAAAGAGCGGGGTTTGAAACCGGGAGCGGTGTAGCTGGCCGTTTCGCTCACGATCCACGGGCCGTTAAAAATGACGGCCGCCTTGTTGGTGGCCCAACGCTGCTGCATGGCGGGCCATTTGCTGGCGTTGTAGCCAGGAGCGAAATATCCGCCTTTTACCAGTTCCTCAATATGTTCGGCCGTCTTCAGAATCAGCGGATCCTTTAAAGCCTCGCCGGTCTTGTCGGCTACGGCCGCGCGCAGCTTGCCGGGGCCAAGATAGCGCACGGCGATTTCCGCAAAGTAATACAGATTGAAGTGCGCGATATCGCCGTCAAGCGCGATCGGCGCGACCCCTTTGGCTTTTGCGCTATCCAACAGGGTGATTAAGTCGGCCCAGGTTTGAGGCGGAGACTTTTCGACCTCAGGCAGAAACGCGGCGTCGTACCACCATTGCGAAGTAATCACCTCGTAGGGAACCAGCCATTTCTGGCCGCCGGTCGTCACGGACTGCAAGAATTTTTCGGGTATCACGCCGCCGACGGTGTTCCCTGGTTCTCCTGGGATTGCTGCCGCGTAGACGGGGGAAAGATCCGTCTGGTTATTGGTTGATACCAGAATGGAGCGCACGTTGCGCTGCGCGCCGTCAACCAGATCGGCGGGCGTTACCGCGGAATTGAGCGTCGGCGCCAGTTTTTTGAGGTTATCCCGGCCAACCCATTGCGTCTTGACAACAATGCCCGTGTCTTTCGTGAACTGGTCTATGGCTTGTTGGATCACCTTTTGTTGCGGCTCGCCGCGATTCCACATCGACCAGTAGGTAATGGTGTCTTGCGCATAGGCCAAACCAGACATGCTGGTTGCGGCCAGTAGCGAAGTGATTGCCAGCGCTATGCGCCGCCGGATTTTTAATGGTTTTGTCATCGCGCCGTTCTCATGGTTATAAATATCATTCACGTTTTAAACTACCTGGGTTGAGCCGACCGTCCTCTGCAAAAAAACCGCCGCCCGGTTGCTCGGTTATCACCCGTTGAGATTTAGCGTAATTACTTTTTTGGCGCAATATTATTTAAGCATAACTATATTCTGTTATTTTTTTAGTAAAACTACATTTTGTCTGGCATTTAGATGGGACATCGTTATCATCCTGATGAGGCTATTCCGCTAAAAAAACACCTTACCTGGACGGATAAAGTGGGAAAATTGTCGCTTTTCGAGACGATCGTGTCTGATACACCGCAACTCAGTAAATCCTTTCGCCGCATCGCTGCCTATATCGAGCGGGAACGGGAAGGTTTTATGTACAAGACCGTGCGCGAACTCGCTTTCATCGCCGAAGTCAGCGAACCGACATTAATCCGTTTTTGTCGGCACTATGGGTATAAAGGCGTACCGGACTTTCGTATCGCGCTGGCGATGTCGTTGGCGGAGCGCGATGCCCCGGAATTTCCACGCTTCGTCGATCCGGTTATCGAAGATAAAAATGTCGTCAATCGCGTGGCGAAACGCGCAATTGCGCGTCAGGCGGCCCAACTGGCCAGGGATGATAAACGTATCATTCTTGATTCAGGATCGACCACGCAGATGATGGCGACAGAGTTGCGCGACAGCGAACCGCTGACCATTCTGACGACGGGACTCAATGTCGTGCAGGAACTCCGCCCGTCGCGTCAGCATTCAATTATATTGCCTGGCGGCACATTCCGCGCCGAATCGATGTCGCTGGTCGGCCGAATGGTCGAGACCTCCTTAAGCTCGATGCACTTCGACACGGCCTACTTAGGCAGTGATAGCATCGATCCGGTTGTCGGCCTCAGCACGTTCAATGAAGACGAGGCGCATCAGAACATCGCCATGATCGCCGCCAGCACTCGCATCGTCGTACTGGCCGATGCGAGCAAGTTCAGCTCGCCGGCGCTGCATCGCATCTGCGAATTGGACAAGGTGCATATCATCATTTCCGACGACAGATTGCCGCCGGAAACCCGCAAGTTGATCGAAGAGATGGGCGTGCAACTTCTGTGCGTCGGTCTGTCATTGGGAAAAAAGAGTGGTGGAAATGGCGTCAGTCAGCATTGAGAATATTCAGAAATCATACGGTCCGTTGCAGGTGATTCACGATGTTTCCATACACATTCAGGATGGCGAGTTTATCGTGCTGGTGGGGCCGTCCGGCTGTGGGAAATCGACATTACTCAGAATGGTCGCCGGCCTTGAGACTGTGACGGCAGGCGATATCCGCATCGGCGAACGAGTCATCAATAACACCGCGCCCAAAGATCGGGATATCGCCATGGTGTTTCAAAATTACGCCCTCTACCCTCATATGACGGTACGCGAAAACATGGCGTTCGCGCTAAAGCTGAAAAAGATGCCGCTCGACGAGATCAATGCCCGCATCGAAAAAACCGCCGGCATTATCGGCCTGAGCGAATTACTCGACCGGTATCCCCGCCAGTTATCCGGCGGTCAGCGCCAGCGTGTGGCGATGGGACGCGCGACCGTCCGCAACCCGCAGGTCTTTCTGTTCGATGAACCGCTGTCCAATCTCGACGCAAAACTACGCGTGACGATGCGCGCCGAAATAAAATCATTACATCGGAAACTAAAAACCACAACGATCTATGTCACGCACGATCAGGTCGAAGCGATGACCATGGCCGATCGCATTGTGGTCATGCATGATGGCGTGGTGGAGCAGATCGGTACGCCGCTGGAGCTTTACGATCGCCCTGATAACCTCTTCGTCGCGGGCTTTATCGGTTCGCCGTCGATGAACTTTATCGCCGGTTCGATCCAGATAAGGAACACGCCCATATTTACCGCTGAAGGGGGTTTCGAGATCGCGCTGCCTGATTCCGCCTCGTTGCAAGATGGCCAATCCGTTGTGCTGGGTATCAGACCGGAACATTTTCAACTTGCCGAGGACGGCATGGCGGTTGAGGTGGCGGCGGTTGAACCGACCGGCTCGGAAACATTGATTATGGCGCGTTGCGGCGAACAGGAGATAACCTGCGTATTTCGGCAACGCTTCCTGCCGACGCCTGGCGAAACGTTAAGGATTCAGGCTAATCAGGATTTTCTTCATCTTTTTGATCTGAAATCAGGTCGGCGACTGAATACCCGCGCATAAATCCCCCATCAATCCTTTGCCATAAACGCGCCACAGGTCGGTGTTCCGATTAGCGTGGCGCGCCGAGTCGAGTCAAAAACCGCCAGCGGTGGTTCGAAGCGGTGTATTATCGGAAATCGGACGTCGCCCTGCCGATCGGCGCATCCCGTTGCCATCCGCCGGCTCGATCTTCTCGATCCCGACGGCCTGCCGACCCGCAATTTGTCCGTCACGAAAAGGAGAATGCTCATGAGAATCGTCAACGCCCGCCTGCGCCATCGTTCGGAACTCTTTACGCTGGAGATTCGGGACGGCTTATTCGCCGCTATCACGCCGCAGACCGCCAGACAAAACGCGACGGCGGAGGAGATCGACGTTCAGGGCAATCTTGCCTGCGCGCCGTTCGTCGAGCCTCATATCCATCTGGATGCAGCGCTCACCGCCGGAGAGCCCAACTGGAACCAGAGCGGCACCCTGTTCGAAGGCATCGAGCGCTGGGCCGAACGCAAACCGCTGCTGACCCCGGACGATATCCGCACCCGCGCCCGGAAAACCATCCAACTGCTGATGGAAAACGGCGTTCAGGCGATCCGCACCCATGTCGATACCACCGATCCGACGCTGACCGCGACCAGGGTGTTGTGCGAACTGCGCGATGAGTTGAAAGATCGGCTGGAACTACAGGTGGTGGCCTTCCCTCAGGAAGGGCTGCTCTCGTATCCCAACGGCCTGCGGCTGATGGAAGAGGCGCTGGAAATCGGCGTCGACGCGGTGGGCGGCATCCCGCATTTTGAGTACACGCGGGAGTTGGGCGAGGCATCCATGAAACAGGTCATCGCGCTGGCGAAAAAATATGACCGGCTGGTGGATGTCCACTGCGATGAGATAGACGACCCCAACTCGCGTTTCCTTGAGGTGCTGGCGGCCGAGGCCTTGTTCAACGATATGGGCCACCGCGTCACCGCCAGCCACACCACCGCCATGCACTCCTATGATAACGCCTACTGCTCCAAGCTGTTCCGTCTGCTGAAAAAATCCGGCATCAGCTTCGTCTCCTGCCCGACGGAAAGCATCCACCTGCAAGGACGTTTCGACACCTTCCCCAAGCGCCGCGGGGTGACGCGGGTGAAAGAACTGCTGGCGGCCGGCATGAATGTCTGTCTGGCGCAGGATTCGATATTCGATCCCTGGTACTCGCTCGGCAACGGCAAACTGCTGCGGGTGCTGGATGCGGGGCTGCATATCTGTCAGATGATGGGCTATCAGGATATTTCCACAGCGCTGAGCCTGATCACCGACAACAGCGCCAAAGCGCTGGGTATCGATGCGCGCTACGGCATTGAGGTCGGCAAGCCCGCCAATCTGATCGTTCTGGCGGGCGAAAACGATTACGAGGCGATCCGCCGTCAGGAAGATGTGCTCTGGTCGATCCGCCACGGCGAGATTATCCTGCAACGTCAGCCCGCACAGGTGATTACCCGGCCGGCGATCTTCTCTGAATAAGAGAAAAATACGGCCGAACGCCGCGGCGCGTCATCGCGTTGGATAACCTCGTTATCTATGCGAAGATACGGCGATTCACGCGTGCGACCGGCGCCATTCGTTTATTGGTTAAACAACCTCAGGAGCAACCATGAGTTTTAGTCTTTGGCTCGCTTATACCGGTATTATCAGCGCATTAATCGCGATACCGGGCCCATCGGCTTTGCTTTGCATGTCCCACGGACTCCGCTACGGGCATACCCGCGCCACGGCGACCGTGCTGGGCGGGGCTATTGCGGCGCTAACGCTGATGGCCTGCTCGGCTCTGGGATTGGGCGCCATCCTGGCGGCCTCGACCACCGCGTTTATCGCGTTAAAAATTATTGGCGCGGCCTATTTGATCTGGCTTGGCATCACGTCATGGCGGGCATCGGGCATGCATCAGACGGAACCCGGCGTTCAGGATGCGTCATCCTCAGGCTGGTTTGCGCTTTTCCGCAAAGGCTATCTGGTGGGGATCAGCAATCCGAAAGATCTGCTGTTCTTCGCCGCGCTGTTCCCTCACTTTATCGATACCGGCGCGCCGCCTGTTTTGCAGTTCGTGATACTGGCCGTCACCTGGCTGATACTGGATTGCAGCATTATGTTTATCTATGCCTGCACCGGCCGCCGGCTGTCCTCGCTGTTTTCCAGTCCCCGCCGCATAAAACTGTTTAACCGTTCAACCGGCGGCATTTTTATCCTGGCCGGCACGACGCTGGCGATCTCGACCAAATAATGCCGGCGTCGCGAATAATCACGTTCCCGCCGAACGTGATTATTTGGCCGATGCAAGCTGTTCGATGCCGTTTTCATCCAACCGATAGCGAACCCACTCATCCTGCGGTAACGCGCCGATGCTTTTATAGAAATCGATGGCCGGCTGATTCCAGTCGAGCACGCTCCATTCCAGACGGCCGCATTTTCTTTGCCGGGCAATGTCGGCAAGGTGTCTGAGCAACGCTTTACCGGCGCCGCAGTGACGGAATTTTTGCCCGATGTACAAATCTTCCAGATAAATACCGTTTTTCCCCAGCCAGGTGGAGTAGCTCATAAAGAAAACCGCGTAACCGACCGGCTGACCGTCGATACGGCAAATCAGCGCTTCCGCATTGGCATCCTCGCCAAATAACGAATCTTCAATATCCTGACGCGAAGCCACTACTTCATGGCGGGCTTTTTCATACTCCGCCAGTTCGATAATAAGGTCTAAAATAACGCCGGCATCAGACTTGCGGGCGGGTTGAATCTCAATTTTCATTAATTTTCCATAGGTTGTGGTGACAAGTAATGCCTGCCATGCTACTTCATTAGCAATACTGTATGAACTGCATTGTACTCAGGACTTAATGAACAATATGCATCTCGATCTACGCCGCATCGATCTGAATTTACTGGTTATATTTAACAGCATCTATGAACACCGTTCGGTGGCTGAATCGGCAAAAGCATTGGCGATGAGCGCCTCGTCAGCGTAGTTGAATCAGCGTCAGCCGACCGCCGAACACCGCGCCGGTATCAATGTAAAGCTGGTTGAAAAAGATCAGGGGTTTGTGAAGCGGCGTGTGGCCGAAGATAAACAGGTGCGCCCCGGCGATCTTGTCGCCTTCGCCCGCCATGGCGCGCGTGATGCGATTACGCCCCCAGACCAACTCATCCTCATCGACCGCCTTGCCGAACGCATAATCGTCCGCCGGATAGTCCGCATGAGCAATGACATAATGGCGGCCGCCGATATCCACGTCGATGACCAGCGGCAGATCCGCCGTTTGCGCTATCCGCCCGGCGACGATGCGTTTATCGGCGTCATCAAGCGCGGAATACCAGCTTCCCCCATTGCGCGACCACAGCCAGCCGTTATCCTCGCTCAGCGCCTCGCGCGCCATCTGCTCATGATTGCCGCACACGGCGGTAAACCAGGGTTCATCCAGCAGCGCCAGGCAGGCCGGGCTATCCGGCCCGCGATCGATCAGATCGCCGACCGAAATCAGCAAGTCGGTTTGACGATCGAATTGCCGGGTCGCCAGCGCATCCAGCAATGCCTGATAACAGCCGTGGATATCGCCGACCACAAATATTCTTTGATAATCATCACCGCTGATTCTGCGATACATAGAGACCTCATCAGAGCAGGATGCGGCATCGTCATTACGCCCGCCCGCCGGCGCGGGAAAGCTCGGGGAACAGCGTACGCAGCGTATCGGCAATCGCCGGTCGGTCATAACCCAATTGCTGCAAGATCATGGCGATTTGCCGCGCGGAAATCGCATCCTGATACACCGAGTGGAGCACATCGGCAATCAACTGCGGCGTGATCAAGCCAGTCAGGGCAATGTCCTTCGCCGTACCGCCCCACGCCTGAAGAATATGCTCAAGCGCCTGTTCCGGGGTCATGCCCTGTTCATGGAGCGACGCCACCACCGCAATCAGCTTATCTTTTATTTCATTCGCCATCATTCGGCTCCCAGATCAACGGGAGCCCTTCCTCAATCCCCGCCAACCGACCATAACCACAACCGGAAGCCCGTCCGGCTCCGGCTCGCTACAACCTGAAGTTGTAGCAACCACAAATAAAGGGTGTTTTTCCAATATATCTCAGATGGTTATAGTGAAACCACCTCTTGTCGTCCCCCTAAAAAACCTACCGATATCCAGGGGGATGGTCATTTGGACGCGTCCAGAGCGTTTATCCGGCCGCACCAGACCCCTTTCCCATCATACAACAGGCAGGCGATATCACCAGAAAACAGCACGAGGATCGGGTACCCCTACAATAACAGGAAGATAACACTATGAGCAGATTAAGAAAAAATACCGCTATCGGTTGCTTTCTTTTCATCTTCGGCCTCTCCCTCAGCTACGCGCAGCCGGCTGCCGCACAAGAGAGCAAACTGGAAACCGACGTCGTGGTTGTCGGATTCGGCGGCGCCGGCGTATCCGCCGCGGTGTCGGCGGCGGAAGCCGGACTGAAAGTCATTGCGCTGGAGAAACAGGCGATAGCCGGCGGCAGTTCCAACTTTGCCGAAGGGCTGTTTGCCGTCCAAACCGACCAAACCCGTAAAAACGCCGTCACCATGACCCCCGAGGAAGCCTACCGCACCTCCATGGAATTTAATCAGTCGTACCGGGTGAATCCCGCGCTGGTGAGAATGTATCTGAAGGAGTCCGGCCCGACGATCCGCTGGCTGGAAAAACAGGGCGTCAATTTTTACGTCACCCAAATCTCCGCCCATGAGCCGCGCGTGTGGCATATCGTGGAAGAATACGGCAACGCGCATCATGGCGCGGCGCTCATCAAACGCATGGCGGAGCGAGCCAGGGAACTCGGCGTAACGGTCATGTATAAAACGCCGGGCAAGAAGCTGATCTATCAGGACGGCGCGATTAAAGGGATTGAAGCGGAGGATGCCGACGGCAACAAAATCACCATACTGGCGAAAGCGGTGATACTGGCCACCGGCGGCTTCCAGGACAGCAAAGAGAAAGTCAAAGCCTGGACGCCTTTCGATCCGGAAAAAGTCACGCCGTTCGCCCACCTGAACAAAACCGGCGACGGCATCGATATGGCGACGGCCGTCGGCGCGGACACCACCGACTTCGGCCTGTTGCTGCATCCGGCGGTGACGGATAAGGGCATTCCGCTGGTAGGCGATTTGCAGGCGATGGCCTGGGAACCCAACCTGTGGGTCAACAAATACGGCGATCGCTTTATCGATGAAACCATCGTGGAAAGTTTCGCCATTGCCGGCAACGCGATTGAAGGCCAGCGCGACAGCTTCGTCTGGTCCATTTTCGACGATGATACGATAAAATTTGTCGAGGAAGAGGGCGCCAGAACCGGCATGGGCGTCATCATTCCGGTCATGAAAAAACTCACCAACCTGAAAAAAGAGATCGACGACGCCATCAATGCGGGCAGCGCCAAGGTGGTCAGGGCCAGCTCGCTGGATGAGCTGGCGAAAAAACTCGATGTCGACCCCAGACGACTGAAAGCGTCCGTCACGCGCTTTAACCAGATCAAAGAAAAAAATGTCGATGAGGATTTCGTCAGAAACCCGGCCACCGTGTTGCAGCTTACCGGTCCGACCTATTATGCCCTGAAAGTGCAACCCCACTATTTCGCCTCCTTCGGCGGGGTCCGCATCACCACGGATCTGGAAGTCACCGACAAGCAGGATAAGGTTATCAAAGGGTTATATGCCACCGGTCTGGATGTCGGCGGGCAATATGGCCGCACCTACACGCTATGGGCCTCCGGGTCTCATTATTCCTTCGCGGTCACATCGGGTCGTTTGTCCGCCGTCAACGCGGCGAACTATATCCGTACGCTGAAATAACATCCCGCACGCCATAATGGGAAGCCGGGCCTTCCCATTATGCATGACATGCACTGGAGGAATGATGATGAACAATATCAATCAATTGTTCCGGGCCACACTATTATCGGCAACATTGATGGCCGTTCCCGCCGTATACGCGGTGGAAAACGTCACGCCCTTGCAACCGGGCGCGACAACCGGCAACGCGGCGGGGCTGTTGCCGCCGGACGGGCTCTACTTTACGCTGGACAGCTCCTATGAAACCGGATCGCTGCGCAACGAGGACGGCGATAAAGCCCTGACGCCGGGCGGCAGCGTCAAGCTCAAGGTGGTCAGCACCGCCGCGTCGTTATTGTGGGTGCCGGGCTGGGAAGTGCTGGGCGCCCGTTATGGCGCCAGCATAGTGCAACCCCAGCGCGTCATTCGTTCCCGTACCAACGACGGTCAGACGGAGCACAAAGATCACTATGACGGCATGCTGAACACCTCGATCACCCCCGTGATGCTGTCGTGGGATCTGGGCCGCGGTCTGTTCGTGGGATTCGGCGCGGGAGTCAGTCTGAAGAACGGCAAGTTTGAATATCAGTACAGCGAGGCCGAGGGCAGAAACGTCATACAGGGAAATTCCATCGCCAATAATTTTTATATTTTCCAGCCTAATCTCGCCGTCACCTATCTGCGCGACGACTGGGCGTTCACGGTGAATAACATCTTCAATTTCAATACCCGCAACAAAACGACCGAATACCAAACCGGCCACCTCTACTATCTGGACGTCACCGCAGCCAAAACGATCGATAACTGGACGCTGGGCGCGATCGGCAACTATACCCGGCAGTTCCGCGACGACAAGATAAAGGGGCGGGAAGTCTCCGCCATTCCGGGATTTCACGCGCGGGGAAAACGCACCGAATACGCCTCGCTCGGGCCGATGATCGGCTATAACTTCGGCGATTTTTCCGTCTCAGGGCGTTTTCTGTTTGCGCTGTTCGCCGAAAATGATGTGGATATGTCGATCTTCCATCTGGGGGTCACCATTCCGCTGAAGTAACCCACGGCAACGCCGCATGATGTTATCGCGGCGTTTCCGGCCCGGTTGCGCGCGCTGAAAACTGTGCGCAATATCCCTTTTCTTCATACGCGTTTTTTATTCCTATGATAGCTGTCATATTTTGACGCAAACGGGCTGGTTACACTGTCCGCCTGTCCCCCGCACGATGACTGATGATGGGAGAGGTGGCATATGGATATCGGTACACTGAAATATTTTGTTCAGGTGTATGAGGATCGTTGCCTGACTCATTCCGCACAAAAATTATTCATTAGCCAGCAGGCGCTGAGCCGGCAGATCCTCAATCTGGAAACCGAACTGGGCGTAACCCTGTTTGAGCGCAATTCCCGCGGCATGTCGCCGACCGCGATGGGCGACTACCTCTACGTCAAGGCCATGACCGCCATCAGCAGCATTGCCGCGCTGGAAAGCGATATACGCACCCGGCAACGGCACGAACATCCTCGTTACCGCCTCGGCTTCTCTCCCGGCACGCTGCAAAGTCTGGGGGTACAGCGGGTGATGGCGTTTCTGGCCGCCTACAAGGATGCGGACTGCGAACTGTCCGAGCACGCCGATATCGATTGCGAAGCGCGCGTGGATAACGGGTCGCTGGATATGGCGATCACCGTCAGGCCCGGAGATAACCCGCATCTGCGCTATACCAGCATCAAGCAGGAGCGGATCGTGCTGGTCAGCAACAGGCAGCACCGTCTGGCGCGGCTGGCGCAAACGCGGCCCATCCGCCTGACCGATTTGATCGGCGTATCCCTGATTATGCTGGATGAAACCTTCCGGCTACAGGAGACCATTTTGCAGCACCTGCGCCAGGCGGGCGTCACGCCGAGCATTCATACCCACATCAATCACGATCTGCATGTCGCCTACGATTTGGTGACGCTGAATCAGGGCGTTTTCGTCTTCGTCGAAGGATTGGCCCGCCCGATGTTGCGCGAAGACATGGTGAGCATTCCCCTGTTGGACTCCGGCATGAGATGGGATATCGGGCTGATTGTCGGCCATGAATCCGCGGCGCGTACGCCGATGCTGCTCAATTTCGTTAACCGCTTCCAGCATGACATGCGCCAGGAGGCGGATACCTCACGCCAGACAACCGGCAGCGTTTGCCCATTATTTATCTGAAATCACGCGTCTTTTTCCCCGTTTGTACTGAAAATGCGCAGGGGACGGCATTTATGTCATATCGGTGTATAATAAGCGGAATTATTAAAAATAGTTTGAAACAACTCCGCGTAAATTGAGTCACTTTCTTCGTTCTTTGAGATGCGATAATTCCCCAAATAAAAATCGAATTTCATTCTGTGAGCAAAAAGGCTAAGTCATGATCACCACCGACGGTAACAACGCAGTCGCTTCTGTCGCCTGGCGGACCAATGAGGTCATCGCCATCTATCCCATCACGCCAAGTTCAACCATGGCGGAACAGGCCGCGGCCTGGTCGAGCGACGGCGACAAAAATATCTGGGGAGATACGCCGCGCGTGGTGGAAATGCAGTCGGAGGGCGGCGCGATAGCCACCGTACACGGCGCGTTGCAAACCGGTTCGATGGCGACCAGCTTTACCTCGTCGCAGGGCCTGCTGCTGATGATCCCCACGTTGTATAAGCTGGCCGGCGAGCTGACGCCGTTTGTCCTGCACGTGGCGGCGCGCACGGTGGCCACCCATTCGCTGTCCATCTTCTGCGATCACTCCGATGTGATGGCCGTACGCCAGACCGGCTGCGCCATGCTCTGCGCCAGCAACGTACAGGAAGCGCAGGATTTCGCGCTGATCGCGCAGATGGCCAGCCTGAACAGCCGGCTGCCGTTTATCCATTTCTTCGACGGTTTCCGCACCTCGCATGAAATCAACAAGATTGAACCGCTGAGCGATGACGACCTGCGCCGACTGCTGCCTCAGCAGGCTATAGAGGCTCACCGTGAGCGAGCGCTTACACCTGAGCATCCGGTGATCCGCGGCACGGCGTCCAATCCGGATACGTTCTTCCAGGCCCGTGAGGCGACCAACTCCTGGTATAACGCCGGCTGTCGGCACGTCGAACAGGCGATGAACGACTTCGCCGAGGTCACCGGCCGTCAGTATCGCCCGTTTGAGTATTACGGCCATCCTGAAGCCACCCGCGTTATCGTCCTGATGGGCTCCGGCGTCGGCACCTGCGAAGAAGCGATCGATCGGCTGCTGACGCTGGGTGAAAAAGTCGGCGTGGTGAAAGTCCGTCTGTATCGCCCGTTCTCCGCCAGCCATCTGCTGGCGGTCGTGCCGCAAACGGCGAAAAGCATTGCCGTGCTGGATCGCACCAAAGAACCGGGCGCGCTGGCGGAACCGCTCTATCTGGACGTGATGACCGCGCTGGCCGAGGCGTTCTCCACCGGTGAACGCGCGTCTATGCCGCGGGTGATCGGCGGGCGTTACGGCCTGTCGTCCAAAGAGTTCACCCCGCAGTGCGTGCAGGCGATCTTTAATGAGTTAGCGCTTGCTAACCCCAGACCGCGTTTTACCGTCGGCATCTATGACGACGTGACCAATCTGTCGCTGCCGTTGCCCGTCGAGCATTTGCCGGGCAATGCCTCGCTGGAAGCGTTGTTCTATGGCCTGGGCAGCGACGGCACGGTATCGGCCGCCAAAAACTCGATTAAAATCGTCGGCAACACCACCCCGCTGTTCGTACAGGGCTATTTCGTCTACGACTCGAAAAAGGCCGGCAGCCTGACCGTCTCCCACATGCGCGTCGGCCCTCATCCCATCAATTCCGCCTATCTGATCGATCAGGCGGACTTTGTCGGCTGTCACCAGTGGCAGTTCATCGACAAATACAGCATGGTCGAGCGTCTGAAGCCCGGCGGCGTATTTCTGATCAACTCCCCCTATTCCAGCGACGATCTGTGGCATCGGCTGCCGCAGGAAGTTCAGGCCGCGCTGAACCAGCGTCAGGCGAAGGTGTACTGCATCAACGCCGCCAAAATCGCCCGCGAATGCCAGCTGGGCGCGCGCATCAATACCGTGATGCAGATGGCGTTCTTCCATCTGTCGCAGATCCTGCCGGGCGACGTCGCGCTGGAAAAACTGCGCTCGGCGATCGCCGCCAGCTACGGCAGCAAAGGTCAGGAACTGGTCGAGCGCAACTGGAACGCCCTGAGCGCCACGCTGGAAGCGCTGTCCGCGGTACCGCTGGAGGCCGTCAATGCCGACAGCCCGCAGCGCCCGCCGGTGGTTTCCGACGCCGCGCCGGACTTTGTTAAAACCGTGACCGCCGCCATGCTGGCCGGCTTAGGCGATAGTCTGCCGGTTTCCGCCCTGCCGCCCGACGGCACCTGGCCGACCGGCACCACCAAATGGGAAAAACGCAATATCGCCGAAGCGATCCCGCTGTGGCAGCCGCAGTTGTGTACCCAGTGCAACCACTGCGTCGCCGCCTGCCCGCACGCCGCCATCCGCGCTAAAGTGGTGCCGGCCGAAGCGATGGACAACGCGCCGGCGTCGCTGCAATCGCTGGACGTGAAAGCCCGCGATATGCGCGGTCAGAAATATGTCTTGCAGGTGGCGCCGGAAGATTGCACCGGCTGTAACCTGTGCGTGGAAGTCTGCCCGGCGAAAGATCGCCAGAACCCGGAAATCAAAGCCATCAATATGGAATCCCGGCTGGATAATCTGGCGGTCGAAAAAGAGAACTTCGACTTCTTTATGGCGCTGCCGGAAATGGATCGCGCCAAACTGGAGCGTATCGATATCCGTACCTCGCAGTTGATTACGCCGTTGTTTGAATACTCCGGCGCCTGCTCCGGCTGCGGCGAAACGCCGTATATCAAACTGCTGACGCAGTTGTACGGCGATCGTCTGCTGGTAGCCAACGCCACCGGTTGCTCTTCTATTTATGGCGGCAATCTGCCCACCACGCCGTGGACCACCGATGCCAACGGACGCGGACCGGCCTGGGCGAATTCGCTGTTCGAAGACAACGCCGAATTTGGCCTGGGCTTCCGCCTGAGCGTCGACCAACACCGCCAGCGCGCCGTGCGCTTGCTGCATGAGCTGGCGCCGCAGTTGCCGGATGATTTAGTGGCGGCGTTGCAGGAAGAGTCGATAGCGCCGGAACTGCGCCGTCAGCAAATTGAACAGCTGCGTATGATATTGGCCGACCTCGACAATGAGCAGGCCAGGGCGTTGAGCGCCGAAGCCGACTATCTGGTGGATAAATCCATCTGGTTGATTGGCGGCGACGGCTGGGCTTACGACATCGGCTACGGCGGTCTGGATCACGTCATGAGCCTGAGCGAAAACGTCAACGTGCTGGTGCTCGATACCCAGTGTTATTCCAACACCGGCGGTCAACAGTCCAAAGCCACGCCGCTGGGCGCCGTCACCAAGTTCGGCGAGAAAGGCAAGCGTAAGGCGCGCAAGGATCTGGGCATCAACGTCATGATGTACGGCCACGTTTATGTAGCGCAGATATCGCTGGGCGCGCAGTTGAACCAGACGGTGAAAGCCATTCAGGAAGCGGAAGCCTGGCCGGGGCCGTCGCTGATCATCGCCTACAGCCCTTGCGAAGAGCACGGATATGACCTGGCGTTCAGCCACGATCAAATGCGTCAGTTGACCGCCACCGGCTTCTGGCCGCTCTACCGCTTCGATCCGCGCCGCATCGAGGAAGGCAAACCGGCATTGATGACGGATTCCCGTCCGCCGTCAAACAGCCTGAGCGAAACCCTGCTGCACGAGCAACGTTTCCGCCGCCTGAACAACATGCTGCCGGAAGAAACGGCGCAGCTTTACGAAGAGGCCGAAATCGATCTGCGCCGCCGTTATGATTTCCTGACCATGATGGCGGGTAAAGCGGAGAAAAGTCCGCAGGAGTGACGCGACTATCCTTTGCGACAGAGTCCTAACCCCACCCCAACCCTCCCCTTCACAGGGGAGGGAGTTGGCTCCTCCCCCTGACAAGGGCTGTCTCTTATACACAAATGCGGGAGCGCTGATGGGGTTGGCTGTTACGCGGCGTAAAAAATTATGCTGAGGAGATAGCAGGCTTAGGATGAGCCGCATGGACGCGGCGAAAGCTTGCGCCACGTCGGGAACGTGTCGCAAGCGATCCGTTAAGCCTGATACCGACGAAGGCACCGCGCAGCGGCATAATTTAGCCGCAAGCCCGGGTTCGTAGGGTGGTGGCGCTTGAACCACCCTGCGTCGGGCGCGTACTGCGACATCGCAGAGAAATGACGGCCTTCTCGCGCACGAAATAACACTGAGCCTACATATACCGTTATCGGTAAATATGTGACTAAGAGACAGCTGACAAGGGGGAGGCCGGGAGGGGTAGCAACAGGCGTCGCCAGTGCTCTCCGCTATCGTTTAACTACGGATCTCACCTAGCAATTCTGGATGACGATCAAGAACTTTCAGTAATTTCACCGTGGAAGGATGAGGTTGTGCCTTGCCTGTTTCATATCTGGAAAATGCATTCGCGCCGCCGCCAAAAATGGCGCTGGCTTCACGTTGCGTCAAATCCAACTTTTTACGCACACGACTAATGTACGCCGGTTCAATCGTTTCTTTGATAACCGAATTTTTGAAAGCAACGATTTTTGCCAGGTACGCCGCAGACTCGTCCTTGTTCATCGTGACGTCATGACAGATCGGACAGTGCAATCCCTCTATGGCCGGCAACATGGTTTTTTTCCACGAAATGAGTAGGGTACATCTTTTGCTTCCTGTATCAGTTCGGCACCGCCACAGTTAGGACATTTCATATTATTTCTCCTTAAATGAGACGATGAGCAAGTCGTCAATAACCGTGATTTTTACATAGAGATCAACGGTGTTAATCCTGGGGCGATAGACATTCCGTCAAAATCTAATCCCAGTAAATCTGCGCCATTGAGCGCCGTGTTAGTCGCCCTGACCTTGCCCTGAGCGATTAGCGCCTTAACGACGTGCAGTCGAGTATGGGGTGTTCGTTTTTCCATATACCACATCCATGTAGATGGCCTTAAATAAAAGGTAACCCGTTGCCGGGCAGCCCATCAGCGATAAATCTGGCTTACCGCTTCCGCAATCGTCTCGATTAACGATTCCTGCAACTGCGAAATACTGAGCCGCACATAATGGCCGCTTTTGGTGCCGAACCGCTCTCCCGGCTGCACGGCGACGCCATGGGCGGCCATGGTGATCAGCGCATAGCGCTCCGACGGCACCGGCAGCCAGATACACAGGCTGTCGTTTTCCGGAACGTAAATCCCCCGCCGCGCCAGCGCGTTCGCCAGCCGTTGCCGCCGCTGATGATACACCTCGCGGGCATGTTCAATCCCCTGCTGCGTTTTCCGGTCGGCGAGTAAAAAGCTCAGCGCGCCTTGCAGTATCCGGCTGCTCCAGCCGGCGCCGAAATTACGAAAGGACTGGATCTTGCCGATGACTTCCGCCGAACCGGAGATTGCGGCCATACGCAAATCGGGGCCATAGGCTTTGGAATAGGAACGGATATAAATGGTCTGCGCCGGATAGTACGCGCCCATGCTCAGCGCGGGATAGGACGAGATCTCGCCGACGCCGTCGTCTTCAATAATCATCGTCATCGGGTTATCCGCCAACAGCGCGGCCATCGCCGCCATACGCGCCGGGCTTACCGAATGACCGGTATGCGAATGGGTTCTTGGCTGGTAGATAAACGCGGCGGGATTATGCTGCAATGCCTGCTTCAGCGCCTCGATGACCGGGCCATGTTCATCGCATTCGACCCGAATGGCGTTGATGCCGATATGATCCAGCAAATCCAGCAGCCGCGCCGCGGTCGGGCTTTCAATCACCACCGTGGAGCCGGGGAAAATCAGCGTCTGCAAGGTCAGATTCACGCCGTCAAACCCGCCGTCAGCGGTCATAAACGCTTCCGCCGCATACGGCCAGTTGTTGCGCAACTGCTGCTCAAGTTCGGGAACGATCGGCGTACGCTGATAGCTATTTAAATTCTTAACCCGGGCGCCATATAACAGCGCTTCGTCGAGATCCGGCAACAGCGCGGGATCGGGCGCCGACAAGGTCAGATCGGCGATGATCGTGTCGCCAAAGTTACCGATCTTCTCAAAACGCTCCGGCCGCGGGGAAACCTGCTGACCGGACACCCACATGCCCGTTCTGCCGCGCCCCGCAATCACTTTTTGTCGCCGCAGCTGGCTCCAGGCCGCGGAAATCGTCGCCGGACTCACGCCCAGCGCTTCGGCCAGTTCCCTTACCGGCGGCAACTGCCGGCCGATTTCAATTTTTCCTGCCCGGATCAGCGCCGACATATCCATCGCAATGCCACGGATACTGTGATTATGCAGTTGTTCAGCCAGCCAGCCGGTATCGATTGGTTTAGTCATAAATAATATTTTGTACAATAACAAAAATATTATTGTACACGTATGAACATCGATCTAGTATCAAAAAAAAGCACATTATGTGCAAATATCAGACATATTTGTTATGAGCGAGTTAGCTCGCGCCTTCACCAGGGAATCACCAAGTTGACGATAACAATTAGACTGGCAGTGAGGGATTGGGATTATTTCACCCCACTCGCCTTGGGCGATATCAAACCAGAAGGGTTTGAACTAAAAATAGATCGGGTCGGTACGTTGCCGGACAATCTGGCGACCAGCAGTCAGTACGATGCGGGCGAGGTGTCATTCAGCCGCTATGCGCAAAGCCGCGCTCAGGGCGATGAAAGTTTAGTCGCCCTGCCGCACTTTCTGATGCGCGGTTTCCGCCAGCGCTGCATTCTGACCACGCAGGACAGTCCGCTGACCGAGCTGTCGCAGTTGGCGGGGAAAAAGATCGGCCTGACGGGCTGGCAGGATTCCGGCAATACCTGGACGCGCGCGCTATTGCGCCGTGAAGGCATCGGCAATGACGATGCCTACTGGTACGTAGGCCGTCTGACGGAAGCGCATCCGATTGTCGATCGTCTGGCCGGATTCGGCCGGCCGGGACGCATAGAAGCCGCGTCGGGCGAGCAGCCGCTGATTACGCTGCTGAAAAACGGCGGTCTGGACGCCATCTTCACCCCGTTCATGCCGGAAGGATTTTTTAACGGCGGCTCCGGTTTACGACAGTTGCAACCCGATTTCCGTCAGGCGGAAATCGACTATTTCCACCAGGTCGGCTATGTGCCGGGCATGCATGTGCTGGCGATAAAACCCGCGCTGGCGGCGGAACACCCCTGGCTGCCGCAGGCGCTCAGCGAGGTCATCGACCAGTCGTATAAGGTGTGGATGGGCAAGCGCATCAAGTATGCCGATACCACGCCCTGGTTGTTGGACGATCTGCGCCGCACCGCTCAGGACTTACCCGTTCACTGGAACGACAATGGTTTCGCCATCAATAAAACCATGATTGCCGATTTCGCCAGTGAACTGTACTTACAGGGGATAACGGCGCAATGCCTGACTCCGGAAGCCTTGTTCCCGTGGGCGTCCTCTGTTTTGTCTGAAGATTAAGAGGGATTGATATGAAAGTCGCACTTGGACAGTTCGCCGTTGACCGCGAATGGCGAAACAATGTCGTCACCGCGCTGAAGCTGATGTCGGACGCACAACAGGCGGACGCCGACCTGCTGGTGCTGCCGGAAGGCGTATTGGCGCGGGATATTACCGATCCCAAACTGGTGCTGACCGCGGCTCAGCCGCTGGACGGCCCTTTCGTCAGCCAATTGCTGGCGGCCAGCAAAGGCAGCCGCATGACCACCATGATGAGCATTCACGTACCGAACGGCGCAGAAAAAGTCTGGAACGTGCTGATTGCCATTCGCGACGGCGAAATCATCGCCCAGTATAAGAAATTGCATCTGTACGATGCGTTTTCCATGCAGGAGTCGGAAAACGTCACCCCCGGCGATGAAGTGCCGCCGCTGGTCGACGTCGCCGGACTGAAAGTCGGCCTGATGACCTGTTATGACGTGCGTTTCCCCGAACTGGCCCGCCGTTTGGTGCTGGATGGCGCTCAGGTTCTGGTACTGCCGGCCGCCTGGGTCAAAGGGCCGCTGAAAGAGTCCCATTGGGAACTGCTGGTTCGCGCCCGCGCGCTGGAAAACACCGCCTATGTCGTGGCGGTCGGCGAATGCGGCGTGAGAAATATCGGCAACAGCATGGTTGTCGATCCGTTGGGCGTGGTGGTGGTTCAGGCGCCGGAAGTCCCGGCGCTGGTCTACGCTAATGTAGAACCCGAACGCCTTTCCTATGCGCGGGAGGTTCTCCCCGCGCTGGCTAACCGCCGTTTCGATACGCCGCGTTTGTCGCACGAGTAACGGGATTTTTTATTCACTTCATATAAATATTATCAACACTACACGCAGCCTGCTTTCCAGAGGGCGAAGGAGATTGAGCGATGAAAATGAAACAGTTGGGGCAGACGGCTCTGCTAACAGGTTTACTCTTTTCTGCCGGCGTATTCGCCGCGACGACGCCCGAGATTTCCCCCCAGCAGGTGAATGACGGTCTGCGCGCCCGTTTGCCGGACGATATCAAAAAGGCCGGCGTGCTCAAGGCCGTGAACAATGGCTCCTTTCCTCCGTATGAAATCGTCAGCGGCACGCACTCGCTGGAAGGCGCCAGCGCCGATCTGGCGAAGGCATTGGGCGAAGTGCTGGGCGTTAAAATCGAACACGCTTCCGTCAGCGGCCTATCCAGCCTGCTGAGCGGCATTCAGTCCGGTCGCTATCAGTTCGCCATCGGGCCGATTGGCGATTTCCCGGCGCGTCAGGAAAAGAATGATTTCGTCGATTTCGTGCGTGAGTTCGTGGTGTTTGCCGTTCGTTCCGGCAATCCGGAAAAAATCAACACGCTGGACGATACCTGCGGCAAGCGTATCGCCGTCATGGCCGGCGGCTCCGCGGAACAGGTGATAGTGAAACAGTCGAAAGCCTGTACCGACGCCGGCAAACCGGCGGTGGCGATCCAGTCTTATACCGACCAGCCGACGTCCATCCTGTCGGTTCGATCAGGGCGAGCTGATGCGTTCTTCTCTTCACAGGCGCCGCTCACCTACTTTGTCGATCAGACCAACGGCCAGTTGGAACTGTCCGGCACCGGTCAGCACAACGGCTTTGCCGATCTGTATCAAGGTTCGGTTTTCGCCAAAGACTCCCCGCTGGCGCCGGTTATTCTGCAAGCCTATCAACTGCTGTTTGATAACGGCACCTACGCCGCCATCATGAAAAAATGGCATCTGGAAGGAAACATGCTGCCGGCGCCGGGCATTAACCTGGCGGGAAAACAGTAACGCTGCCGTTATGAGTCATAACATCGACAACAAGAGGAATTCTTCGACTGTGGATGCGCTGAGAAATGTAGCCAGAGCCCAACCGCCCAGCCGCGTCAGACAGCGGCTGTCATGGGCGTTCACGCTGATTATCGCGGCTTATGTTATATGGTCAGTCAGCACCAATAAAAACTTTGAGTGGCCCGTGGTTTATCAGTGGTTCACTGAAAAAACCATTATGGAGGGCTTAAGCGTTACCCTGGGGCTGACGGTGGTTTCCATGGCGATCGGCGTGGCGCTCGGCCTGCTGCTGGCGATAGCCCGGCTGTCTTCGAACGTGCTGCTGAGCGGGCTTTCCGGCCTTTATATCTGGTTTTTCCGTGGTACGCCGCTGCTGGTACAGCTGATTTTCTGGTACAACCTCTCCACCCTTTTCCCTCGGGTATCGCTGGGCATCCCGTTCGGACCGGAGTGGATAAGTTGGAACACCAATGACCTGATCACGCCGCTGACGGCGGCGATTGCCGGTCTGGCGCTGAACGAAGCCGCCTATATGGCGGAAATCATCCGCGGCGGACTGCTGTCCGTGGATAATGGTCAGGTGGAAACCAGTCAGGCCTTTGGCATGAGCCGGAGCCGCGCGCTGCGACGGATCATCATTCCCCAGGCGATGCGCGCCATTATACCGCCGACCGGCAACCAGTTAATCAGCATGATTAAAGCGACATCGCTGGTCAGCGTGATTGCGATGGGCGATCTGCTTTACTCGGTACAGGCCATCTATAACCGTACGTTTGAAGTGATCCCGATGCTGATGGTCGCGGTTATCTGGTATTTATTTATCACCTCTCTGCTGAATATCGGCCAATCCGCCATTGAACGTTACTATTCGCGCGGCATTCGCCGCCCGGCGTCGGAAACCCGCCGCACCGGGCCGGCAAAAGCGAATGTGTTGAATGATGCGATCGGTAAGGACCAACCAACCCCATGACTAAACTTCATCTATCCGCCGAGGAAACCGTACTGACCGGCGATCGGCCGCTGATAAAGGCGCGCAACGTCCATAAGCATTTTGGCGATAACCACGTTCTGAAGGGCATCGATTTAGATGTCCACGCCGGTGAAGTGGTGGTGGTTCTGGGTCCCTCCGGTTCAGGAAAATCGACCTTCCTGCGCTGTATCAACCATCTGGAAGAGATGGACGAAGGCTATATCATGATGGGCGACGAACAGATCGGTTATCAACTGCGGGGAGGGAAACTCTATCCGTTGTCGCCCCGTGAGATCGCCCATCAGCGCAGCGAGATCGGGATGGTTTTTCAGCAATTTAACCTTTACCCCCACATGACCGTGCTGCAAAACATCATTGAAGCGCCGATTGGCGTTCATAAGCAAAACCGTCAGCAAGCGCGGGCCTATGCGCTGGAACTGCTTGAGCGCGTCGGGCTCAGCCATAAAGCGGACGCCTATCCCCGCCATCTGTCCGGCGGACAACAGCAGCGCGTCGCCATCGCGCGGGCGCTGGCCATTCGCCCCAAACTGATGCTGTTTGACGAACCGACCTCCGCGCTGGACCCCGAGCTGGTGGGCGAAGTGTTATCCACCATGAAAGACCTGGCGTTGCAGGGGTTAACCATGATTGTGGTGACGCATGAAATCGGTTTTGCCAAGGAAGCCGCGGACCGGGTGGTTTTCATGGATCAGGGCGTGGTGGTGGAACAGGGCAAGCCGGAGGATGTTCTGGTCAATCCGCAGCATCCGCGCACCCAGGCATTTCTCAGCCGTTTTATTTAACACAAACCGGAACACGGTGATGGAATATCGCCGTGTTTTTTCGATCGCGTCGACAAAACAAGTAAGAACATCCTTGGCTGGTTGCAAAAAATGTGTGATTAGTTACACATGTTATTTCCCTCCGGCGCCATTCTGCACATATAATGCGCATCCGGTTCATGAACCCAGAACAAACCAGATATCGTCTTTCTGGTATGGCATTTATCCTTCTAATAAAGACATGAAAATGAGTATTCGCGCGATCCTAACTCTGGTTGTAGCTGCTGCGGCATTCAGCCAGGCCGCCTTTGCCGTTGTCTATCCTCTGCCGGCGGCCAATAGCCGACTGGTGGGAGAAAATCTGGAAATTACTATCCCGTCGGACAGTACGCTGCCGTTGGAACATTTTGCCGCCCAGTATCAAATGGGACTGAGCAATATGATGGAAGCCAACCCAGGCGTTGACGCTTACCTGCCGACGCCGGGCAGCACGCTGGTTATTCCCCATCAGTTGATTCTGCCGAACGCGCCGCGTGAAGGCATCGTGATTAACAGCGCTGAAATGCGTTTATATTACTATCCCAAAGGCAGCAAAACCGTCGTGGTGTTGCCGATTGGCATTGGCGAGTTAGGTAAAGATACGCCGATTAACTGGATCACCTCCGTGCAGCGTAAAAAAGCCGGCCCGACCTGGACGCCGACCGCCGCGATGCATGCGGAATACGCCGCCCGCGGCGAAACCTTGCAGAAAGTGTTCCCGGCCGGCCCGGACAACCCGATGGGGCTTTACGCGCTCTATATCGGCCGTCTGTACGCCATCCACGGCACCAACGCCAATTTTGGCATCGGTCTGCGCGTCAGCCACGGCTGCGTGCGTTTACGGGCGGACGATATTAAATATCTGTTCGACAACGTCCCGGTCGGCACGCGCGTACAGTTCATCAACGAACCGATCAAGGCCACGGTGGAACCGGACGGTTCCCGCTATGTGGAAGTACACCATCCGCTGTCGCGAACGATAGAAGAGTTTAACTCCGACGCGCCCGCGCCGCTGACCATTAGCGCCAGCGTCGGCAAAGTGGTCGCCGATGCCAGCACCAATCAGAGCCAGCTCGACAAAGCGCTTCAGCTACGCAGCGGTATCCCGACCAAAATCAACGGACTGAGCGAAGAGGAGTCCCCGCTGGCGGCGCCGATTGAATCGGCCGATGAACCTGAGGCCGCGCCGGAAACGCCGTGGCAAGAGAATGTCGTTGAGGACAACGCGGCGCAAGAGCAAGATTCCCCGGAGCAGGAAAACAGCGACGCCGAAATGGATATTGCCGAACCAGAATCCAGCGCCAGCCATTCCTGATCGACGCAAGCTCCATCACCGACTCCCGCCCCTGCGAAGGGGAGAGTCGGGGTGGGGTCAATCACTGCGCCGACAGCGCCTGTTGCTACCCCCTCCCAGCCTCCCCCTTGTCAGGGGGAGGAGCTTAATCCCGCCCCTGCGAAGGGGCGGTGCCAAATCCAGAACGCCGGCTGCGGGCTTCAATAAAATTAATTGACATGTCATTAGTTGCATAGATAATTAGTTGACATGTCAATTAATAATCATATCCCCTAATGTCTATAGCGAAATCCTCCCCACGTCGCCGATTCGCGCTCCTGATGGGACATAGCACTCGTCTATGGCGTCGCGTTATCGATAGAGAATTACAGCCTTACGGGCTGACGCAAGCCACCTGGCTACCGCTGCTGCATATCTCCCGCTCAACGACGCCCATGAATCAAAAGGAACTGGCGGAAGCCATCGGCTTTGAAGCTTCCGCCGTCGTCCGGCTATTGGACAATCTGCAAAAGCAGGGGCTGATCGAACGCCGCGAAGGAGCGGACCGCCGGATTAAGGAAATCCATCTCACCCCGCAGGGCGTCGAACAGGTCAAAAATGTTGAGGACATCGCCAGGCAGGTGCGAATCAAAGCCTTAAACGGCCTCAGCGAAGAAAACATCGCCCAGGTGAATCAAGCCGTGGAACACGTCATCGCCAACCTGTCCGCTATTGAACGAAGCGATATATGAGCAGCAAATTTGTCCGTTCATTCCAGCATTGGCATCGCCGCCGCCGGATCATGCTGTTGTCCGGCCTATTGATCCTGACGCTCGTCTTGATCTGGCTGGTTTTCTGGCTGCACCAGCGCCTGACGCATATTAACGAGAGCGATGCGCATATCGTCGGCGAAGTCATCTCCCTCGCCAGCCGGGAAAGCGGATGGCTAACCGCGCGTCCGGTGATCGACGGCGATGAGATCAAAAAAGATCAGATCCTGGCGCAGATCGACGACCGGGACGCCAAACTTCGGCTGGCGGCGCTGGAAGGCAGCCTGGCCGCCGCGGATGCGCAGATCGATTACAGCCGGGCGCAGCGGGTATCCCGACAGGCGCCGCGCAATGACCTGACGGCGCTGGATCGGCAAATCGAGATGGAACGCCGGCAGCGGCTCGCTTTGCTGGCTCAGGCGGATCAATTGAAGCAGGACATCGCCGATCGCGCGCTGCGATCGCCGGTGAACGGCGTGGTGGATCGGACGTTCGGCAACGTCGGCGATTACATTCAGGAGGGGCAGTGGGTCATGATGGTACACGATCCCCTGAATCTGTGGGTTGAAGCCAATATCAAAGAAACGGCCATCGAAAAGGTTAAAGTCGGACAAAAAGTCGATATTGCGGTGGATGCCTGCTGGGCAGCGTACTGGGCGCGGGCAGCCTGAACTTTATCCGTCAGTTGGGGGGCGCGCTGGGGGTAAACCTGCTGTCGGTCTTTATTGAACGCCGCGGCGCCTTGCACGGGGAGATACTGGCTGAATCGCTGACTCGGGGCAATGCCGTCGGTACGGACGCCATCCGTCAGCTCAACGGGTTATACGCCCATTGGGGCAACCCGTTTGGCGAACCGCTCGGCGCCAATCCCGGCGTCATGGAATTTATGCAACGCACGCTGGCGTCTAAAGCACAGATGTTCGCCTATCAGGATGGCTTTTACATGGTGGCGATGTGCTTCTTCGCCGCGATAATCCCCGCGTTGTTTATTCGCGGCCGCGTCTCAAGATTGAAAGCCATCCCCGACGAGCGGTAATACCGTCATCAGGTTGCAGGCGGCTGCCTGCAACCTTCCGGCTTAAATCAATGACGCCTCTTTCAGCTCGCTCTTCAGGTAAGCGTAATAAATCGGCGCGGCAATCACGCCGGACAGGCCGAACGCCGCTTCGAATACCAGCATCGCCAGCAAGATCTCCCAGGCGTGGGCCTTGATGCGGGTGCCGACAATCTGCGCATTGAGGAAATACTCCAGCTTATGAATCAGCATCAGGTACACCAGCGCAATCAGCGCGATCGGCAGGGAGATGGATAAAGCGGAAATAAAGACGATGGAGTTGGAGATCAAATTGCCAATCACCGGCAACAAACCGAAAACAAACGTCAACACCACCAGCGTCTTAGAGAATGGCAGGTGAACGCCGAAACAGGGAAACACGCCAAGGATGAAAATGGCGGACAACACGGTATTCACCAGCGAAATTTTTACCTGGGCGAAAACGATGTTGCGGAATGACGCGGACAACAGCGCGACCCGGCGCAGCAATTCCGCCTTCAGCAGCGGTTTATCATCGTTATTTTCCACATTATACAAAGAGATAATCGCCCCCAGCACCATCCCGATCAGCATGGTGACAAAACCGTGCAGGAAGCTTTTCCCCATATTTTGCAGGATCGCGATATGCTGCTGTACCCACTGCAAAAACTCATGTTGCAGTTCTTCCACGCTGACCGGCAAATATCCCGGTAAATACACCATCAGTTGCTGCTGGATATCGTTGAGGATGTAGGCAATACGCGTATTAAATGCCGCGGTGTCTTTCATTTCCTGCATCAGCAGGCCCACCAGACTGCCGAAAAGCAGGCTCAGTAAGCTGACCACTAACGTACTGATAATCGCCACCACCATCCATCTGGCTCGTTTGCCGCTAATCACTTTCTGAAAATACGGCGTCAGCAGATTGACGATCTCATAAACCAGAAAACCGGCGATAAAACAAGCCAACAGACGCAAGGGCAACAACAGTAACAAGCCCCCCATAATAAAGAAAAAGCTCAAAAATCGAGCTTGTTTCAGATTCAGTAACTGCATGATGACGTCCTGTATACGTAAAACCAAAGCTAAAGGTAAAAATGCGGAAATACTCAATAAATTTCAGCATGAAAGGTATGGAACGAGCGGCGCGGTTTCGGCTGCGAGACGACTTATTCTTCGCGTTTTAGCATAGAAACGCCAGCGGGTTTTTTATTGGCCGCCATCCGCCTGCCAGTCGCCGCATATGAATATAAGCTTAAAACCCGATGAAGCAACTCGAGCATCGCCGCCATAGCGCAACAACAAGGTAGCTCGCCGCTTCATATTAGAATTAATTATCATTGCAGAGAGCATCGCCGCAGCGCTGGCGCAACGACATAAACGAACACTCACGGGCCGCATCGTTTTCAGAATGTTAGGGGAAGATGAAATGTTAATAACATGCTCTTTAATTGTATGCATATATAGCAATCAGGCGCATGTCAGCCATAATCCCCCCGGGGCGGCTTCTCAGAAATGACAAAAATTAACAATTGAGAAATCATACCCAACATAATTCGAGTCAATCGGGTAAAGGAATGTCGCCAGCGCAGTGCGGGTTTCGTGCGGACTAACCACCGTCGATTTCTGCGACCACGCCAGACGAGGCCCAGGACAGCGCGAGTAATATAGCCAACGCCCTGCCGCTTGAACTATCAAAGCGATAAAAGCATAAGAAACTCTCAGGGATGGATGGCCGTCACGCAATCTGGACGATACAGAAGCGCGGGAAGAATAATAAAGGTCTTCAGAAATCGATGAATACGCCGCATCCAATATTTATCAAAAAATGCTTTTTTAAAAAAACAGGCGACGGCAAACAACGCAATGACAGCTCCGCATTTAAGAAACTTCTTAACAAACAAATAAATCAAAAATAATTAATCATTTTTTAAAAAATTAACCTCAATATCGTCTGGCAACCCATCCTGTCTCTTCCTGGTTGATTATTTTTTGTCAGGACACGAATATCAATAGTCATTGGAACGGCTTTATGTCTCAAACCCGTTGGCGGATAAAAGTATAGGGCAGGAAACGATTAACCTTTTGCCGCGCTGCAAAGCGGATTAATAAGTCCTGATTATAGATTTCAGGCTAAAAAACGCTGACGTGAAAAAAAAGAAGCAACCATTACAATACCAATACAATTAACGTTACTGACATCACTGCGCATCGCATCTGACTTTACGCTTATCAGGAGAGCGGATTGCAGCGAGCGCTGCAATCACCGACGACAGGCGGGTAACCAGCAATGCTCCGCGCTTAAGAAACCAGGTCCGCGGAGGGCTCGTCCTGATTGAGGATCAACAGCGATAGCACGCGATTCCCAACATTCAGTTTGGAAAAGGATAACGTCCCAAGCCGCTTTTTCGTAAAGCCGTCGGACAACAGATCCGACACGACATGCGTGCTTAATACATTGGAGTCCATCATAAAATTTTGGTAAGCGAACTTCACGCTAATCGGCAGGACGTCATCGATAGAGATCGGGGTATTCATTTCAGTACGCAGCCCGAAATGCGCATTGAAAGCAGAGTTGGCGCAAACAACTTTGCACGACTCATCAATAACTGCGACAGCCCGCCGTTCATTCTGAACGGGTTGGCTGAGCATGCCTATGATCTCGTTCCGGCCGAATATCAGACTCATTATTTCCCTCTGCTTCATGTATCGGTAAAGGCTGACGACAAAATCCAAACGGCAACCGCCTAACGATAAGCACTCAACTCACCGGCATCCCCAGGGGTGCTCCGGCATAATGTAATTATCTAAGTTGTTTAGTTCTGAAAACCGGATCCTGCTGAATAAAAAACAAAAAATAAAAAGCGGATTTTCCTGTCCGATACTCAAACCATTTACATCTATTTCTAATCGATGGCTTGACGACCTTAATGAAGAAGCCTGAAATACATGCCGATTATCCATACATTTCGTCAACTGATAATCAGATAACTCCAAATAGCGACTCCGGATAAAAATATAACCTGAATAGTCATGTCACTATCGGCGGAATAAAGGATATCTTTATACGGTTTGATCGTAAAGGACGATCAAAACATTGATAACAATAGATGTAATCTATTGAAAACAATAGATTGATCGTTATATTCATAACACGACAGGGAATAATTCTTATAATTTTTTATAGTGTGACATATATCACCAACAGTAGCACCTCAAGATTTAGCAAGTGACTTATTTTCCTCAATTATTCACCTTATTCTTCAAGTCATGCCTTTATTGCTTCTGGCACATTGCGTGATCTGTCGCTCAAAAAAGAAACAAAGCTTACTTGTCCACTACCGTTAACCATTTGTTGACATATCCTTAACATGGTTAAGGAGAAGCGCACATGACTCAATATCATAAACACGCCATACCAGCCGCCATTGCGGAAAATGCCCTGATAAACGCCGACCAATATCAACAAATGTACCGGCATTCCATTGACGATCCTGCCGCTTTCTGGCGCGAACAGGGAAAAATTGTTGATTGGATCAAACCTTATCAGCAGGTAAAAAACACCTCATTTGATCCCGGTCATATTCGGATTCGCTGGTTTGAAGACGGTACGCTAAACGTGGCGGCCAACTGTCTCGATCGTCATCTGGCCGAACGCGGCGATCAGACGGCGATAATCTGGGAGGGCGACGACGCCAAAGAAAGTAAAAAGGTTACCTACCGCGAGCTTTACCAGTCGGTTTGCCGTTTTTCTAATGCACTGAAATCACTGGGAATAAAAAAAGGCGATGTGGTCGCCATCTATATGCCGATGGTGCCGGAAGCGGCGGTGGCCATGCTGGCCTGCGCCCGCATCGGCGCCGTTCACTCGGTGATTTTCGCCGGTTTTTCCCCGGAAGCCATCGCCGGGCGCATCATCGACTCCAGCGCCAAACTGGTGATTACCGCCGACGAGGGCATCCGCGCCGGACGCGTTATCCCGCTTAAGCAAAATATTGATGAAGCGCTGAACAATCCGGGCGTCGACACCATCACCAACGTTATCGTATTGCGCAGAACCGGGAAAGAAACGCAATGGTTCGCCGACCGCGATCGCTGGTGGCACGATCTGATCGAACAGGCCGACGATCGCTGTCCGCCGACGGAGATGAACGCGGAAGATCCGCTGTTTATCCTCTATACATCCGGTTCCACCGGCAAGCCCAAAGGCGTGTTGCATACCACCGGCGGCTATCTGGTGTATGCCGCGCTGACCTTCAAATACGTTTTTGACTATCATCCGGGCGATATCTATTGGTGTACCGCCGACGTCGGCTGGATCACCGGCCACAGTTATCTGCTGTACGGCCCGTTGGCCTGCGGCGCCGTTACGCTGATGTTCGAAGGCGTACCCAACTGGCCGGATGCCCGGCGCATGGCGCAGGTGGTCGATAAACATCAGGTTAATATTCTCTACACCGCCCCCACGGCGATCCGCGCCCTGATGGCGGAAGGCGCCAAGGCCATCGAAGGCACCTCGCGCGCTTCGCTGAAAATCATGGGTTCCGTCGGCGAGCCGATCAACCCGGAAGCCTGGGAGTGGTACTTCAATACCATCGGCAACGGCCAGTGTCCGATCGTCGATACCTGGTGGCAGACGGAAACCGGCGGCTTGATGATCACCCCGCTGCCCGGCGCCATCGAAACCAAACCCGGTTCGGCGACCTACCCTTTCTTCGGCGTTCAGCCGGCGCTGGTGGATAATCTGGGCAATCCGCAGGAAGGCGCGAGCGAGGGTAATCTGGTGATTACCGACTCCTGGCCCGGTCAGGCGCGCACCCTGTTCGGCGATCACGACCGTTTCGAGCAAACCTATTTTTCCACTTTTAAAGGCATGTACTTCAGCGGCGACGGCGCCCGTCGCGACGAAGACGGCTACTACTGGATCACCGGCCGTGTCGATGACGTGCTGAACATATCCGGCCATCGGCTGGGTACGGCGGAAATCGAATCCGCGCTGGTGGCTCATCCCAAAATCGCCGAAGCGGCGGTGGTGGGCATCCCGCACAGCCTGAAAGGCCAGGCGATTTATGCCTATATCACGCTGAATCACGGCGAAGAGCCCTCCGGCGCGCTGTATCAGGAAGTTCGCAACTGGGTACGCAAGGAAATCGGCCCGATCGCCACCCCCGACATACTCCACTGGACCGACTCGTTGCCGAAAACGCGATCGGGCAAGATCATGCGCCGTATTCTGCGCAAAATCGCCGCCGGCGATACCAGCAACCTGGGAGACACCTCGACGCTGGCCGATCCCGGCGTGGTCGAAAAGCTGCTGGAAGAAAAGCAGGCCATGAGCACCGCTTCCCAATGATCCTCCGACGAAACTCGCCCCGCCCGTCGTACGCGCCGGGTGGAGCGACGGCCTGACACAACGCTGCCCCACCAACAGATTACCGGAGACTTACGATGAATGACGCCATTTATCAACGGATTGAAAGTAACCCGCTGTTCAGAGAACTGGTGAATAAACGACAGCGCTTCGCCGCCTTGCTTTCCCTTATCATGCTGGCGCTTTACGTCGGCTTTATTCTGCTGATCGCCTTCGCGCCGGGCTGGCTGGGAACGCCGATAGCACCCGGCTCCGGCATTACCCGCGGCATCCCGCTGGGCGTAGGTTTGATTGTGACCTCCTTTGTGCTGACGGGCATCTATGTCTACCGCGCCAACGGGGAATTCGATCGCCTGACCAAACGGTTACTGGATGAGGTAAAGCCATGAATACACGTCTTATTATGCTGTTCGGGCTGCTCGCCTCAGCGCCGGCGGCGCTGGCCGCCGATGCCCTGACCGGCGACGTTCAGCGTCAGCCGCTGAATATTCAGGCCATCGTGATGTTCCTGCTGTTTGTCGGCGCCACGCTGTATATCACCTACTGGGCCTCCAAACGCACGCGCTCGCGCAGCGATTATTATACCGCCGGGGGGAATATTACCGGCTTTCAGAACGGGCTGGCGATTGCCGGCGACTATATGTCGGCGGCGTCCTTTCTCGGCATCTCGGCGCTGGTTTACACCTCCGGCTATGACGGCCTGATCTACTCGCTCGGTTTTCTGGTCGGCTGGCCGATCATTCTGTTTTTAATCGCCGAACGCCTGCGTAATCTGGGACGTTACACCTTTGCCGACGTGGCTTCATACCGGCTAGGGCAGAGACCGATTCGCAGCCTGTCCGCCTGCGGCTCGCTGGTGGTGGTGGCGCTGTACCTGATCGCCCAGATGGTCGGCGCCGGCAAGCTGATCGAACTGCTGTTCGGCCTTAACTACCATATTGCGGTGGTGCTGGTGGGGATCCTGATGGTGATGTATGTGATGTTCGGCGGCATGCTGGCCACCACCTGGGTACAGATCATCAAGGCGGTGCTGCTGCTGTTCGGCGCCACCTTTATGGCGGTGATGGTGATGAAAGCCGTCAACTTCAGCTTCGACGGCCTGTTTAAGCAGGCGATGGCCGTCCATCCGCAAGGGGCGGCCATCATGAGCCCCGGCGGACTGGTGTCCGACCCGATATCCGCGCTGTCGCTGGGGCTGGGATTGATGTTCGGCACCGCCGGCTTGCCGCATATCCTGATGCGCTTCTTCACCGTGAGCGACGCCAAAGAGGCGCGCAAAAGCGTGTTCTACGCCACCGGCTTTATGGGCTATTTCTACTTTCTCACCTTTATCATCGGCTTCGGCGCCATCCTGCTGGTCAGCGCCAACCCGGACTTTAAGGATGCGACCGGCCAGCTTATCGGCGGCAACAACATGGCGGCGGTGCATCTGGCGGACGCGGTGGGCGGCAACTTCTTCCTCGGCTTTATCTCCGCCGTCGCCTTCGCCACCATTCTGGCGGTGGTGGCGGGGTTAACGCTGGCGGGCGCTTCGGCGGTTTCCCACGACCTCTATTCCCACGTCATCAAGAAAGGGAAAGCCACCGAGCGTAATGAGCTGAAAGTGTCGAAAATCACCGTGCTGGTGCTGGGCATCGTCGCCATCGCGCTCGGCATTCTGTTTGAAAATCAGAACATCGCCTTTATGGTGGGGCTGGCCTTCTCCATCGCCGCCAGCTGTAACTTCCCGATTATTCTGCTGTCGATGTACTGGTCGAAACTCACCACCCGCGGCGCGATGGTGGGCGGCTGGGCCGGGTTGCTGACGGCGGTGATCCTGATGATCCTGGGGCCGACGGTGTGGGTGAAAATCCTCGGCCACGCGACGCCTATCTATCCGTATGAATATCCGGCGCTGTTCTCGATGCTGGCGGCCTTTATCGGCATCTGGCTGTTCTCGATAACGGATCGCTCGGCAAGCGGCCAGCAGGATCGCGCCCGCTTCCATTCGCAGTTCGTGCGTTCCCAGACCGGGGTCGGCGCCTCGCGCAGCGGCGCGCATTAATAAATGCAGGGCGCCCGGCATGCTTCACCGGGCGCCCTGTGTTTTGATGCGGTTATTTAAAGGTATAAGCTACCCCGGCACGCAGCCGAAGTTGCCGCTCGCTGGATTGGGAAGAACGATTGATATCGCCAAAGCTGATATAGGGACTCCACTCCTTTTTATCGCCCAGCGCATAATTGAACTGTAGCTCCTGTTCATAATTATTTTTCTTTTTGGCGAATAAGTTTTCATCGCCGTGCTGAAAGATAATCTTATAGGTGGTGGTCAGATCGCCGTTTCGATAACGTAAATAACCGTCTACCCGATTAACGGTGCGATGCTTATTGGTGGTACACACCGTCCCCACTTTGGTACATTCGCTGTCATGCGCATAATCGGTCAACTCCAGACGATATAACCCGCCGACCGACCAGCTGTCATTAATTTTATACCAGGGCGACACGCCGAATTTCCACTCGGTGCGAGTGGAATTAAACTCCGGCTGAAATAACGGCGATATCGTCCAGTTGCCAAACTGATATTTTTTCGCCAGCGTCATTTCCACCGCATTTAATACCGGATCTTTATAGGCCTTATCCTTAACGTTGGAACCGCCGGTTTTAAATTTGGTTTCCACCGCGAATGAAAAATCATTGGGAAGTTGCGTCGCCAGCGTCAGCTTATCGTAGTGCGTCCGATCCCGTAGTCGGTATTCATGCCGATAATCCATCGACACATTTCTTAATACCACATCGGCGCTCGCCTGCCCGACGAAAACCAGCGACAGGGAAGCCGCAATCAATGCTTTATTTGAATTTTTCATTATTATCTCATTATTAATAATTAATCGGATTTATCAGAAAACAGTGATTACTCTTCGCTGAACGTGACGATGTCATACATCAGGCTGCCGCCCTGCAATTTAAGCGAGATGCGATTATTTCCGTTGCGCAGTAATCCGGCGTCGACGGAAATTCGCTCGAAATGATAACGGCCGCTGTTTAACGCCCCGCGATAAATGGCTTTATCGTTCTCATATTTCAGCGTCGCCACATTTTTGCCATTAACCAGCACCGCGAGTTCAGGCGTGGTGGCGTCGGTCATGCCGAAATTACTGGCCGCGGCCAGAGCAATATTCAGGTAATAGGTTTTCTTTTCCGGCCGCATGGCGAAGCGGATATCCCATTTTCCCGGTTTGGTCTGGGCGTAATACCACTCCCGCTGATAGTCGCTGCGACCGATATCAAAGACCAGATCCGCCGGCACCGCATTTTGCCAGCGGTAATTACGCGCTTCGTTGCCGAAGCGGAACTCGCCGGCCTGCCGGTCAGCCTGGCCAATGGCCCAGATAACCGGCGCAGCGGCGGGGACGGATATGTCCGGCAGCCGTTGACTCGCACCGTTAATTTTTACCCTCTGCCGCGCCAGCACGCCGGGTTGCGTACCGCTATTGGCGTAGACGACCAGCTGATATTCCCCGCCCCGCACATGGTCGATGCGGAATTTCCCCTGACTGTCCGTGTCGGCCTGATAGGAATAACCGCGCGTCTGCAAATCAAACGGCTCGTCCAGGGATGACGAAAGCACCACCGTCGCCGGCTGTTGCGCATTCACTTGTCCGCTGACCTGGGTGCGATCCGCGGCATAACGCGCATCGTTCAGCCAGCGATAAGGCCAGGAGACTTTTTCCGTCGCCGACTGGCGTCGGGCGTCGGCGATCACCTGCCGTTCATCGCCTTGATTGATATACAGCAACCACGGGCCGTAGAATTTTTTCCAGCCCGGCGTGGCGATCATATCCGGCGTGCCTAGATGCGCGCCGGTCATATAATTGAGAATAATGGCGTCCTGATGAACCAGCAGATCCTGTTTGAGCGCATCGCCGGAAAAATACTCGGTATTGCCGTGAATCAGCCAGGCGCCCACGCCATGACCGAACACGCCCCAGAAAGGCGTTTGTCGCATATAACCGGCAAAATCATATTTGGAATACACATGGCCGTCAGGCAAACGCCAGGTTTCATCCTGCACTTTCGGTAATTGTTCAAGCTGGCGGTAAAGCAACGGCTTCCCCGTGCGAACGCCGTTATAGAGATGATCAAGCCGCGCCGGATCGAAACGGTATACGTTACGTAGTTCGCTGACTTTTACATCCTGAGCGCCGTTATTTTCCGCCACCACATAACTGTAAATACCGCTCACGCCGCGGCGAATAATCAGATGATATTCGAGGCGCAACAGCCCTTCCTTATCATCGATATAAGCAATATGGGCCATATCACGGCTATTGCTGATTACCTCGACTCGCTCGGGCGTGAAATCCTTTACCCCTTTAACGTAATAATCGAGATAAGCGCTGCGTGTCTTGCTGGGATCTCGCTGCGCGCCGGAAAGGTTGGCAATAATATTCACCCCGTCTTTAATGATGCTCGCCGCGCTGCCGTCCTCTCTGAATTCAACTTTCAGCGAGCCATTATCCAGTACCGCGTTCATACCGGAAACGGATAGCGATACGGCGTTATTCTGCGTGCCATAGCCATAGGGCGCCAGTACTGTACCCATTATTAGCAACAAGATGCTTTTCTTCACAGTCAATCCTCTTGATATTCAGCGTAACGGCCAAAAATCCCCGCGAAACGGCTTATTTTTTGAGGAACGCTCTTTTTGTAACCACGCTGGCGATTGGAAAAATACTGAATCATAAAAAAGGGACGCGCGCGTTAACGAAAAACAGTAAAAAAACTGTGGAATTAAACTCGTTTTACTGAAAACGCTAATATTAACATTCCCCGTACAGCCGAATTAAAATAGGGGATGTCCGCCTCGCCCACCTTCAAATTATTGCCATCGGGATATTTCATCAGGCAATAAAATGAAGATTGACCTGTTTTATCTCTCAGAAATAATCATTCGCACCTCAGATAAAAGACGTTATTTATCACCGTTAAACTATTTATTAATTATTAAAAAATTATCGTGCGCAGACAGACCGCTCTTTTTGCGCAGCGCGTACCCGATTTTGTTTCTCCGGCTTGGCCGCCGTTATTTATCCGTTATGGTGCTGAAAGAACGCGGATCGGCGCCGCTATGGAAAAGCGAGGCCGCGATCTGAAACTGTCATCGCTGAAGCGTTACGTTGAAGCCACCGGCGCTAAACTGCACCTCGAAATTGAGCTGCCCGACGGCACCCGCTACGGTTTTTCCGTCTGAACGGCCGGGCTGTGGTTAATGCCGCCCGGCCATCGCCGGTATTGCTTATCGCAAGACGCTGCCGGCGCATAACCGCGCGGCGTTAAAACGCCAGTTCCCGTATCAATACCGCCGAAACCACCTTCCAGCCGCGCGCCAGCAGGCTTTGCGCGTCGCCGTCCAGCGCCACCGTGCCGCGCAACATCTGCTGTTGACGGCCGCTGTCGGCAGGCAGACTCAACAGGATGCGGTAAACCACCTGCTCAGGATGCAGCTTGCGCTGCGCGTCGCTTAAGGCGGCGATATCGCCGCCGTAAGTCGAGGCCAGCTCCGGTACGGCGCTCAAATCACGGGTGGCGGTATGATCGATATCCACAATGGTGAGCGGCAAAGCGTCGCGGCTGACATCCTGCGGATAAAAACGCCCTTTCCCGCCGACCTTCAGCCGTTGCCAGTCCTTTTCCGACACAAAGGCTTCCACCAGACCGCCTGACGGTTTGACCACCACCGCCAGCCATTCGCCCTGCGCCAGCCATTCGCCGGCGGCCAGCGGCTCGGCGATATCCGCCACCACGCCGTTCAGCGGCGCGCGCACCGTCAATTGCGCCGACTGACGTTTCAATACCGCCAGCTTTTGCTCGGCCGCTTCACGTTCCTGCTTCACCCGCAGATGCTCGCCCGCGGCCTCTTTATTAAACACCTGAAACGCGCCCTGCCAGCTTAGCGTGGCGATTTGCCGCGCCAATTGCTGTTGTTCATGCAGCAGCGCATCGGCCGACAGCGTAAACAACGGCTGCCCGGCCGCGACGGACTGGCCGACCCGCACCTCGATGCGCTCAATCATGGCCGGCAACGGCATATACACGCTGCTTTGCTGTTCGGCGCGCAGCAGCGCCGGCGCATACACGGTGTTCTGCCAGGGAATAGCCAACAGCAGCAGCAATACGCAAACGGAGGTCAGCGTCACGATCATATTACGGTTCATACGGTAATCCTTGCGGCGTTTACTCCACTCGCGCAGTTCATTAACCACGGGCATGATGACGAAATAACCGATCTCAACCGCGAATAGCAGGATGCCCAGCAGTTTAAACGCCATGTGATAAACCAGGATGGCGATACCGGTAAACAGGAAGAACCGGTAGACCCACACGCAGAAGGCGTAGCCGACCAGCGTGCGCCGCAACCAGCGGGGAAACGGTTCCGGCGCTTCATCCCCCAGTCCGAACAACCATTCGCGCATCCGCCAGCGGCCGATGGCAAAGCCCCGCTGTTGCAGATTCGGTATCTGAAGCCAGTCGGACAGCAAAAAATAGCCGTCGAAACGCATCAGGGGACTGAGGTTGATCGCCAGCGTCATAATCCAGGTGGTGGTGGCCAGCATAAAGGCCGCGCTGCGCAGCATGCCGTCCGGCAGGAAGCTCCAGGCCAGCGTCGCCCAGGCGGCCAGCGTCAGTTCGGTCGCCATGCCGGCCGCGCCGATCGCCATCCGCTGGCGGCGGCGGGTCAGTTTCCATGAGCCGGATGTATCGGTATACAGCACCGGCATCATCACCAGAAAGGCCACGCCCATAGCGGCGACGTTGGCGCCGAAGCGCTTGCAGGTATAGGCGTGTCCCAGCTCATGCAGAACTTTGGTGAAACAGAGCGTCAGGCCCGCCAGCGCCGCCCCTTCCAGGGTAAAAAAATGCAGAAAAGTATGCTTGAAGGTTTCCCACTGCCGCCCGGCCAGAAACAGCCCCAGCAGCGCCGCCATCAGCGTCAGCGTTAAAAAGGCGCGGCTGAACAGCGGCGCCACCCACGCTAAGCTGGCGGACAGAAAACGATCGGGATGCCACAGCGGAATACGGAAAAACAGATAGTTCTTCAGCAGTTTACGCCATACGGAGACCTGCGTTCGCGCCAACTGCCGGCCGAACTGCGCCAGCGCCTCGTCGCCCGATGCCCGCGTCAGGCTATTGGCCTGCAAGAAGCGGCTAAAATGCGCCACCTCGTCGTCGTCAAGGTTCAGCGTCGACGTCCGGCGAATGGCGGCGGCGATCTTGTCCGCCTCGCCCAGCGACCAGTGCGACAGCATCGCCATTTCCGCCCAGCCGATGCGAAAAAACAGGCCGCGCAGCGGATCTTCCAGCGTCCAACTGGGCGATCCGTCCCGGTTGGACGGCCCGGCATGCAGGATCAGTTCGTCCCGCAGCGGACTAAGCCGGGTACAGGGCGGGTTAGTCCCCTCGATCTTCATCACACGCCCAGCCACACACGCAGCGTCGTCAACGGTTTACGCAACAGATAGACGAACAGCACCGTGCGCTGGCCGTACACTTTCGCCGTCCCTTTCAACCCGACGCGCAGCAGCGGATCCGTTTGCGTAAAGCGAGCCCTCAGCCGATAGGCCATAATGTTGTCCGGGGTGGGGGCGGAACGATAGCCGATATGCTCAAGCCGCGCCGACTGCGCCGCATTGGGCGCAACGTTAAGGAATAGGCGCACATCGGCCCCTTTCTCCAGCGCGATGGCGTCGGCGGCGGGCAGTTGGATCTCCAGCTCGACATCGTGCGGATCGGCAACCATCATGATTCGCTCGCCGATCGACACCGATCGTCCGATCCAGTCGCTGACGTCATCAAAAATCGCCACGCCGTCGCGCGGAGAGACCAGTTGCATACGCGCCTGCTGCCGTTGCAGAAAATCCACATCGCTACGCGCCTGCTCCCGCCGGCTTTGCAGCACCGCCAGACTGGCCTTGCTATTGGCGTCAAACAGCGCCTGCTGCTGAGCCTGCCGGTACTGCGCATCGGCGCCGGCGAACGTCTGCCGCGCCGACTCCAGCCGGTTTTCAAGTTCGCGGGCATCCAGCCGCACCAGCGGCTGATTTGCCGCGATCTGCTGATTGGGGCGAACCAGAATATCGTCCACCACCCCGGCCACCGGCGCGCGCACCATCACCGGACGATGCGCGACGATCTCCGCCGGCGCCAGTACCGATTGCCGCACCGGGATCAGCATAATCAGCAGCAACGCGACTACGCCCGCCAACAGCAGACGACGCCGCTTAGGCGGGGCGGCGCCGTTGCCGCGCCGGTTTTTGCGTAAGCCAAGCCAGGCATGGGAATAGGCGTCGGCCAGCTTTTCCAACAGCACCAGCTCGGCGGGCCGCCAGGCGCGGTCGCGCGCCAGAATCAGCGCCAGCGGCCGTTCTCCCTGCGGTCGCCGTAAAGGCAGCCACAATACAAATTCCGGCAAATATTCCTGCCAGAGCGATTGGTCGTCGGCCGGCAGATCGCGCCAGCTTAAAGCCTGCGTTTGCCGATCTTCCTGTTGCCACTGGCGACACAGGCGGCTGAATGCGCTGCAAAACGGCGCGTTGTCATCGAGAGCCGCCAGCCCGGACGCCGCGCGCAGGCGCTGTTTTTCACAATCCCACAGCAGCGCCTGGCGATACTTCACCAGGTTGTGCGTTTCATTAACGATGAAAAACGCCAGTTCATCCTGCGTTTCCCGAGCCCTGGCGCGGCTTTGTAACTGCAACAGCTCAGCCAGCAGCGCCAGGCGGGTATCCTGTTCGTTGCCTGCGTTGGTCATAACAAAAGCGCGCTCATGGTTGGCCGCCGTCCGGCGGCGCGATTTGCGCCGCCCCGCTCATCCCCGGCAGCAGCCCGGCGGTGGATTGGGTGATGCGGCCGAACACTTTCACCGATTGACTCACCGGCTCCACCGCCGAGGAGATGCGGCTGATTTCCGCCGCATAGCTCAGCCCGGTTTCATCCAGCGTCACCTGAAAAGCATTGCCCTGTTTAAGCCACACCAGCCAGCGCGACGGCACGATCATTTCCAGCTCAAAGGCGCTGTCATCGTAAATCGACAGCAGTTCCTTGCCCTCCGGCACCGACTCCCAGCGCTTCACTTTGCTTTCCGTCACCCGGCCGGAAAACGGCGCTTTAATGACGCAGCGTTGCAGCATGGCGCGGTTGACGCCGGTTTCCGCCTGCGCCATGGATACCGCCGAACGGGCCTGATCCACGTCGGACAGACTGATTGAATTGAGCTTATCCAGCCGGTTGGCGATGGCCAGTTTCTTCCGCGCCGCATTTTCGGCGGCGGCGGAATAATTCAGCTTTTCTTTCAGCACCGTACAGTCAAAGGTCAGCAGCGTATCGCCCTGTTTGAAGTGTTCGCCCTCTTTCACCGCGATATCCGTGACTTTAGCCGCAATCTCGCTGGAGAGCGTGGTGTAACGCAACGCGCTAAGCTGTACGCGAATATCATTGCCGCCGGCCGCCTGTCCCCACAAGGGCGTCAGCAACGCCCCGACCAGCAGAAACCGCTGCGCTTTCATCAGTGCGATCCCCCGGATTGCAACGATTGCAGGTTATCCCACATATCGGTGTTCACGCTGCGATAGGGTTTGCCGGCGATGGCGCCCGGCGGCGTAACGACCGCGACCGGTTTGGCAGCCGGCGTCGGCGCGGCGGCGACCGCCGTCGGCGCAGCCAGGGAAAGACGCGGCACCGGTACGCGGCCGGTTTCGATATTACCGGTGGTGCGGGCAATGGTATTGCTCAATGCGGCCAGACTGGTATCGCCGACGTTATCCGGCAGCACATCCAGACCGGCGGCCTGATACACCGCGCCTAAGGCGTTTTGTACGTCCGCGAAACTGCGGTCGCGCGCGCGGGTGGTGAGGATGGTTTCCGTGCTGACGCGCACCTGTTCCATTTGCGTCGCCGCCTGATTGCGCACGCTCAGCTCGGTCTGATTCAGGATACCGCGCTGAATGCGGGCCAGTTCCTGATAGCGGCTGAACATGCGCGTGCTTTGCTGATACTCCTGCCACGCCACGTTCACCTGCGTCAGCACCGCCATCCGCAGCGCCTGACGCCGCGCCTGCGCCAGTTCCTCGTTGGCTTCGCCGGCGCGTTTTACCGGCGACCAGGACAGTACGTTCAGCAAGTTGCCGCTGACCTGCAACCCGGCGCTGGCCCACTGGTGATTGACCAGATAGCTGTTGCTGTCGCCGTTGATGCCGGCGAACAGCGACACGCCCGGCAGTAGCCGCAGCAGCGATTTACGGGTTTCCAGCACCGCGTTGCGCGCCTGATAGCTTTCTTCGCGCACTTCCGGACGCTGCACCATCGAAAAGTTTTCCAGATCGTCGAGGCTATAGGCCAGTTTCGGCGCCGTCAGACTGCTTTCGGCCGGCACGACGACATCGAATTTACTGGCCGGCGGCAGGTTCATCAGCGAAGCCAGACGGGATTTGGCCATCACCAGATCGCTATCGACGATCTCAAGCTGGCGCACCATTTCCAGCATATTTTTCTGGAAACGCAGCGCGTCCACCGGCGCCAGCAGACGCTGTTGTTCGGTCTGACGGGCATATTCCAGCGACTGACGCGCCTCGACCAGCGCGGCCGTCACCTCCGGCTGTAAACGCTGGGCGGTGGCGGCTTCCCAGTAGGTGGTGCGCACCTGACGGGTGATATCGGCCACCACGCGGCGGCGGCGTTCTTCGGCCGCCAGTGATTTATTGGCCTGCATTTTGGCGTTGAAATAGCTGATGCCGAAATCCAATACGTTCCAGCTCAGCGACAAATCCGCCGTGCGCATGGTTTTATCCTGACTGGTGGAGGCTTCCAGCGACTGTTGGCCGGTCGTCACCGACTCACTGCTGGAGCCGGCCACGTTGTTGCGCGTTTGCAGCCCGGCCCGCGCCGCCAGCTTGGGCAGCATGTCCAGACTGGAAACGCCGATCAGGTTATCCTCCATCGCCTGCTCCATCAGCGCCACCCGCTGTTGCAGGTTGTATTTCAGCGCGCGGGCAATCGCCTCGTCCAGCGTAATGGTGCCGCGTACCGGCTCCTGATTGGCGAACATTTGCGTCCGATCGCTGAGCGCCTGCGCCACCTGTTGCTCCGTCGTTACCGGTTCAGGCTTTACCGCGCACCCGGCCAGCCCCAGACAGGCCAGCGTCACCGCCAACCTCAGAGCCCGGGAACCGGCGGATTTTGGCTTACTATCCCAGAGTTTCGCTATGTGCTGATTCACCAGGGTTCTCCCCATCCAATGTTGTATGTTGATGTTGTTATAGGTTGCGATACAAAATCCACGTCACTGCGTGAGCGGCGACGCCTGCCGCTACCCACTCCCCGCCTCCCCCTTGTCAGGGGGAGGTGCCAACTCCCTCCCCTGTGAAGCGGAGGGTTGGGGTGGGGTCAGTCACTGCGCCGGCGACGTCTGCCGCTACCCCCTCCCCGCCTCCCCCTTGTCAGGGGGAGGTGCCAACTCCCTCCCCTGCGACTGTCTCTTAGTCACATTTTTATGCGGACTCAGAGGCAGTTTCGTGCGCCACAATGCCGCCATTTCCATGCTACGTCGTAGCACGCGCCCGACATAGGGGGCTCAAGCGCCAGCCCCCTATGAACCCGGGCTTGCGGCTAAATTATGCCGCTGCGCGGTGCCATCGGTGTTCTTGACCGCTATTCGAGCCGCCAGTGACGCGTTCCCGACGCGGCACTGGCTTTCGCCGCATCCATGCGGCTCACTCAGCGGCCAAGTCCACCGCTGCATAATTTTTTACGCCGCGTAACAACCAACCCCGTCAGCACTCCCGTATTTGTGTATAAGAGACAGCCCCTGCGAAGGGGAGGGTCGGGGTGGGGTCAATCACTACTCAGGCGACGCATTGTTTGCCGTTAGCTGCTGCAATGCGCTCAGCAGGTCGTCATACTCCGCTCTCTCCTGCTGCAACTGGGCGGAAAACGCCGCCTTGCCGGCCGGGATATCCGCCCGTACCGTCTGCGGATCCGGCCGTTCACTTTCCCGCGCCGGCGTGCGTGCCAGCGGTGAAAAATCCACGTTCTCCAGCGGCGGCATCAGTTCCGTCAGCGCCGGATTGAGCAGCCAGGGCGTGGCGGCATAGTCGAGCGCGCCGTTGGTCAGCGGATAGCGCTCTCTGGATAAGCTCTCGCCATCCTGCACCGTTGCCGCAGGATCAAGCGGCGCGACGATCGGCGGAGCCATCGGCCGCAGCGACGCGTTTTGCGCCTCTTCGCGACGCTTATCCTCCTGTTCTTCGCGCAACCGTTCCATCATGTCCGGCGCGTTGGCCGCGGGCAGGAAGACCGGCGATACCGGCTGTTTATCAACCGTTAACGTCAGGCTTCGGGCGGCCGTTCCCCCCTGTCCGTCGCTTACCGTTATCGTCAGCTCGAAGCTGCCGACGGCAAGCGTCCTGCCGCTGAGGGTGCGCGTAGCGGCATCAAAGCTCAGTCCGTCCGGCAGCCCGTCAACGCGCCAGATCAGCGCGTCGCCGTTGGCGTCGCTGAACAGATCGTCCGAGAGCGTGGCGCGGTACGCCGCAGCCTGCGTGGCCGTCGGCAGCTCCGCCTCGACGTCCGTCGCCTGCGGCGCGCTGTTAACGATATTGACCGTCGCCGCGATATTCAGGACGGCGGTATCCGCGCCGCCGTTCGCCGTGCCGCCGTCATCCTGCACCGCCGCCAGCGTAATCACGCGCTCGGCCGCCGTCACCACGGCGCTGTCGTTGGCATAGGCCAGGCCGTCGATCAGGGCCGCCGCGCCGGCGGCGGAAAGTCCGTCGGCGCGAGAGATGACCAGCGTGGCGGTGCCGTTGTCGAGCGTCACCGCGACCGTCAGGCCGCTGGCGGTGCTCACGACGCCGTCGGTCAGCGCAACGCTCGTGCCGTCGACGATCAGGCGCTCGGCATTATCGGCGACGCCGGAAACCGTTACGGTCAACGCCGCGATGGATTGCCCCGCTTCCACGGCGGCGACCTCGGCCCCATTGAACAGCGGCAGCGCATCGTCGCCCGCCGCGTAGTCTGAATTGACCGGCGCGGCGCTCAGCGTGGGCGCGTCGTTAACCGCCGTCACCGTCACGGCGGCGGTGACGGCGAGCGTCGTGGTATCCGCGCCGCCGTCCGCCGTGCCGCCGTTATCCTGAATGGCGCTCAGGGTAATGCCGCGCGTGCCGACGGTGGGATCGTCGCTGGCGTTGGCATAAGCGATGCTATCCACCAGAGCGGCGGTGTCCGTCGCGGAAATACCCGATTCGCCAGAGATCGTCACGGTGGCGACGCCGTCGCTGACCGCAACGCTGTAGGCGTAGCCGCTGGCGGTGGTGCCGGAACCGGCGACCAGAGGCACCAGCGTGCCGTCAATCGTCAGCGTCTCGTCGACGCCGTCGCTCAGGCCGGAAACGCTCAGCGTCAGGGCGGTCACCGTCTGGCCCGCTTCCACGGTGGAAACGCTCGTCTCGCTAAACAGGCTGACGGCCTCGCCGCCTTCCACATAGCCGGCGTTGGCGGGCGTGGTCGTCAGCAGCGGGGCGTCGTTAACTTCCGTGACGTTCAGAGACAACGTCACGCTGGCGCTGGCGCCGTAGGCGTCGGTCACGCTCAGGACGAGACTCACGCCGGCGCCCGGATCGTCGCCGGTATTGGCGTAGCCGATCTGTTGCAGTACCCGATTGGCGGTAACAGTGGCCACATCCGCCGTAAAGGTCAGCGTCAGCGTCCCCTCAACGTCGGCGAAGGCGGCGATGGCCGCGCCGTCGAGATAGAGCGTGCCGTCCGCCAGCGTCAGGCCGTTGCCGTCGATAAAGCCATAGCCATCGTCGCCGTTGGCGCCGCCGTCGCGCGCCAGCGTGATAATCGCGCCGTTATAGTTGCCGGCGCCGTCGGCCAGCGCGTCATAGTCGGCATCGCTGAGGGTAATGGCGCTGAACGGCTGTACCGTTCCCTGTTCCTGATAATCAACGGCGATTGTCGTCAGACCATCTTTAAGACTGACCACGCCGCCGCTGCCGATGACCGCCACCGCGCCGTGCGCGCCGCTCACCACGCTGCGGGCGCCGGCCAGCGCGGCCGTCGACGAACCGGAGAGCGTGTCGACCAGCGTCAGCGAGCCATCAGCTTTATAGCGGCTGAGACTGCCGTCCGAGCTGACGACATACAGGGTGCCGTCGTCGTCGGACAGCGAGAGAGCCGTGACGCCGGACAGGTCGTCCACCGCGCCGATGTAGCTCAACGCGCCGCCGGCGGCGTCAAAGCTGAAGGCGGCGACGCCATCCTCGCTGGCGACGTAAACCGTACCGCCATCGCTGGAAACGGCGATATCGACGGGGCCGGACATGTTGATGGCGCTTTCGCCAACGGCCGCGCCGTCACGCAGCCAGGCGACCGCGCTGAGCGTGCCGTCCTCGCCGCGCTGGTAGACGATCAGGGTATTGGCGACCGTCTCGGCGGCCGGATCGGTCGCCACATACACATAGTCGCCCACCGTCTGCACGCCAACCGCGGTAAACAGATAAGGCTCGCTGCCGGTGGATGCGCTGACGGACTGGCTCAACGCATACTGGCCGCTCTCGGCGTCCAGCGTATAGACCAGCAGGCCGGAGTAGTTGCCGTCCACCACATACAGGGCGCCGCCGTCGGCGGAGATGGTCAGGTCGACGACGCTTTCCGTCGCCAATGTCTGAACCAACGTCAGGCTGCCGTCGCCGCCGTCGCGGCTGAAAATGGTAATGCTGTCCCCGTTTGCGCCCAGCAGATAAAGCGTGCCGCCATCGGCGCTCACCTCGATCAGCGAAACGGACGAAACGCCGCTATCCAGCGTCTGCAACAGCGTCAGTTCGCCGGAGCCGGTGTTGCGGCTGAAAATGGCGATGCCGCCGTCGCTGCTGGTCACATACAGGTAATCGCCGTCGGCGGTCAGCGCACTGGCCGAGATATCGCTAAGACCGCTGACCGCCGTCAGGCTGGTGGCGACCGCCAGACTGGTGTAATCGGCGCCGGCGCTGAACTCGGGCGCCGAGTTGTTCACCACCTCAATCGCCGCGGCGCTTTCCAGCAAGGTTGTGTCGCCGCCGCCGTTGTCCTGACCGCCGCTATCGCGCACGCTGAGGCTGAAGGTGCGCACGCCGGCGGTCTGGGTATTGCTGAGATTGGCGTAGCTGCTCTGCTCGATCAGCGCCGCGGCGGCATCGGCGGCGATGCCCTCGTCGCTGGCGATGGTCACGACGGCGGTATCGCCGTCGAGGGTAACGCTATAGGCGTAGCCGTTATCGAGCGTGCCGCTGCCGGCGACCAACGCGATACGGGCGCCGGCGACGGTCAGCGTTTCGCTGGCGCCGTCCGCCAGGCCGGAAACGGTAAAGGTGATGGCGGAAACAGTCTGACCGCTTTCCACCGTCGAGAGGGACACATCGCTGAACAGACCGGCGCTGCTGCCGGCGGCGGCGTAAATGGCATCCGCGGGCGTGGCGCTGACCAGCGGCGCATCGTTAACCGCGACCACCGCGACGCTGGCCGCAATGGAGAGGGCCACGCTATCGCTGCCGCCGTTGGCCGTGCCGCCGTCGTCCTGCACTGATGCCAACGTCACGGTGCGCGTACCCGAAGTCGGATCGTCGCTCTGGTTGGCGTAGCCTAGTCCGGCGATCAGCGCCGTCGCATCCTGTACGGCGATACCGTCGCTGCCGCTAATCGTCACCGTGGCGGTCGCGCCGTCCACCGTAATGCTATAGCGGTAGCCGTTCGTCGTTTCCCCGGCGGCATCCGCGATCAGAGAAACCGTCGTCCCGTCGATAACCAGCGCTTCGCTCGCGCCGTCGCTCAGGCCGGAGACCGTCAGCACGATATGGCTGATGGCCTGACCCGCCTCGCCGGTTGAGAGGGCAACGTCGCTGAACAGCGTCGTCGCATCGGCATTCTCGACGTAGCTGGCGACGGCCGGCGTGGCGCTGACGGTGGGCGCGGCGTTGGTCAGCGCCACGACCACGGTGCTGGCGATCGCCAGTTCGCTGGTGTTGACGCCGCCGTTGTCCGTGCCGCCGTTATCCTGAATCGAGGTCAGCGTAATAATGCGCTCGCCGATAGTCGGGCTATCGCTGGCATTGGCGTAGGCGATGCTGTCGATCAAGGCGTCGGCGGCCTCCGTCGGCAGGCTGCCGCTGAGCGTAACGGTGGCGACGCCATCGATCACGCTGACGGAGAGCGTATAGCTGTAGTCGGCGGTGCCGCCGTCCTCGTTATTCAGCGTGATGGCGCCCCCGGCGCTGGCGCCGTCGGTCAGCGCCACGCCGACGCCGCCCACCGTCAGCGTCTCACTCTCGCCGTCGGTCAGGCCGGAGACGGTCAGGGTCAGGCTGCTGACGGCCTGCCCCTCCTCTACCGTGGAGACCGCGCTGTCGTCGAACAGTTTGACCGCGTTGCCGCCGCTGGTGTAAACCACGCCGCCGCCGCTGGTTTGCAGCGTCGGCGCGTCGTTGATTTCCGTCACCGTCAGCAACACGTTGATGGCGCTGGCCGTATACTGGTCGCCCGCCGATACCGTCAGCAGGATGCTGTCGCCGGGGTCGGCGCTGGTGTTGACGTAGGCGATCTGTTGCAGCACCTGATTAGCGATGGCGGTGGCGACGTCGGCGGTAAACGTCACGGTCAGCGTCCCGTCCACGCTCGCGAAGGTGCCGATGGCCGCGCCGTTCAGCGAGATAACGCCATCGGCCAGCGTCAGGCCGTTACCCTCGGTAAAACTGTAGCTGTCCGCCGCATCGGCCCCGCCCTCGCGGGCGATGCTGAGGGTGCCGCCGTTATAGTTGCCGGCGCCGTCGTTAAGCGCGTCGTAGTCGGTATCGGCCAGAGTGAGGCTGCCGGCAAGGTTGACGGCGCCGCCTTCGGTGTAGGCGACGGCCACGGTATCGGCAATGCTGATGGTATTCAGCGCCGCATTGTAGTAGCGGGCGCCGGTATAAACGGAGCTGCCGTCGCTGGCGACCTCGATGGTGGTCGAGGAGCGAACCGACAGCGTGCTCGCCAGGGTCAGCGTGCCATCGTCGTTGATGCTGTAGATGGCTAAGGTGGAGCCGGCGCTGCCCACGTAAAGCGCGGAGCCGTCGGCCGAGAGCGCGACTGACCAGGGGGAACTTCTGCCCAGCGTCGAGTATGGGTTGTAGGCAGTAATATAGCCGACGGTATTGTCGGCGCTGTCGTAGTGCAGGACGGTCAGGCGGTTATTGGTGCCGGTCGTCACGTAAATGTAGCCGTCGTCCCGCACCGTAATGGATGAAAAGTTTCCGTTAAGTTCGCTGCTGGAAGTCAGGGTGCCGGCATCCGCGGCGTTGCCGTCGCTATCGACCCAGCTCAATGCGGTGCCGCTGCGGATCAATTGGCCGGCATAGCTCAGCGCGCCGTCCGTATCCGTGCGGTAGATAGAGATTGTCCCGCTGCTGCTCAGCACGTAAACCGTATCATCGCTGCTGACGGCGAGGGAGATCGCGCCGGTGAAATTCTCCGTGAAACCGCCGCTCTCCGCCAGCGCGCCGTCGCTGTCAAGCGAATAAGCATAGAGCGCGCCGGCGGTCATGGCGTAAAGCGTGTCGCCGTCCGATGACAGTTCGAGCTTGACGACCTTGGCCGCCATCGTTTCCGTACCCGCCAACGCGTAAGCGCCGCTCTCGCTGTCGTAACTGAACGTCAGCACCGCATACTCGCCGTCGCTGGTCGCGCCGGAAACGTAAACTGTCTGACCGTCGGCAGAGGTCGCCACCGCAGTGCTGCCGGACAAACCATCGACCTCGACCAGCGACGTTTCGGCGTCGTCCGCCGCGCCCTGCGTGAAGGTCTGGATCAGCGTCAACGCGCCGCTCTCGACGTCGCGGGAGTAGATGCTGATATAGGCCGTGCCGCCGTAGTTGGTGCCGGTGCTGCTGAGCACGGTCAGGATAGTGCCATCCGCGGAAAGCGAGAGGCCGCCGATATAGTTGGCATGGGCGCTGATCGAACCGTCATAGTTGTACACCAGCGCGCTGTCGTCCGCGCTCAGTCCCGGCGCGCTGTTGTCGGCCTCGTTCTGCGTAATCACCCGCAGCGTCAGTTCAGCGCTGGTACTGGCCCCCGACGCGTCGGTGACCGTTACGCTAACGGCGTAATCGCCCACCGTGCCGGCGTTGCCGGAAATGGTCAACGTTTCGGCATCGAAGCTTAACCCGTCGGGCAGCCCGCTGACGCGCCAGGTTAGCGCATCGCCGTAGACGCTGTCGGCATCAATAAACAAGGCGGTATCCAGCGTGGCGCTGTAGTCGGTGTTTTCGGCGGCGTTCGCCAGCGCGGCGGGAACCTCTTCATTGATTTGCGGCGCCCGGTTGGCGATCTGCTCCACCGTCAGATTCAGATCCAGGGACGCGCCGGCGCCGGAAGCGTCGCTGACCGTGACGGTGACGGTAAAATCGCCGGTTTCCGTGGTGGAACCGGAAATGGTGCGGGTCGCGGCATCGAAAGTCAGCCCTTCCGGCAGACCGCTGACGCGCCAGATCAGGCTATCGCCGTCGGCGTCGTTGAACAGTCCGGAGAACAGCGTGAAGCTGTAGTCGGTCTCGCTGGTCGCGCTGCTTAGGGCATAGCCGGTGGAAGCATCGGTATTAACCTGCGGCGTCGCGTTGACGCGCAGGGCGGCGACCAGGCTGTTGCTGGTCAGCGCGCCGTCGCTGGCGGCGACGGTAAGCAGGATGTAGCTGCCGACGACGGCGCTGTCGTTGGCGTAGGTCAGCTGTTGCAGCGCCTGATTGGCGATCGCCGTGCCGACGTCGGCGGTAAATTTCACCGTCAGCGCGCCGTCGTCGCTGACGCTCAGGGTGGCGATGGCCTCGCCGTCAAGCGAGACCACGCCGTCGGCATAGCTCAGGCCGCCGCCGTCGGCAAAGCCGAAGCTGCCGCCCTCGACGTTGGCGCTGACGGTGATGCCGGCGCCGTTATAGTTGCCGGCGCCGTCGTTCAGCGCGTCGAAATTGCCGTCGGCCAGAGTGATCCCGTCGGCGAACGTCAGCGCCGTCCCCCGATCGAGGGTTTGCGCGGCGCTGTAGCGGGCGACGCCGCCGCTGCCGACCGCCAGTAGCGACAGGCCGTCGCCGGAGACGGCGATATCGCTGACGCCGCCGCCGTCGATGCTGCTGACCAGCGTCAGAGCGCCCTCCCCATCCGCCGCGTACACGCCGATGACGCCGCCGGAAGTGGCCGCGTACAGCAGGCCGCCGTCGCGGCTCAGGGCGATGCCGGAAATACCCTCAAGGCTCAGCGTACTTTGCAGAGTAAGCGCGCCGTCGCTGAAGCGGTAGACCTGTATGCTGTTGTCCGCGCTGCTGCCCAGGTACAGGAAAGCGGCATCCTCGCTGACGGCCATCAGGTAGGTCGAACTGCTGGAGCGCACGGCGCCGGCGGTGACCGAATCGATGCGGGTAAGCGTGCCGTCGTCGTTGATCTTCAGCACCGACAGGGTATCCGTGTAGGCCACGAACGAGCTTTGATCGCCGATGACGAACAGGTAGCCGTTGGCGCTGATCACCGTCTCCGCCCGCTCCACGCCCAGGTCATCCTCGCTGACGGTCTGGATCAGACTGAGCGCGCCGCTGTCGCCGTCGCGCGCGAAGACCGCCATACCGTTGTTTTGCAAGGTGACATAGACGTAAGCGCCGTCGGAAGAGAGGGCGATATTGCGCGTGGTGTCGCCGGCCGAAACGGTGGCGACCTCGCCCAGGGAACCGTCATCGGCCAGGCTGACGCTATAGACGTCGCCGCTGCCGGCGTTAACCAGATAGAGCGACTGGTCGTCGGCGCTGATCGCCATATCGGCGACGCTGCCCAACCCCGCCACGGCCTGGGTGCCGACCAGCGTCAGGCGGCCGGCGTCGTCGACGGCAAATACCGACAACACGCCGTCTCCGGCGGCGTAGGCGTAGTCGCCGCCGCCGGCGTAAACCACCGTCACATTATCGCCAAGATCGTCGATGGTGAAAGACTCGGCCGGCTCCAGCGCGCCGTCGTCGCTCAGCACCGGGGCGACGTTAACGCGGCTGTCGATGGTCACGGTGGAGCGAATATCCAGCGCGGCGGCATCGCCGCCCGCATCGCTCAGGCTCTGTAGCGTCACGGTGACATCGCCGCTCGGCACGCTGTTGTCCAGCGAACGATAGGAAATATTATCGATTAGCGCCGCCACCTCCGCGGTTGAGGTTTCACTGACAATCCCCAGATTCAGGGTGATGGTGGTGACGCCCTCGTTGACGGCCACGGTATAGGAATAATTTTTTTCACTCACCGCCTGTTCCGCGCTAACCGGCGTCAGCGCAATCTGCGTGCCATCGATCACCAGCGCCTGATTGCCGCCGCTGCTGTCGACCGTGATGATCAATTGGCTGATTTCTTCGCCGTTTTGATCCGCCGATACCGTGACATTGCTGAACAGATCCACCGTTTCGGTGGTGGAACCATCGTCAATGGCGACCGTCGCTTCCACGCCGCTGGCCGTCACGCCGGGCGCGACGTCGGTGGCGGCGACGACCTCCGCGGCGGTGGCGACGGCGGCGGCGTCAAACATCATACGGGGTTCCAGCACCCAGGCCTGGCGGTAACGAGTCGTTAATCTGTTTGTGGTCATCGTGGTTTTCCGCAACTAAGTATGTTGTAAGGTCGGCGTGTTTATTCGATCAATCGCACAAAGGCGCTCTTTTGATGCAATTCCGCGGCGATGGCGTCCAGACGCGCCTGAATTTCATCTTCTTCATCGGAAAAACGCTCGCCTGATAAATACAGCTGAGATAAATTGCTGGCAAAGCAACTGGTTAACCCATCACGAATATCGCTGTTGACGGCATTTTGATAACTGCCGCTTGGATTGGTGGCGATCAGGTAGACGTCAAGCCCGCGCGCCTTGAAACTGGAACACAGGCGGGCGACAAATGACCGCGTTTCGTTGCCGTATGTGTTCTGGTAACTGCCGGAATGAATCAGCATGACGATGGCCTTCACCCGCTCATTGCGGCCTTCATCGAAATCTTTCGGCAGGCTGTCATCCGGCAGATTCCAGCCCGTTTCGCCGCGAAACGCCGGCGACAGCGCCATCGCGCTCCAGCCCAGGGCAAAATCGATCTTGCTGAGAGTGTTGACCCGCTGTTGGCGCAGCGCGTCCAGCCGATCGTCGATATCAGTCAGTTCATTGGTCAGCGGCAGCAGCGGAGTTTTCGGGCAGGCGGGCGAGACCACTAACTGACCGGACTCATCATTTCCCGCTATGCTCACCGCCTGTCCTCGGGAATAGGTGTTGTATGGGGTGAACTGAAACTTGCGCGCATCGATGCTGATCCCGGCGATCGAGTCATCGTCGCTGTTCGGGTAGTGCCAGAAAGCGATGCGGAAATCATTGGCCGGGGATTGCTCCCAGCGGAAATTTTCGCCGACATCCATCCCCCGGTACAGGCAAAGGCGGTTATCTATGCGATCGGGGATTTTCCGGCGATCGATAAAACTCGCCGCATTGCCTTTGAAATCGACCAGACCGTCGGCGTTCTCCGCGCCCGATTCCATCCAGCGGCTAATGCGATTGGGAACCGCGTTGTCATAAACGTTGACGCCGACCGCATACGGCACCAGCGCCAGCCAGGCGTTGTCGCTGCCGCCGATCAGATTTGCGGCAAAATTTTTCCCTACCCGCTTCAGGACATCCAGATCCGCCGGCTGGAAACTCTCTCTGACGGTAACCGGCAGCGCCAGCGCCACTTCCAGCGAGCGGTTCCGCACCTCGGCGGTGGAGTAGATCGTCTGTTCGACGTCGCCGGTCCGCAGCAGTTCGGGCGCGGTGCTAAAGCTGACGGCGACGGTATAGGTCGGATAGTCATTATCGCTGCGCCCTTCGCGCACGCTCACCTTGTCGCGCGACAGCGCTTCGGCCAACTGCGCGTTCAACCCCAGATTGGCCCTGACATAGTCGAACGCCAGTTCCGTCATCTGCTGGTCATCGAAATCGTTATTTTCATTGCCGCTGACCACCGCCTGCCGCCCCACCGCCAGCGCGGCGGCGTCGGTGGCGCGCTTGATTTGCGCCGCGTCGCCGGTAGCGGTGGTGGCGTCGACGATAAACGCGGCGGTCACCAGCAGCGCCATGGTTCCCAGCACATAAAACACCGCGCCGGCGCCGCGATCGTCGCGCAGGAAAAGCCTTAACGCTCGCGTTAAACGCCGCCCACGGCCGCCGGTGTTATTCTTCATCGTCCGCATACTCCTCTTCCGGCTGCCCCGCTTCGCGCCCCAGCGCGCTATCCAGCGCAATCACGCCGCCCGCCGTCCGGTTTACCTGCGCGACGCGCAGCAGATTGCTCAGCGACAGTCCGCCCAACAGCGAGATATCCTTGCCTTCACGGCATAACTCCACCACCAGCATCGCGACGCTCTCGCTGCCGTCCTCTTCATCCTTTTCCGGCAATTCCCCCGGATAGACCTCGCCGTACGCGGCCAAATTCTCGCCGCAGATGCCGTCCGCGTTGCCGCGATCAAGCTGCCAGTACACCGCGCCGGTTTGGCGCACATTACTGATAAGCAACTGATAATTCCCCAATCCTGTCTGCGGCAACACCGTATCCAGCAAACCTTGCAACCCCTCAGCCGTCAGTTCCTGCTGTAAGCCGAGAACCGCGACGATGGCGCCGGCGCGCTGCTCCATCCGTTCACGTTCCAGACCGACGGTATAGATATCCGCACATAGCGTGCCGATCGCCAGCACAATGGGCAGCGCCAGCGCCGTTTCCACCGTGACGGAAGCCAGTCGGTCGGCGCAAAAACGGCGCAGCCGGGCCAAAGGGTTACGCTTCATTACGCAGTTCCGTACCGAAAACATGTTTGTACTGATAGCGGAAGGTATCGCCCAGCGTCAGCACTTCCGGCAACGGCGTCAAAAACGCTTTTTTTATCTGTACCGTGACCGACCAGACCGGCAGGGTATCCTGGGCGTCGTCCTGATCCTCATCCGAGGCGATCTCCAGTCCGCCCAACTGACTCAGGTTGTCGAAATGCAGCACGCTGACGGTCAGGTCATCCCCTTGCAGGTAGCCGTAGGCCGAATCGATCATCCGTTCTTTTAGTCGCGCCTCCATCTGTTCGGCGCTGATCGTATCGAGATCGTCGAGGCGAAATGTCTGCACCGCCTTGTCCAGCGCCGCGCTACCCACGGCGATCACCAGACCGATACGCGCCAGTTCGAACAGCATCATCACGCCGACCAAGACCACCGGCACCAGGAACGCCACTTCGACGGCGATCACGCCGTGCGTGCTGCGCCAATCCAGATCGTTGCGTCGGAACATCTTCATCATTCCGGATTGCTAAGCTGCAAAGGCTGGCGGCTGGACAGCAGCAGGGTTTCGCCGCGGCGGGTATCCTGACGCATCTGCGCCACGCGCTGGCTCAGCGTCTCCATCAGTCCGTCGATACGCTGCGGCTGGGCGATGGTCGCCAACGCGGCGCGCGCCTCTTCCCGCCGATCGTTGTAGAGATAAGCCAGCGCCAGATTCAGTTTGCCGGTCGGGTTGCCGCTGTCGACGGAGCGCAGTAAACCGATGGCTTTCTCCGCATCCCCGCTCGCCAGCCAGGAAAGCGCCAGATTGTTGATGGCCGCCACATCCGCCGGATTGACCTGCAACGCTTTTTCGAACAGCTGACGCGCTTCGGCGTGTTTGCCGGCCGCATCCATCACCACGCCCATGCCGTTGAGCGCGCTCGCATTGTCCGGCTGCGCTTGCAGCGCGCAGGCGAAATCTTTCTGCGCCATCGCATTGCGTCCCAGCGCCAACTGCGCGCGCCCCATCCCCAGACAAACCGCCAGCGCTTCCTGCGGCTTCAGCTTGTCGCTATCGCCGCCCAGCGACTGCCGGGCGCGGCCGTACAGCGCCAGCGTTTGCTGGGGGGAGCGCACCGACGACGCCACGCTGGCGTACTCCAGCAGTTCGGCGCCTTTGAGTTCTCCGCGCGTATCGATCCGGGCATACACTTCCGTCGCCGCTTCCATGCGCCCCTGATCGCGCAGTAAACGGGCCAGCCGCAGCCCTTCGTCTTTGGTGCCTTTAATCTTCATGGCGCTGCTGCCGCAGCCCGCCAGCAGCGCGCCCAACAGCAGAACCAGACACAAACGTCCCATCCCCCGCCATCCGGTCGCCATTTTTTTCACCAGACCAACCATGTTCGCCTTCCCTCAGTACTCTCTTTCTGCTGTAACATCCCCGCCTGCATGGGGATAACGAATTCCGTCGCGGCTACTGCGTCAGCAGCCGAATCACCCGCACCAGCGCCGGCGACGCCATGATGGCGACGATCGGCGGCAGAATCAGCGCCATCAACGGCACGCTAAGCTGCGCCGGCAATTTGCCCGCTTTCTCTTCCAGCCCCAGGATCAGCGTCTTGCGGCTCTCGTCGGCGATGGTGCGCAACGCCTGCGATAACGGCGTGCCGTAGCGTTCCGCCTGAATCAGCGTGGCGACCATGCTTTCGATTTCCGCCACGCGGGTTCTTTCCGCCAGATGCATCATGGCCAGGGTGCGATCGGAGAGGATCTGCAATTCAGCGGCGGTGTAGTGCAGCTCATCGGCCATTTCCGGCGACGACAGGCCCAACTCTTTCGACACCACCTGCAATACCCGGCCAATCGGCAACCCGGCCTCGGCGCAGACCACCATCAAATCCAGCGCGTCCGGCACCGCCCGCGCCAGTTTTTCGCCCCGGCTGGCGGCGCGCAGTTTCAGCCACCACTCCGGTAGCAGCGCGCCGACAAAAAAACCGATCAGGCCGGCGGCGACGCCCGTCAGGCTCATCCGATCGGCGGCCGGCAGCCAGCCCCACACCAGCGCCAAAGCGCACAGCGCGCCGGTCGACAGTTTGCCCATCACCAGCCAGCCCACCGCTTCGTAGCGGCGGAAACCGGCCAGATCCAACAGACGGCGCAGGTTACGCCGATCTTTCTCCGCCCCCGCCAGCCGCTCGCCCTGCGCCGCCGCCGGCAGCAGCAGTTTTTCCAGCCACGGCGCCATCTCCTTTCCCTGACCGCGCAGAATATTCATATCCGGCGCGGACGACTCGACCGAGGCGTCGGGCAAATGCGCGCGCATCCGCTCCGCCAGCTGTTTATGCTGTTGCTGACGAGGGCGAAAACCGACGAGGTATACGCCGACGCCAATCAGCCCCAGCGCCAGCAGTAATAAGGGATCGATCAATCCGGTCATCTTGGCTCCTCTCCCGACGTCAACTGATCCGCCTGACCATGAAGTGCGTCACCAGCATGCCGAGCGTGACGCTGCACAGGGCGTAAATCAGTACCGTGGTTCCCACCGGATCGGCAAACAAGAAGTTGAAATCAGCGGGGGAACGCATATACAGATAGGCCAGACAGCAGGGAAACAGCGCCGCCACAATCTTGGCGGACGCCCGCGCTTCCGACGTTTTCGACTGCACTTTAAGCTGAAGCTCGCGGCGCGCGCGCAGGGTGGCGGACAGGCGCTCCAGCGTTTCCCCCAACCGCCCGCCGGCTTCCTGGTTGATAATCAGGATCACGACAAAAAAGCGGTACTCCGACATCGGCACTCTGCCCGCCGATGCCTGGATCACCTGACGCAGCGGGATCCCCAGTTTCAGCCAGTGATCGATGGTTTTAAATTCATTGGCCAGCGGGCCGGTCAAATGCTCCGCCACCATCGCAAACGTATTCGCCACCGGCACCCCCGCCCGACAACTGCGGGTGATGGCGTCAATGGCCTCCGGCAGACTTTCGCGCAGCGCTTTCAGGTGCTTTTGCAGCGCGGAACGAAACAGCAGCGTTCCGACGCCGGCAAACAGCAACAGCGCGAAAACCAGCCCCAACGTCAGCGGCAGCAGGGTTCGTTGTCCCAGCATCATCCCCAGCAGCAGGCTCGGCGCCGCCAGGATCAGCGCGCGCCGGCGCAGGTTCTTTTTCCAGCCGATAAACGCCAGCTGCGACCAGATGCCGGCCAGCCAGCGCCCCAACACCGGCACCTGCATCAACGGCGTTTTGATCTCATCGCGCAGAATGGAATCGGCGATCGGCTGCGTCGGCTGCGGCTCCACCTGCGCTAAAATCTGCCGCCAGCGCTGTTCGCTCTGCTCGCGGCGCTGACGCGCCCTTTGCCAGCGATAGACGGCAAAGCACAGCAGCAGGACGCCGCAAAATACGCACAGCGTGATCAGATTCAGGCGTAACGGGGTCATCGGCGTCTCCTCTGTTCGTCATCACGCATCAAACAAATGCGCTTTATCGCTGTAGAACTGCGGGCGCTGGATATGCTGGACGTATTCGCCGGTCAGCATGCCCTGCGCGTCCTTGCCCTGGATCTGGAAAGTGAACAGATCCTGTAGCTGGATCACTTCGTTTTCCATACCGCAGACTTCGGTGATCGACACCACGCGGCGCACGCCGTCGCGCATCCGCTCGATCTGCACGATCAAATGCACGGCGCTGGCGATCTGCCGGCGGATCGCCATCAGCGGCAGTTGCATGTTGGCCATCATCACCATATTTTCCAGACGCTGGATCGAATCACGCGAGGTATTGGCGTGAACGGTACAGAGCGAGCCGTCGTGGCCGGTGTTCATCGCCTGCAACATGTCGAAACTTTCGCCGCCGCGCACTTCGCCGAGGATGATGCGGTCAGGACGCATACGCAGGGCGTTACGCACCAGATCGCGCTGATCGACCCGGCCGGTGCCTTCGGCGCTGATCGGGCGGGTTTCCAGCCGAATCACATGCTCTTGCTGTAATTGCAGTTCGGCGGCGTCTTCAATGGTGATAATGCGTTCGTCGCTGCCGATCTTTTGCGACAGGGCGTTGAGCAGCGTGGTTTTACCGGCCCCCGTCCCGCCCGACACAATCACGTTAATCTTCGCCTGCATCGCCTTATTCAGCACGTCGGCCATGGCGTACGACATGCAGCGGCTTTCCGCCAGCGCTTCCAGCGACAGGTTGCGGCGCATAAATTTACGAATAGAGATGGTGGTGCCGTCGATCGCCAGCGGATAGGTAATGACGTTGACGCGACTGCCGTCCGGCAGGCGGGCGTCGACCATCGGGCTGGCTTCATCGATGCGGCGGCCGACCGCCGCCGCGATGCGCTGCGCGGTGTTGAAGACGTGTTCTTCGTCAATAAACGTGATCGGCGTCAGTTCCAGCTTGCCGAAACGTTCGACGAACACCTGCCCGGCGCCGTTCACCAGAATATCGTTAACCGTATCGTCGGCCAGCAGCGGCTGGATCGGGCCGATGCCGGTCATTTCATCCAGCATTTCCCCGGCGATGGTCTCTTCTTCCTGCCGGGACAGTTGCAAACGCTGCTCGTCGCAAATGTGGCGGATCACGCTTTCGATCTGCACCAGCAAGTTATCGCGCCCCATCATGGCGGCCTTGCCGGCATCGATCTGATCGTAGAGCTGCGCGCGGATCAAACGCCGTTGGCTGGTACGGCTATCCGCCTGTCGCGTCGCCGGCGTGGATGCGCCCGCATTGCCCGCCGCGGGCTGCGCCCGGTTTTCCGCCGTCGGACGCGTTTTCAGTTCGGTCACATTGGCGACGGCGGGTTGGGGCGTGTTTTTCTGCGTTTCGCCTTTTTGCTGGAGATGTTTACGAATCAGCATGTTCGGTTAACCCTTTGATAAAACATGGCGATGATTTTCATGCCCGTTTCAGCCAGCGTGAAAACCAGCGTTTTTCCACCGGTTTAACGCGCACGCCGCAGGCCAGATCGGCGAGCTGGCGCAACCCTTGTTGAAACGCCGGCGCGGCCGCCAGGTTCAGCGCGCCCAGCGCCAGACTTTGCGCCAGCGCATGACCGGCATGCGGCAGCACGGCATCGATCTTCCGCCCGGTAAACTGCTCGAACTGTTCGCGGCTCAGGGGCGATGTGCCGGCGAAACGGCTCTGGTTATGCACCAGCAGCAGGCGCTGTCCCTCGCTTTCATCGCCGATTTCATGCAGCACGCGCCGGATATTGCGGGCATCCTGTAGCGTCAGTTCGGTCACGATGATGCGTAAATCCGCATAGGTGAGCACATCCAGCGCCCCCGGCGGGTAGCTGCTGGGTAAATCCCAGATAACCTGGTTGAACATGCGGCACAGCGCGCCGCCGAGATTCAGCACGTTGTCCACCTCCACCGGGCTTAATTCGCCCAGTTCGGGTTTCTGCGCCAGCAGATGCAAACGCGAGTCGATGCGCAGCATGGCGCGCTGCAACAAACGGGTATCCAGCTCCTGCGTTGCCAGCACCGCGGCCAGTCCGGCATCGGCGTTTTGTCCCTGCAACAGCAGTTGATCGCCGTTGCGGCGATCGAAATCCACCAGCGCCACCGGCAAATGACGTTCGCCGGACAGCAGCCGGCTCAGCCCCATGGCCACCGTACTGCCGCCGCAGCCGCCGCTGGCGCCGACCACCGCGATGGTGCGTCCCATGCGGGCATATTCCGGCCCCGACTGGCGGCCTTCGCATTTCGCCAGCGTCGATGCCAGCAGATCCAGCGTGAACGGCTTGAGCAGGTAGTCCGCCACGCCCAGTTGCAGCAGGGCGCGATACAGCGCGACATCCTGCGCTTTTCCCGTGGCGATCACCTGCGTCGCGGGGCCGCAGATGCCGAGCAATGCCTCCAGTTCAGGCAACGGCCAATGCGTGTCTTCCAAATCCACCAGCAAAATCTGCGGCGGAACATTCTGTTCGCACCAGGCGCGCGCGGCGGCAATCCCCCCCGCCATCACCGGAACATGCTGCTGTTTCAGGCGCGTGAACTGGTCGCACAGGTCGGCGACGTCATCACCGGCACGGACAAACGCCGCCAGCGGCGCGCTCGGCTCTTCGCCGTCAACCAGGGTCATTTCACTCATGGCTCGCCGCTCCCTTAATCTTCATCAAAGTTAATATCGATGAGCTCTTTCACATCATCGGCCTGATAACGTTCGATGCTGTTGACCGCCGCCACGCCGTCCGCGTCATCCAGCGTTTTCGCCTGAATCAAATCTCGGGGCTCCGCCACCATCATCGCCAGATTGTTTTGCGTCGCGCAGCCCAGATAGCCCACGCCTTCAAACGGTTTCACCATCAGCAGGTCGGGATCGTTCACCTGACAGCGGCTGGTTTTTACCGCCAGCGCTTCGGAAATCACCTCCAGATCGCCGGACTGGCCGCCGGCGGAAGACACCCGCATCAGCTTCACCTTTTGCGGCTCGGCGCCGGCGTTCTTCAGCACGCCGGCCAGCCGCCCGGCCATTTGCTCGCCGCGCGCGCTGCGGGGGATCAGCGTCAGCGTTTGTTTGGATAGCCGCCCCTGGTCTTTCAGCATGACGTTGAGCTGCCTGAGCGATTCCGGGGTAAAGCCGCGCCCGTTCGCCGCCACCTGTAGCGTGACCGCCAGCGAGGAGGGACGCACCTCAATCGGCGCCAGCGCCGGTTGCGCATAACGCTGCATACGCTGGTCGTTCATCGACCTGTCGCCGCAGGCCGCCAGCAATAAACAGACGGCGCACAGCGTCAGGCGACAGAGCGGATTGGCTGACGATTTCATTGCGTTATTCTGGTTATTCATTTTTTCACCGTTTCATCATCAGGTTCAGTAGAGGTAGCCCACCGCGCCATAGCTCGGCATCACGGAGTCGAGCGTTTTGACGCCCTGCCCCGGCATCTGAAGATCGCCGGCGTTCACCGGCTCCACCACATAGGCGGTGGCGATGATCACCAGTTCGGTTTCTTCATGACTTGATGATTCATTTTCAAAGGCGCGGCCAATCACCGGAATACTGCTCAGCCCCGGCACGCCGGTCACCGTCTGACTGTTGGAACTGCGCAACATCCCCGCCAGCGCGAAGCTCTGCCCGCTGGCCAGCTCCACCGTGGTGTCGGCGCGGCGCACGGTCAACGCCGGAATGGTCGAGCCGCCATCCAGCGTCACCGAGCCTACCGAGGTCAGTTCGCTGACTTCCGGCGCAATATGCAGGCTGATGCGGTTGGCGGACAGCAGGGTCGGCGTCATGCGCAGGATCACGCCGTAGGCTTTGTAATCGATATTGACGTTGTTGTTGGTAATGATGACCACCGGCACTTCGCCGCCGGCGGCGAACGCGGCGGTTTCGCCGGACATCGCCGTCAGGTTAGGCTCCGCCAGCACGGAAGCCATGCCCTGTTTGTTCATCGCGGACAGCAATCCGCTGAGCGAGCCTTCGCCGCCGCCGACATTGGCGCCGAAGAAGCTGCTGCCGTCGGCGCCGGTAAACGCGCCGGTGCTGGAATCAAAAAAGCCGCTTAGCGTCCCGGTACCCAGACCGAAGTTGGCGCTGCCCCGGTTAAGCGATGCTTCCCAGTTGAAGCCCAGCTCATGCGTCAGGTTGCGGGAGACTTCCACGACCCGAACGCGAATATTGATTTGCGAAGGCGTTTTGATCTTCAACTGATTGATGACTTTGCCGGAGGTTTCGCTGCTGCCGGGCAACCCTTGTCCGCCGCCGCCGCCGCCGCCTCCCCCCGCGCCGCCGGCAGAGGATGAGGATGAAGAAGAAGCGACGATATAAGCCTGCACGCTATCGATGACCCGCTTGGCATCCTGCGGCGTATCGACGCTGCCGCGCACAATGACGCCGCTGGGGATGCCGGCTTCCAGTTGGATATCCGCGCCGGGGAACTCCCGCTTCATGCGTTCGGCCAGGGCTTTCAGATCGTGTTCGGAAACGATGCGGATCGCATTAATGACATTGCCGTTTTCATCCATGGCATACAGGGTGGTGGTGCCGACACTCTTGGCATAAATAAACAGGTTGCCCGGCGAAGGCAGCTCGAAACTGGCGATGTTCGGATCGGCCACCAGCACGCTGTCAGGCAACGCCTCAAGTTGTAATAAACGCCCCTGATGCACCGTCATGTGAACCACGTTGGTTTCCGCGACTTCAGAAATCCCCGCGGCGAACGTCGTGACGGGCAGCGACGCCATCGCCAGCACGGTTGAGATGAACAGGCGGGCGATCCGGCCGTTAACAGACGGCGGGACGGGCTGCGCGGCAATCACGGCGCCGGAGCGTTTATCCTGCATGCGCAAAAAATTCGTTTTCAAAAATAAGGAAAACATCGTCATTTACTTAATTTCCGTAAGGGCTTCATTTTTTCCAGGCGCAACCTTCTGGTTATTCACAGGCTGGCGATTCGTGCTATCGGGATGGAAACGTCAGTACATCTTTCTCAGCCCCGCGGTAGACCTTAACCTGATGACCGTCGCCGGAGAGGCCGTTATAGATGCTGGTGCTTTGCGAGAGCGTCGTGACCCGCGGCGCCGTATCCTGGCGGCGATCGTCCTGTTCGTCCGGCGTCGAGCTGCGTAAAGCCAGATGCAGCATGCCGACCTCTTTCGCCACCGCCAGCACCTCGGCCTGTTCCGGCGTGACCTCCACCGTGACCGTTTGGTAGCTCACCGCGCGCGGCCGGTTGTTGCCGGCGTTTGCGCGGCTGCGGCCCGACGTCTCTTCAGCGCTGTCTTCCAGCACCACATCCTGCCGGGGACGAACGTCGGTATCGGTTTGATTATTCAGCGCCAGAACACGCAAATCGCGCACGATGGTTTGCGACGCCAGCAGCGGTAACGCGACCGTTTGCGTACTGCTCGCCGGCTGGCCCGGCTGGTCGTCTTTTTTCAGGCTGAGGATGATGTCTACCCGGTCGCCGGCCGCCACCAGACCCGCGTTGCTGGCTACCGCATTGGTAGGAATCGAGATGGCGCGCATGCCTTTACGCAATACCGCGGCGACAAAACCCGGTTCATTCGGCTTGACCACCACATTGCTGGTTAACGGCGTTCCCTCGGCAACCGTCTCGCGCAGCGTGGCGCCCAGCAATAGCGTTTGGCTGTCTTTGCCGCGGATAAAATTGAACGTGCGTGAAACCGGCTCTGTAGTGACCTGCCAGCGCAGCGAGGATGAATCAAGGAAATCACCGGGATGGAGATCTTTGGCGGCCACCAGCACCGCGGCCTGTTCCGGCGCTTTTGCCGCGATCGGCGCCGCCGGCGGAGGGGATGACAAATGACTGCGCACCATCAGCGCCACAATCCCTGCCAGGATCAACGCCCCTGACAGTACGTATGTAGAGTTAACTTTCATTCAATTTGCCTACCTAAGCCGTGCGCGTCTTAACAACAGCGACAGAATTAAAACAAGGGAAAAATCAGGACGTACGTCGCACCGAATGCAATCGCCAGCCCGTAAGGGATGCCCTGCGACAGATTGGCCGGCAACGCGGGCGGCATGGGTAACCGGCTTTTAAACATCCGGTTGGTTATCTGGATCCCCATCGCAACCGCGGTCGGTACGGTATTGAGTAAAGGCAACCCCAGCGCCAGCACGCCGCCGGCCAGTGCGGTGATCATGACAAAAACGATCTGATGTCCATGCCCCACCCATAGGCATAAAACGCTCATCAGCTTGACGTCGCCGGCGCCGAGCCTGCCGGTGAGAAAAAGCAGGAAACCGACAATCAGCACCACCGCCGCGCCCGGCAACGCCCACAGCGCAAGCTGTAGCTTCGGCTTGTCGAACGCGCCGGATTGCAGAACGTCCAGCGCGCTGAAGGCCAGCCAGCCCGCCAGTAAGATCACTATCGCCTGATTAGGGATCTTGCGCGCCAGCAAGTCGCTACAGACGCACCACAACAGACATCCGGCCAGCAATGCCGTTTGCAGCCAGTGCGTGTAAGACGCGGCCACTGAACTTATTTCGCCGTTCCCGACGCGGAGCTGCTGGTGCCGGCGCCGGTGATCTGATCGGCGATTTCACGGAATTTCTCATTCAGCGCCTGCACAAAAATACCGTCGCTGCCGAAAATAGCGCCGATCGCCGCCGCCATCGCCGCCGCCAGAATGCCGTATTCGATTGCCGTCACACCGCTTTCATCGCGCAGGAAAGCGCGCAGTTTGGTTTTCATATTATTCATGGGGAAGGTCTCTTATCCGCTGCCAAAGGAATCATGGCGATTAACGGGGGCCATGATGCTAACAGGGCTAATAATGAGACTTATTATCAAGAACGACAAGAAGCAGAACATTAATATTAATTAATCTTTTAACGCGAAAGATTAATCATATAAATCAATGGGTAATATAAAGTCACAGCAAGTGCAATGTTAATGAATTCACGGTTTTTTACCGGGGAATAATACGAATTTAACAACGCTTGAGGCATAAATAGACCGTCAATCCCGGATTAGCAGACTCAAGACAGAGTGTGCCGCCGTGTAGGTCGGTGATCGCTTTCACCAATGACAGGCCCAGCCCATAACCGGACTGCTGCGGCTTGGCCTCCAGCCGCTGAAAACGCTGGAGCGCCTTCTGATGCTGCACCGCCGGAATACCCGGCCCCCGGTCGGCGACGCTCAGCGCGATCCAGCCCTGATAGAGCTTCACCCCCAGGGTGATCTCTTTGCCCTGCGCGGCATACTTCAGCGCATTTTCCACCAGGTTGGCCAGCGCCTGGAACAACAGCGCCCGATCGGCAAACAGCTGGATGCCGGCCTTAATCTCTATCAGAAAACGACAGCCGCGCTCTTCCGCCAGCGGCTGATAGTATTCGATAACGTCTTCCAGCAGTTGCCGCGCTTCAATCTGTTCGAACTGATGGATACAGCGCCCGCTCTCAATTTCCCCAATCCGCATCACCGTGCGGAACAGTCCGAGAACGTTATGGACCTCGCCCACCGCCAGGTTCAGTTCGTCGCGGATATCGGCATCCAGACCGGCGCGCTCGGTCAGGTTGAATAACCGGTTTTGCAGGTGGGTTAGCGGCGTGCGCAGCTCGTGGGCGATATGGCTGGAGGTGCTGCGCACCTGCTCCATCAGGCGTTCAATGCGCTCCAGGTTCTGGTTGATATCCGCGCTCAGGCTGTCGAAGTCATCGCCATAGGGGGAGAGCGGCATTCTGACCTGCTGTTCGCCGGTGCTGTAACGATGCAAAGCCGAACGGATCTGCTCCACGCTGCGTAAACTTCGCAGGCTGAAATGCCGGCTGACCAACAGACAGAACAACAGCACGACGAACAATCCGGCGCCGGCCACCAGCGGGATCGTCCTGACCCGCTCCAGCATCGGCCGGATATTATAGGCGGTAAATAACACGCCGCCGTCATTCAACATGACGGACAGGCCGATCAGATTAGGGTCGTTTTTACTGGAAAGGATATCTTTCAGGCATGCGACGTCCATCTTGCAGCGGGTGCTGTGCGGATTTTTCAGCGGATGGTTGTTATAGAGGATATCGCCGCTTTTATCCATCACCAGAAATAGCGGCAATTCATCATTGCCGGCCAAATTATCCTGACGAAGCTGCGCAATCAGGCTGTCGGCGTCGGTTAAACGCGACTGCGCGGAATAATCATAAATATTGCCCAGAATAACTTCGCGGACATGCGTGCGGATTAAGGTTTCACTGAGTGAACTGAAGCCGATAATACTCATCAGCATCATTAATAAGAATAAAAAAACAATGGTTATCGCTTGCCTGAAATTAGCCGTACAGACAAAGCCAGGGTATTGGCTTGCCCCGACTAACTGCCAGTGTTTTATTTTTATTTGCCAGCGCAGACCCAGCTTCTTTATTTTTATTTTATTCAGTGTAGCTGCCGACATCCGTTCTATCCTTATCAACAGAACCTAATGCATACCCCATCGCCCTCAGGGTTTTAATTAATGGCCGCGGGAAACCCTTATCGATTTTTGCCCGCAGTTTCGACATATGCACATCAATTAAATTGGTCTGCGGATCAAAATGATAGCCCCATACCCGCTCCAGCAGCATGGTGCGGGTAATGGCCTGACCGGGATTTTCCATTAAAATAATCAATAACTTAATTTCTTTATCGGTCAGTTCGATACGCTGACCGCCGCGCCAGGCGACCCGTTGCAGGCGGTCAAGCTGCAAATCTTCAAACGTCAGAACAGCGGCGTTATCCGCATGACGTTTGCCGCGCCGCGCCATAATATCGAGACGCAACCTTAATTCATTAAAATTAAACGGTTTGCCAAGATAATCTTCCGCGCCCAGTTCTAATCCCATCACCCGATCGACATCTCTGTCCAATGCGGAAAGCAACATAATCGGCGGGTGACGCGACCCCTGTAATTCACGCAATACGGTAAAGCCGTCCATAATCGGCAGCATTCTATCCAGCAGCACGACATCATAGACTTCATCTTTTATTGCTTTTAAGGCATGCGCGCCATCGTGAACCATACGGCAGGAATGGCCATGTGAATGTAATTTAGACCCTAACCAATGGCACAATACGGAATCGTCATCAACCACCAGTACACGCATTTTTTTCCCCTGCTAAACGTCGCTATTCACATATTTTAATTATGGGTAATACCCATTTATTATTTCAGTCGGCCATAACAAGCCGCGATATTTCCCCACGCCAGCCGCAAACGGCAGGGGCTGAAAGTATCATCTTCGTATTATTAGCCAGATAATAACAATCATTATCATTTAGTGACAAGACATTTACAATCGAACAGGGCGTTTTGAATGTAAGGATTGAGCAAAGAGCCCCACCGCCAAAGCGATGGGGACGATCGGGAAAGAAAAAAACAGCGGACGGCGGACGTGACGATCCGCCTTATTTACTCGTTCTCGCTCAGTACCGCCTCCAGCAGATCCAGCTCCCGCAACATTTTTTGCAGCGTTTCGTTGCTGATTTGCTGAGTGGCGCGGAGATGATATAGCTCGGCGCGCTCTGAATTCAGCGCCGTCAGCCGAAAACGGCGCTCCAGATTCTCAATCATCAGGCTGTGTTCGATATCGCTCTGCCCCGCCACCTGCCGACGTAAGTTGCCGACCACCCGGGCGCTGACCTCTTTCAGTACCTGCTCGTCAATATTTTCTTCACGATCGGCGGCCAGACGCTCCTCCATCTTATGCAGACTGGTAATCGCCGCTTCGGCCGCGGCGCTGCGCGCCATCCTTTCCTCTTTGAGGTAGACCGCTTTATCCGCCACCACAATCCCGCGCAACAGCAGCGGCAGCGCCAATACGCCGCACAGCAGAGAAAACAGGATGACGCCCGTGGCGATGAACACCAGCTGATAGCGTGACGGGAAAGCCGTGCCGTCGGTCAGCAATAAAGGAATGGAAAGCACGCCGGCCAGCGTGATGGCGCCGCGTACGCCGGCGAAAGAGGATATCCATAATTCGCGCGTCGTGAATTCGGCGAATACCATTGGTTTCTTTTTCCGGATATGCAGACTGTATCTTTTCATCATCCAGAGCCAGCCAAAACGCAGAAATAACAGCGCCGCGTAAATGACCACGATATCGGTAAACAGCATCCAGGTTTCCACCGTCGGATCCAGCTCCGCCTGGGTGATGGAGGTATCCAGAATGCCCGGCAACTGTAAACCCAGCATGATGAACACCATGCCGTTAAACACAAACTCCAGCATCGACCAGACGCTGTTCGCTCGCAGGCGCATCGTCAATGGCGCATTGCGGATGATGCCGGACTGGCCGATGGTCATCCCGGAGGCGACCGCCGCCAGAATGCCGGAAACGCCGATGTGCTCGGCGATCAGATAGGCGGCGAAAGGCAACAGCAGCAGCAACACGATTTGCGTTGCGGCGTCATTGCCGCTCCAGCGGCTGATAATGCGCAATGATTTACTGTACAGCCAGGTCACCGCCACGCCGGCCAGCAACCCGCCCAATGCGACTTTAATAAACGCCAGCGTGGCGCCGGAAACGCTGAACACCATGGTGCCCATGGCGACGGCGACGGCGAACTTCAGCGACACCAGACCGGATGCATCGTTCATTAATGCTTCGCCCTGTAGGATCCCCATCAGTTTCTTCGGGATACGATCCTCGCCGACAATACCGGAAAGCGCCACGGCGTCGGTGGGCGACAACACGGCAGCCAGCGCGAAAGCGGCAATCAGCGGCATGCCGGGTACCATCCAGTAGATGAAGTACCCCACCCCCACCACGGTAATCAATACCAAAATCAGCGCCAGGCTAATAATCTCGCGCCCGTGCTTGAGAAATTCACGCGTCGGCGTCTTCCAGCCGTCGGCAAACAGCAGCGGCGGAATAAACAGCACCATAAACAGCTCGGGATTGAAATCAACGTGCAAACCAAACTGCGGTACGGCAAGGATGGCGCCGACGGCAATCTGCATTAATGGGAGAGGTATCTGAAAAGGTAGAATTCGGGTAACCACCCCTGATAGAGAAACCACCAAGGTCAAAATAAGAATAGTAAAAAAGATTTCCATGCTTTCCTTAGACTCTCTCCTGCAACATTAAAAATCGGCTTAAGGCCTATCCCAGCCCAGAGGGCGTTATTGGCAGCCAGTTTGGACGCGGACAGCGCCCAAACGGCAAGTGAAATCGTCCTGATGGGAAAACGCTTAACCGCCGCCAGTCCCATGAGACGCTACTGAATATTTAACGTATCTATTCTGTCACTAAAATGAACGTCTGAGAGGAAAATTTTATATTTTTCGTATTTTCCCATAGCCAACTTCAACTGATGACCAATGGAAGCGCCGCGCGCCATAAAAAGATGATGAACCAGGGGGAAAACGCGCGCCCAACGCGGCGTTAAAGTACGCCGGCAAAGCGTTCGGACGGGAGGAGACGCGGCGATAACCGCAGACGGGATATGGCAGACGTCCGGGGAGCGCCGCCCCCCGGATTCGAAGCGGCTTACAGCGCCCAGCCGCCGGCGTAGAACACCACCAGCGCAATCGCGATAAGCACGGTGCCGATATTCAGCTTGCGCCATTCGCCGGAGAAAACGCGCCCCAGCACCAGCGAACCGAATCCCAGCATAATGCCGGTCACGATGTTGCAGGTCAGCACGATAAACACCGCACAAACCAGACCTGACATCGCATCGACGAAATCGTCAAAATTCAGTTTGGTCACATTGCCCAGCATCAGCAAACCGACATACATCAGCGCCGGCGCCGTCGCATAGCCGGGTACCAGATAAGACAATGGGGACAGGAACAGAATCAGCAGGAACAGTACGCCGACGACGGTTGCGGTCAGACCGGTTTTACCGCCGGCGGCCGTACCCGCGGCGGATTCGATATAGACCGCCGCCGGCGATGTTCCGACCAGACTGGAAACAATGCTGCTGACGGAGTCGGACGTCAGGGCCTTGCCGCCATTGACGATTTGTCCGTCTTTATCCAGCAGATTAGCCTGACCGGCAACCGCGCGGATCGTGCCGGTCGCATCAAATACCGCCGTCATCACCAGCGCCAACACGCTGGGCAGCACGACCGGCTGCAACGCGCCCAGAATATCCAGACTGAAAATCAGAGAAGTGCCGTTTTCGTCGCTCAGACTCGGCCAGGCAAACCAGCCCTGATATTTCACATTCGGATCGAAGATCAGGCCGATAATGGAAATGGCGACGATCACCAGCAAAATGCCGCCCGGAACGCGACGCTTTTCCAACCCGATGGTGGCCGCCAACCCCAGCAACGCCATGATAACCGGGAAAGAAGTAAAGTCGCCCAGCGCCACCGGCAAACCATCAATCGGGTTTTTAATCACCAGACCGATGCCGTTGGCGGCAATAATCAGTAAAAACAAACCGATACCGATTCCGGTGCCGTGCGCCACCCCAAGCGGGAGATTGCGCAGGATCCAGGTACGGATCCCGGTGGCGGAAATGAGGGTGAACAAAACCCCCATCAGGAAAATCGCCCCCAACGCCACCGGAATGCTAATCTGCTGACCCAATACCAGACTAAATGCCGTGAAGGCGGTCAGAGAAATCGCACAACCGATAGCCATCGGCAGGTTCGCCCACAGCCCCATCAGCAGTGAACCCAATCCGGCGACCAGACAGGTTGCGACGAAGACGGCTGCCGGCGGAAAGCCCGCCTTGCCCAACATGCCCGGAACGACAATCACCGAGTAGACCATGGCCAGAAATGTGGTTAGCCCGGCCAGGACTTCCTGACGGACGTTGCTGCCACGCTGGGTTATTTTAAAAAATGCATCAAGCGCGCCATGCGGACGTGCCGCATCATCAGCCTGACGAGTGGTATTTGACATGCTGTTATCCCCTGAAATGCCATTATTATTAAGGTAAATCGTAGGCTGTTCGCCCAGTCTTGCGCTGAGTATGCGTCAGTACCGCCGACACCCCCTGAACCCCGAGATTATGCACGCAAACGATTACCCCGTTCGCTGCAAAAAAGCAAAGTTTTGCCGAATTATTCGAAGCCTTTGATTATCCTGCTTCCCCGGCGTCCATTTCAACTGATCAGCAAGACTATTTACCTATCGCCAACGGCGAAATGAGGTTTACCGCGCGCCATTATCCGCTCAGCGTAAAATGGCTGCCCTCGGGCAGCCATTTTAGATGGTTGAGTAACTGAGCGAGGAAATCAAAACGGCAGGAAGGGAATAGAAGAAGAAAAATTTGACCGTTCGACGCGCATTTCAAACTTTACCCAACAAAATCATTATTCCGATCAGGCATATAGCGAGACTTCCCCGCTCGGTCGCGTTTTAAAGCGGCGATGCAGCCAAAGGTATTGCTCAGGCGCGCGCATGATCTCTTTTTCCACCACCTTATTCATATAGCAGGCGGCTTCATGCTCGTCGTGGTAGGGGTAATCCTGTAATTCAGGCTGAATCACCAGCTTATACCCGGAAGCCCGCGGCTTACGGATTAAGACGATGGTGATCATTGACGGCTTCGCCAGGCGGGCAATCGTAAAGGTGCCGCTGGTGGTCGCCGCATTTTTCACGGCAAAGAACGGGGCGAAAATGCTGCCTTTCGGACCATAGTCCTGATCGGGAGCAAACCATACCACCTCTCCGCGTTTCAGCGCATGCACCATGCCGCGCAGATCCCGACGCTCGATCATCGCCTTGTTGGAACGCGAGCGGCCCCAGGTTTGCACCAACTCCATCACTTTATTGTTGTGGGGACGGTACATCGCCATCATCGGCTGACACAGCCCCATCGCCCTGCCGCCCAGCTCCAGCGACATAAAGTGAATGCCAATCGCCATCACGCCCTGCCCTTTGGCACACGCCTGCTGCAAATTATCCAGTCCCGATACATCAAACCAATGGCGAACGCGGCGATCCGACCAAAACCAGGCCATCCCCGTTTCCACCAGCGCCATCCCCAGTGAAGAGAAGTTATTGACGATCATCGCCTCTCGCTCTTCAACTGAGATATTGGGAAAACACAGTTCAAGATTACGCCGGGCGATGGACACCCTGCGTTTTAGAAAAAGTCGGGAAAAACGGCCGGCGCTACTGCCGATTTTCATCAGTAACGGATAAGGCAGTTGAACCAACAGGAATAGAACGCCTAAACCAAACCAGGTGAACCAGTAACGCGGATGGAGTAACGATCGGGTAAATTTTTGTTTAATTTTCATGAGACTCGTCTGTCAGTGACCATAGTGCGTATCGCATAAAGCATCGCTCCGTCGCGCTACAACAACTGTGACACTGCTTATCGTATATAGTTGCCATGCTGTACGAAATTCGATTTAACCGTCTTAATCCCCGAGCTAAAAACAGGCAGGGAGGGCTGGTTATGGAGGGGGTCAAAAGAAGTGAACGAATCCTACCGGCCGTCGGTAACCGTGCCGGACATCATACCCGATTCATTACAGGGAGAGGAGTAGTAACGATAGAAATAATTAAGCCCCTCAGAATCTCTGCGGGGCTTATGCATAATCAGGTATTTTCAGCGATGAGAGTTAAACGCAGACGAAGAACGCCGGAGCCATCATCATCGGCCGAAGACCTTTAGATTACGCTGACATTAACTGCTGATGGGCCTTTCTGGCCGCTTTCAACGCTGAACTCAACCTTCTGGCCTTCGTCCAGGCTTTTGTAATCGTTACCCTGGCCTTGAATGGCGGAGAAGTGAACGAAAACATCTTTGCTGCCGTCAGTCGGGGTGATGAAACCAAAACCTTTGCCAGCGTCAAACCATTTTACCAATCCAGTCATTTTATTAGACATAGAAAATTTCCTTTATATATTTAGATAGCCACTATAGGGCGGAGATGGTCTGTCACAGTGATTACTTATGGGCACTTATAAGAAGGAAATTCGTCGGATAAGAGACTGGGTGCATCGCTTGAACTAGGAACCGCTTAATTACAATGTCTTTCATAAATAGGTCTGTATTCCAGGCCGATGACTCATTAACGCACGAATGAATTTTTATAGCAAGACTTTATTTCTGACAAGTTCAAAAAGCGCCGTGAGGAGAAACAACCTTAGGTTAAATTTATTTAGAACGCCGGATAGAAAAGACGCGAAATCCACTCATGCTGATGATAAACATCACTTTCTCTCCCGATATCCTTTTTCCCGTCATTCACCATCGTCGGCATCATTTCCGCGGTCGGCGGCAAATGATGTTATGATGACCAATTAGAAAAGTCGGAGAGCTTCAATGAATATTCATAATTTATCCTGGTATCCGGCGCAACGTTCACGCGTCGAGCGAATTATCGGCCAGGCCGTAATCTCGGTTTGCCAACAAGAGCGTCCAATCAATGCCAGAACGCTACTCGATTTAATGTATGTGCAACTCAGCGCAATGGGAAAAAAAGAAGACCGGGAAGGCATGATGACCGCGATATCCATTTTGGAAAACAATCAGAATGCGCACGCCAAGGAATAGCCACGTTTTTCACCGGGATCGACATAAACCTCGCGCATTGACGGCTAATATAAAATAAGAAAATCGAATAAATAAAATCGTAAGCACCCCGCTTAAATGGGCATAATTGTTGCAATGTCTCCGCCAACAAATCACTAAACCCCCAATCACCTGGCCATTGAAACGGCCGGGCGCAAAATCCGCCATAAGCGCGCATCAACAATTCATTGTTATATAAAAATCGATAATCGATACATCACATTCTGTATAAGCGCATAGGAAATAACTGAAAGTACTACATACAGTAGGTGATTCAACTTGCAAAAAATTGAATGTTGCTGAATATGAATGGTAGTGAAAAATATCTCTAAACCTTCCAAAAAACTGTGAAGCAAGTCACCAGGCTTGCTTGCGGCCAGCGGAATAATACTTTTTTATTCAATTTTTTTGTCCATTCTTTGCAAATTCACGGCGATCTTTTTTTTCTAGCCCGATCAAAGGATTGACCTATCAAACAGCTAAAATCGATCGGAAAATCAATCAGTTTTACAGGTAAATATATTTATATTGATCAGTTTTATAGATCGATCAATAATGGTCGAAACTGGCCACCCCAGGGAATCGCGATGACTGCTAATTCAATATCATGCGCTAGGCGGCACTATGTTATAGAACCGATTTACAGTTGTCAGAATCGGATATTCGCAATGGAGCTGCTTACCCGATTTAACGATGAGGGGCCATGCTCGGAAAAACGCATTCAGCAAATGAGTCGCGCTGAAAAACAAGCGTTACTTATGGACCAATTGGAATCTATCACCCAAAAACAACGTTACTTTATTGAAAATAATATACGTTTATCGATAAACATCGATTTCACCATGGCGATGTTTTTATCCCAGGATCGGGAAGCCAGAAACTTGACAGACCACTTACCCTTTATTTGCCTGGAGATAGGCGAAAGTTTTCCTAATCTCAATGACGGGAAACGCAATCCATTACTTGCAACGCTCTATGAGCGCTACCCGCTTTGGCTGGAAGGCTTCGGCAGCGGAAACTCCAATATTTACGCCGTCAGTCAATCAACCTTTGACTATGTTAAGTTGGATAAGATTTTCTACTGGGAAATGATAAGAAGCCGAAAAGTCTATACATTATCCGTACTAGTGGAAAACATTAAAAAATACTGTCATGGCATCATTATTGAAGGAGTGCAAACCCACTCAGAATATTATCTGTTAAAAAACTGCGGCATAGAAGGAATACAGGGGTATATCTACCCTACCTATACACTTGACACTCTACCGATATTAAAAAAATGAGCGAATTAATCATATTATCAGTATTGGCGTTAATCGTTGCCTATGCATTCATCAGGCACTATATAAATAGTGCTCATAATCGGTTATTTACAAAAAAGAAATTAAAAAAAACGAAAAGATAGCGCCTACCTTGTTATAACAATGACAGAATCGAAGATCTGCATCCGCAAGGGCTGAATAAAGCCGTCCCCTCCATAGATTAGCTCTCAAACATCATAGATTCCGACCTTATGGATGACAAAAATGTCGCCTGAAAAATGGCATACATCTTGCTTACGGCATGTAATAACTAATAATTAGCTCACTAATTATTAGTTATTACATGCATTTGGGCAAGGGACGCATAAAAGTGTCGTGGTAAATCGCGCAACATGACAGTATAATGAAAAAATCTTCGATTTTGTTAATTATATACTGATAAACAATACTTTCTTGCATATGACTAATGTTCTTCGATTACTTCAAACCCTGCGTTATTTCAAAACATCCTCACGGTCAGGCCTATCAAAACAACTATATCGATCGGTAAATCAATAATTTTAATCAATCGATAATTGCCATATTGATCAGTTTTACTGATCGATCAATAATATGCCATAAATTCTTAACCTGGAAACTATGCCAATGGTAGATTCAATACTAGATATAGATGATAGGAGGCACTACGTTGCCAAGCCTGTCTATAATTTCCAGCAAAAGATGTTCGCCGTAGAACTACTGGCAAGATATAAAAATAGAGGGCTAAGCTCGACGAAACACAGCCAACAGATGAGCCCATCAGAAAAACAAAACTTACTGATAGATCAACTGGAATGTATTTCGGCAAAACAGTCATACTTCATTGATAACAACGTGCTGGTAACGATAGACATCGATTTTGTCATGGCCGTATTTCTGTTGCAGAATCAGTACGCTAGTGATTTGCTTGATGGCCTGCCGTTCACCCATCTGAAAATAAATGAGATATTCCCCAATCTCAATGACGGAAAACGCAACCCGCTTCTGGCAAAGCTTTATGAACGCTATCCACTCTGGTTGGATGACATGGGCAAAGGCGACGCCAATCTCTATGCCGTGAGTCAATCTATTTTCAGCTATATTAAATTAGATAAGAATTTCTATTATGAGATGATGAAATGCAAAGAAGACTATATCTTCTTATCATTGATCGGAAATATAAAGAAATTCTGCAACGGCATTATCGTTGAGGGCGTACAGGATTACTCGGAGCATGCGTATTTAAAACGCTGCGGGATCGATGGCATGCAAGGACGGCTTTATCCAACATATCGACTTGAAAATCTACCCGCATTATCCGAATAGGCATAGCAATAATATTCCTGATAATTAGTTGCATCTGAGCGGGTTTTATTCGCGTAAAACCGCCTTACATCAAATGCTAACCATATCATTTCCTATGCCTATCCTCATGCAGGACAAGCGTCGGGATGACGGGTATATCATTTCTATTGATAATAAAAGATCCTATATTTCAAATGGTTTTATACAAGCGACAGGAAATTTACGCATTCTTCCTACATAATCAGATAATCATCAGGACGGAAAAACGGCTGACGCCGGCAACGGAACCACGGCCTGAAAGAATAAAAACTTATATCCGAAATAATTCAAGTTGCGAGGCTTAAGGATGAGCCGGGTCATCAAGGTACGCGCCGCCAACTTGCAGTATGACGGGTATAGATAAATCTGAATGGAGGATATATGATGCCCCAGATTTTTACGCTCACCCTCGCCCCATCCCTCGATTGCGCCACCACTACCCCTAAAATCTACCCCGAAGGGAAACTGCGCTGCACCGCGCCGGTATTTGAACCCGGCGGCGGCGGGATTAATGTCGCCCGCGCCATTGTTCATCTGGAAGGCAAAGCCTGCGCCATCTTCCCTATCGGCGGCCCGACCGGCGAACATCTGGCGGAGTTACTGGAACAGGAAGGCGTGGCAACCGAAACGCTGCGCGCGCAGGACTGGACGCGACAGAATCTGCATGTCCACGCGGACAACAGCGGCGAACAGTTCCGCTTTGTCATGCCCGGCGCCAAATTGAGTCATGACGAGTTTGATCAGTTAGTGGCGCGCATACTGAAGATCCCGCCGGGCGCGCTGCTGGTTATCAGCGGCAGCCTGCCGCCGGGATGCGATGTTGAACAATTAACCGACTTAGTCGAACAGGCTCAGGCCCGTGAATTACGCTGCATCGTCGATAGCTCCGGCGCCGCGCTGGAAGGTTGTCTGAAACTGGGGGGACTGGCGCTGGTGAAACCGAACCACAATGAGCTGTCGTCGCTGGTGGGACGCCCGTTGGAAAACCCCGACGATGTCTATAACGCCGCATCTGAACTGATACGCAAAGGGTCGGCCGAGCGGGTTGTGGTTTCGCTGGGGCCGCAGGGCGCGCTGGCCGTCGATCGCCAGGATTGTATTCAGGCCGTTCCGCCGCCGGTAAAAAAAATGAGCACCGTGGGCGCCGGGGATAGCATGGTCGGCGCGATGACGTTAAAGCTGGCGGCGGGAGCCGGACTGGGTGAAATGGTGCGCTACGGCGTCGCCGCGGGGACGGCGGCCACCCTGAACCAGGGTACGCGTCTGTGTTCGAAAGCAGATACACAGCGCCTGTATGACTATATCTGTCAAAGCAAGGCATTAAGCGCGTAAGTGGATTTGTATCGTCTTGCGCTTTCAAGCTGACGCCTGATGAGCCTCAGCTTGAAATCCGTCGGGGAATATCACGGGAAATACGGAATCCCCTTTTTTTAGACGTTAAGATGCCGTCAAAAAACGCCCCAGACGTCTGCGCAACTGATTGTTCTCTTTTTTGAGCTCATCAATCTTATCCAGCAGCGTCAGCGTCATCGCGATGCCGGACCAGTCTAAATCCAGTTCGGCCCGTAACCGCCGGGCGCGCCGGAGACAGCTCAGCGCGTGATAATCAAAAACCCAACCCGGTTCCTCTGCTTGCAGAGGAACAATGACGCCCAGTTCCACAACTTCCACAAGTTCGTCCTGAGAAATATTCACTGACTGACACAGCTCCACCATGGTAAATGTCATTTCTTCAGTCATCATATTTTCTCCCATCCATCCCGAGGATTAAACGCCGCCTGCTCGGCGAGCTGTTTCCACAGCGCGCTGGCTTTTTCATCCGGTTTCGGGGGCATCACCACTTTCAGGACGGCATACAGATCGCCCGCCCCTTTCTGCTTGCTGACCAGTCCTTTCCCCTTAACCCGCAATCGCCTGCCGCTCTGGCTGCCGGGCGGGATCGTCAAGGCAATCTTGCCGGTCAGGGTCGGCACTTCAATCGTCGCGCCTAACGCCGCTTCCCAAGGCGCCAGCGGCACCACGATATGCAGGTCATGACCGTCGATATCAAACAGCGGATGCGGCGCGATACGAATAATCAGGAATAAATCGCCGTTTGGGCCGCCGTCGAAGCCAGCGCTCCCTTGTCCTTTCAACCGAATACGTTCGCCATCGCCGACGCCCGCGGGAATTTTTACATTCAGCGTTTTGCTGATTTCTTTGGTCTGTCGTCCCAGCTCATCATAAACCGGCAAATGGTAAGAAATAGGTCGGGTTTGCTCGGTTAAGGTTTCCTCTAAAAATAGCGGCACCTCCATCTCGAAATCCTGACCGCGGGCGCCGTGGGACGTATGAGCGGAAGCGCGTTGTCCTCCGGCGGCATGACGGCCGAAAATGGATTCAAAGAAATCGGAAAAATCGCCGGGGTTGCCTTGCGCGCTATGCCAGGTTTGCTCCTGGCGACCGTAGTTCGGCGGGGTTTCTGAAAAACGGGGATCGTTGCGATGCTGACGTAACGCATCATATTCAGCGCGACGTTCGCTGTCCTTTAACACCTCATACGCTTCGGCGACTTCCTTGAATTTGCTTTCTGCATTCTGTTCGGAGCTGACATCGGGGTGATATTTACGCGCCAGCCTGCGGTAGGCCGTTTTGATCGTTTTCAGATCGGCGGAGGGGTCTACTTCCAACGCAGCATAGTAATCTTTAAACTCCATGCGGTAATACCTTAAATTCAATAGGTTATGCGATAGAAATCATCTATTTTTTTAGATAGGTCACTCATTATCTTTCGGCTGTTTCATCGATCATACACCTTTGATAAAGCGGCTACATCCCTTAAAAAGGTAGACGATGAAATAACATTTGGTGGGGATGGCGAGAAATAATTCCCTCGCCGGGAAGGCCATTTTCAGCATGCTGATGTACCTGATATTGCGCTTTTTTCAAGCTATTGCGCCGGATTACGTCGCGGGTGGCATTCCTGTCCTACAGTTAGGTAAGATGATGGTCTGACGATCAATGCTCGCGCCATAAAACGCGTAGACCCTGTGGAAATTGGAACCCTTATAAATCGGCATCCGGCTGACCAAACATCTGGCCGGTCAGCGATGCTCAAGGAGCCTTGAACCTTTGTTGACTCTGTTTAATTTGCTTTCTGCCGTCGCATTGCTGGTGTGGGGTACACACATTGTTCGAACCGGTATTATGCGCGTGTATGGCGCCGAATTGCGCCGTGTGCTGAGCCGTAGCGTGGAAAAAAAACCGCTGGCTTTTATCGCCGGCATCGGCGTTACCGCGCTGGTGCAGAGCAGTAACGCCACCACCCTGCTGGTCGCCTCGTTTGTGGCGCAGGACTTGGTGGGCCTGACGCCGGCGCTGGTGATCATACTCGGCGCCGACGTCGGTACGGCGCTGATGGCGCGCCTGCTCACCTTCGATCTCTCCTGGCTTTCTCCGCTGTTTATCTTTTTCGGCGTGGTGTTTTTCCTCGGCCGCAAGCAGTCGCGCGCCGGGCAGCTTGGCCGCGTCAGTATCGGGTTGGGATTAATCCTGCTGGCGCTGCATCTGATTGTGGAAGCGGCGACGCCGATTACCCAGGCTTCCGGCGTCAAGGTTATTTTCTCTTCGCTGACCGGCGATATCATGCTGGATGCATTGATTGGCGCGGTGTTCGCCATTATCAGCTATTCGAGTCTGGCGGCAGTGCTGCTGACCGCGACGCTGACCGCTACCGGCATGATCTCGTTTCAGGTCGCGCTCTGCCTGGTGATCGGCGCCAATCTCGGCAGCGGTTTGCTGGCGGTGCTCAATAACAGCGCGTCGAATGCCGCCGGCAAACGGGTCGCACTCGGCAGCCTGTTGTTTAAATTCATCGGCTGCGTGCTGGTGTTGCCGTTTGTGCATCTGTTGGCGGACTGGCTGGATAAACTGCCGATGAGCGATGAAGAACTGGTCATTTTCTTCCATGTTTTCTATAACCTGATCCGCTGCCTCATCATGGTGCCCTTTGCCGGCGCGATGGCCGGACTCTGCAAGCGGCTGATCGCCGACGAAGCGGAAAACGATCTGCGGCTGAAACCCAAACATCTGGATACCAGCGCGCTGGATACCCCGGCGCTGGCGCTGGCCAACGCCTCGCGCGAAACGCTGCGCATAGGCGATGTCCTGGAGCAGATGCTGAACGCATTTAACAAAGTGATACACGGCGTCCCGCGTGAGGCGCGTGAAATACGTAAGCTGGATGATGACGTTGACGTGCTTTATACCGCCATCAAACTCTATTTAGCCCAAATGCCGAAAGAAGATTTGCCGGAAGAAGACTCGCGCCGCTGGGCGGAAATCATAGAAATGGCGGTGAACCTTGAGCAGGCCGGCGATATTGTTGAACGCATCAGCGGCGACGTCGCGGATAAGTCTCTGGCGCCCCGGCGGGCGTTCTCGCCCGAAGGACTCCAGGAACTGGAAACCCTGCATGAACTGTTGCTGAATAACCTGCGTCTGAGTTTATCGGTGTTTTTATCGCGTGACGTCACCAGCGCCAAACGGCTACGCCGCGCCAAACATCGTTTTAACCTGACCACCCGCCGTTTTTCCCATTCACATGTCGATCGCCTGCATCAGCAAAATGTCCAGAGCATCGAAACCAGCTCGCTGCATTTAGGTTTATTGGGTGATATGAAACGCATGAACTCGTTGTTTTGCGCAGTGGCCTACAGCGTACTGGAGCGACCCAATGACGAGCGGGAAGAGGAATAACGCCGGCCTTTCCCGCGCCCGTCCTTGTTTAGAGGGTCATTCATGGTAAATCTTGTCGCACAGAAGGTTCGAAAGACCCCGATCTGGCCCCGCTAAACAACCCGTGCTATCTTTCCAGCAGCGTTACTTGTGAGTTACTCATCCTTAACTTTCCATTAACTAAAGTATAGAGGATCGACGATGGCACGTATGACTGCAAAAGATTTCTCGCCGGAATTGCTTGAGCTGTACGATTACTATGCGCATGGCAAGATCACCAAGCGTGAATTTGTCTCTATGGCGGCAAAATTCGCCATCGGCGGAATGACCGGCATGACGCTGCTCAGTTTGCTGAGTCCCAATTACGCATTGGCGCAACAGGTCGACTTCACCGATCCCGCCATTATTCCCGAATATATCCATTACCCCTCGCCTTCCGGTCATGGCGACGTTCGGGGCTATCTTGTGCGTCCCGCGGCGGCAAAAGGCAAGGTTCCGGCGGTCGTGGTGGTGCATGAGAATCGCGGGTTGAACCCCTATATCGAAGATGTGGCCCGTCGGGTGGCGAAAGCCGGTTTCATTGCGCTGGCGCCCGATGGCCTGAGTTCGGTAGGCGGCTATCCCGGTAATGACGATAAGGGACGCGAACTGCAACAGCAGGTTGATCCGACCAAACTGATGAATGATTTTTTTGCGGCCATCGACTTCATGCAGCGCCACCCGGACGCCACCGGTAAAGTGGGGATCACCGGCTTCTGCTACGGCGGCGGCGTATCAAATGCGGCGGCAGTCGCTTTTCCAGATCTGGCGGCAGCCGTTCCTTTCTACGGGCGTCAGGCCAATCCGCAAGATGTCGCCAAAATCAAAGCGCCGTTGCTGCTTCATTACGCGGAGTTGGACACCCGAATCAACGAAGGTTGGCCGGCCTATGAGGAAGCGTTAAAAGCGGAGGGAAAAATCTATGAGGCCCATATCTATCCCGGCGTGAATCACGGCTTTCATAACGATTCGACCCCGCGCTACGATAAAGCCGCCGCCGATCTGGCCTGGGATCGCACCCTCGCCTGGTTCAACCGCTATCTGACGTGATGAAGCGTTTTTCCTGCCCGCGGATGTCATCCGCCCTGCCCGGATTACGCCGGGCAGGGGGATTAACGAGACAGGATCAGAAGTTGTAAGTCACGCTGGCGTGATAGGCGCGGCCCGGCTCGTTGTAGGTCGCCGCGCCATCGGCTTCGCGGTAGACGCGCTTATCCAGCACGTTGCTGACGCCTGCGTTGAGACGCACGTTTTTGGTGAGGTTATAGTTCACGTCGAACCCGACCACGGAGTAAGCGCCGATCTCCTTGCCGGACAGACCGCTATTGTTTTCCAGACGGGTTTCCGCGTTCTGACGCGGTTTCTGGCGGCCGTACAGGGTCCAGGCCACGTTGGCGGACAGATCTTCCGTTACCCGCCAGTCCAGCATGGTGTTGACGGTATATTTGGGAATAATCGACAGCGGGTTGCCGGTGTCCTTATCCTTGGAGTTAAACATATAGGTGGCGTTGGTGCGCCAGTTCAGCGTGTCCGCCACCACCGGCACCACCAGATTGGCCTCCAGCCCTTCCACTATCGCCTTACCGCCGTTTTCCCATTGGTAGACATTGCGGCCGGAGCCGGTCGTCCCCAGCGATGTCGTACTGGAGACAATCTTGTTCTTATAATCATTGCGGAAGTAGGTGATGCCGGCGTCGTAGCCTTCATGGGTGAACTCCAGCCCGATCTCCTTATTCACGCTGACTTCCGGATCCAGATCGTCGTTACCAATCAGATAGCAAGAGACGGTCGTGCCGATCGGACAGCCGTTGCCATTGCTGGTGAGCAGGTAGCCTTCGCTGGATTGATACAGATTGGGCGCCTTGAACACCCGGGCGATCCCCGCTTTCAGCTTGAAGTAGTCGCCCAGATCCTGGGAGAAGTTCAGGCTCGGACTCCAGTTGGCGCCGAACTGGTCGTGATAGTCGAGACGCAGACCGGGGATGATATTGGTACCCGGCAAGGCTTCGATATTGTCCTCGAAGTAGAGCGCGCTCAGCGTGGCGCTGTTTTTGCTGCTGCGTCCGTTCGGATTCCCCGATATGCCGCCGATGGCGCCGTCGGTACTGGAGGCGTCGTAGCCGGTTGCGGCCGGATCGTCGAGTTCCTCGCGGCTCCATTCGGCGCCGATGGTGGCGGTCTGCTCCGCCAGCCAATTAAACGGCACGTTGGCTTCGACGCTGCCCCGATAGCTGTCCAGCCGGCTGGTATTATAATCGGTACTGTTGAGCGCCCCTTCCGTACGCCCGGCATAGCCTTCGCCCAGACGCGTGTTGTTGGTTTTCTCATAATAGAAGCCGGCGCGCGTCTGGCCCCAATCCCAGATGCCGTTATGGGTGATGCCATAACTCTGACGGTACATGCGGTTGGTTTCCTGGCCGTACATGCCTTCCACGATATCTCTTTGGTTGACTGGCAGGCTGCTATGGTTGCTGTTCTGCACGTCGCCGGCGTAGATATTGCCCTGCCGGCTATAACCATATTCGAAATCCAGAATCTGCTGGGGATTGATCTTCCATGACAGCAGCGTATTGATATCTTTGTTGCGTACCCCTTCGCGCCCGGCGGCGGTGGTATTGGCAACGGAGCTGTTGATATCGGCGGCATCGGCGTCGGTGCGGTTGATATTGCCATACAGCCGCATGGTCAGCACGTCGTCGATCAACGGGCCATTCAGGCTGAAATTGGCGCGCCGGGTATCGCCTTCCTTGCTGTCCTCCGGCTGATTGGTGTAGAGGGAAAGCGAGCCGTGCCAGTCGTCGGTGGGTCGTTTGGTAATAATATTCACCACCCCGCCCGCCGCGCCGGAACCGTAGCGCGCCGCCGCCGGTCCCCTCAGCACTTCGATGCGTTCAACCATTTCCACCGGCACCCAGTTGGTATCGCCGCGGGTGTCGCGTTCGCCGCGCCAGCCATAGCGCACGGCGTTGCGTGAAGTGACCGGCTTGCCGTCGATCAGAATCAGGGTGTTTTCCGGTCCCATGCCGCGAATATCGATCTGGCGGTTATTGCCGCGCTGGCCGGTGGAGCTGTTGCCGGTCAGGTTGACGCCGGGCATTTTGCGGATAATATCCGACAGGTCGTTGACCGGCGGCTGCTTTTCGAGATCTTCTTTGGTGATAATGGAGACGCCAGGCTGCTGTTTCAGCGCCTCCTCCGCCGTTGCCTGAACGACCATGACATCTTCTTTCGTTTCCGCCGCGTAGGCATGACTGCCCAAAACCCCCGCCAGCAGTACGGCCAATGGTCGCTTGATGTAAGAATTTGTTGCATTCATTAATGTCATCCCCATTTATGTATGTATTTGCAAGCAAACGTTTATGATAATAATAATGATTATCATTGTATATACGCGGTAAAAATCCTCACATTTTCTCCATAATGTGAAAGTTCAGGGGAATAAAAACAGGATTACCGCTGGTTGAGCATCAACAAAGGATTATAAAAACAGAATAAAAACAAATCGTTGAATCTTGAGATTGGTAAAAGCGGCGATGTGCGTCATAAACGCCCGCTTGAGGAGCATTTATCAGGGATAGCGTTCTGATATCCCTGAAATCAGGTTCAGCATTGCTGAAGGGCGGTTTTTTGAGGTTGAACGGTTACTTTTTGGCTTGAGGCGTCGCCTGGGGATTTAGCTCCCGTTTACTCCTGATATTCGAGCAGATCAAGCCCGCGACAATAGCCGCAATACCGACCGCATGGTATGCATGCAACCGTTCCCCCAGAAACAGGGCTGACAACATCACGCCGAAAACCGGGATCAGGTGAATGGTCAACCCCGCCCGCGCCGGCCCAAAACGGCTAATGGCCTGGATATAAAGCAGATAAGCGATGACCGAAGGGAATATACCGACATAAACCAATGCGGAAAATGAAACGACGCCCCAGGTTGGCCGGAGTCCGGAGCTATATTCAGCGACATAGAACGGCAACAGCATAATCAGCGCCAGCACTATCTGCACGACCATCAAGCCGATCCGATCGAGATCGCCCGGCAACTGACGCAGCCACAGCGTATAAAATGCCCAGCAAACCATAGCCGCAAGTACGATGGCATCGCCGGGAACAAAATGGATGTCCTGCCATTGAGACCAGTTACCATGCATAACCAGCGTCAAGACACCGGCAAACGACAGGATTAGCCCCACGTACTGGTTCATCTTCAGCCGCTGATGATAGAGACAGGCTCCCAGCAAGACGATCAGCAGCGGGATCAGCGAGTTAAGCAACAACGCATTATTGGCCGTCGTGGTGCGCAATCCCAGATAGATCAAAGAATTGAATGCCGCCACGCCAACCACGGAAACGCCCAGCACTTGCCAACGGCAATCCCAGTAGCGTCGCCAGTCTCGCCTCAACGTGACGTATGCAAACGGCGACAGACAAATCAACGCGATCACCCAGCGCCAGAAAGAAAGCGTCATCGGCGTTAAATCATGGCGCACCGCCCGCCCAACAACGAAATTGCCCGCCCACAACAGCGGCGGCACAATCAGTGTGGACCAGGCCAGCAAAGAAAACGATGAAGCAGAGGAACGCGCCATAATGTCTCCGATCGGGTGAATCAGTAACCCACAGTTTGGTTTCAATAGAGGAGCGACAATAACCGCAATGGCTAGCCGCGGATCGCGCTATTCATGCCGATTAAAAAACATATCTGAAAAAATGGACAGTTCCTTTTCGACCCCGCGCTCCCCCATGGTGCGGGCCGTTATCCATGCGTGCGGTGATTTTCCGGCAGCAGCGGATAATCCAGTACGATAATATCGTTCAACACCGGCCTGAAGATGGCTTTCAGTTCATCGTGCCGGGGATGCGGCAAATAGCGCTGACGCGCCTGTTCGTCGCAAAAGGTCATCATCACACAGTGAGTGAAGCCGGCATTCTTTCCTTCCGGGCTATCGTTGCATCCCCACTCCACGGCCTGTACGCCCTCGACGTTCTCGGTCATGTGTAAAAAGGCCATTTTCACCTGTTCTATTTCTGTGGCGGATGCTTTCTCCGTAAAAGCTATCAACAAAATGTGGCGTATCATTTAAAACTCCAATGACTGTTTTCCGTTTTCAGCAAGCCAGACAACACGGATCGCTTAATGGACAAAAATACGTAACTTGCACTGTAGCGAAACCCCATTACCGTCATTCTAGTACCGTGACACCACGCTCGCTAAATCGCATTCCTGTATAACGACGTCAGTTTGCAGGCATATCCGCAGCCCGCGGGCGATGCGCCGGGTGAATAAAGTCAGCGGCGCCATGATGATCGGCTTCGGCGCGCCGCTGACGCTGGCCCGACGCCCTGCGGCGTAACATCCGCGCCGGCGGGAAATACCTCGCGATACAGCGCGTTCAGGCTCATGAGGGCGCGTTAATCGACTCGATCGGCCCGGCCGACAGGCTCGACAACCCGAGCCATGACGCCATCAGGCGTAGTTCCTGCGTCAGCCGTTCGCGCGTGCATTGCGGCGCGCCGGGCTCAAGATGCGCCCGCCGGACGATCAGCTCGCCCGCTTTGCGATCCGCCTTTAAATCCACCCGCGCGACAAGCGCGCCATCCAACAGAAAAGGCAGAACATAATAACCATGTTCGCGCTTGTGCGCGGGCGTGTAGATTTCGAGCCGATAGCGAAACCCGAATACTCTTTCCGTTCGCGGACGATGCCAGATCAGCGGATCAAACGGCGACAGCAGCGTCGCGCCGGCGAGCTTGCGCCCGGCGCGCGCGTCCTTGTGTACATAGGCCGGCTGCCGCCAACCGCGCACTCGCACGGGGAGAATAGTTCCCTCCTCGACCAACTGTTCGATCGGCAGCCGCGCGTCCGTCGCAGGGATACGGTAATAGTCGCGCAGATCGTCCGCCGTCGCGATCCCCAGCGCCCGGGCCGAACGCGCCAGCAGCATTCGCCGCGCGTCGACGCCGGAGGGCGTGGGAAGCGCCAGGATCGCCCGCGGCAGCACACGCTCAGGCAGGTCATACACCCGCTCGAAGTTCCCCTTGCGGTGCGTCGCCACAACCAGCCCGGCCCAAAACAGCCATTCAAGCGCGTGCTTCGCATCGCTCCATACCCACATCCCTTTGGCGGCGCTGCGGCTCGTCACGTCAGAGGCGGACAGCGGCCCCTCGGCCTGTATGCGGGCAAGCAGTGCATCGGCCTCCGGGCGCTTCTCACCCGCATAGGCTGCAAGCGGGCGCCACACCCCCTCGCCGCGGAGCGCGCGCGCCATACGCCAACGCAGCAGGGGCTGGCAGTCAATCGGCAGCAGAGACGCTTCATGTCCCCAATACTCAAAAAAACCCTTGGGGTTCGTCGCGACGAGCGCATCAAGAGCCGCGGGCTTGTATGCGCCCAGACGTGAGAACAGCGGCAGGTAATGCGCGCGGACGAGGACATTCACGCTGTCGATTTGCAGCAGGCCGAGCCGGTCGATCGACTTGCGCAACTGCGCGCAACCGATGTCGCCTTCCCGCGATAGCGCGTTAAAGCCCTGGGCCGTAAGCGCGATGCGTCGAGCTTCGGACACTCTGAGTTCCAGCTTCATGATTTCAATCCCGTTTCTGTGGCGATGAATCCCCGCACATCGGCCAACGCCATCGCCGCATGCCGTAATATACCCGACTGGCTATAGCCGCACTCGGGCATGTCGAAACTGGTGTTGTACAAGGCGATATCCAGGCAATACAGGCCGTAGCCGACGCCATTTAGGGCAATCCCACTAATATGGCGTCATCCGATCCGGTAAGTTTGGGCTTTCATGCCATACGCTGATCCGGCGCGATCGTCTATCCGACGCTTAATCACATGCCCTCAGGCTTTGGGGTTCCGGAATATATAGCTGCCCAATGTGTATAGAAATGCGTGTGTATAACACCCTCTATGCACATGACTATACACATTCAACGCCCCACTTAGGTAGATATGAGTTGACGCGGAGAGGCCGAATAAAGCCTTTTATCGTTGATTTTACTTATTTTTATTGAGTTCAGGCGGTATGCAGTGAAGAGAACTTGGAGCGAGTGAAGGGAATCGAACCCTCGTATAGAGCTTGGGAAGCTCTCGTTCTACCATTGAACTACACTCGCGCCGGAGATGCGCTTGGCATTATAGCGCTATCCCGTTGCCGGGCAAGTAAAAAACCCCGCTAAACTGCTGGTAGAATAATCAATCAACTCGTCTGACCGCGCATTGAACCCAGATGGCGCTCCCCGGCCATGTTTCCCGGTAAATGTTCTGGCGACGCAGAGCCGGTTCCGCGCTCATCGCCGCCGGCGCATGCAGCGAAACGAATCAGGCGTCTTATTCGTGCAATTTTTTCACATTGCCTTTTTATGTTGAATTTCTTTCATATCCCCACGCGCTTCAGACATGGTATGGTCAAAAGATCGATAAAATATGTGCTTCCCAAGGAAAAAAGAGAGCAGCGATGGAAAACCTAAAAACCGTTACGCCTCCATTTCGCGCCGACGTTGTCGGCAGTTATCTGCGTCCGGACTATTTGCATGCGGCGCGCGCGCAATATGCCAGGGGCGAGATCGATCATGACGACTTAAAACGCGTTGAAGATAAGGCGATTAGCGAATTGGTCGCCAAACAGAAGGCGGCCGGTCTTCAGGTCATCACGGATGGCGAATTCCGTCGCAGCTGGTGGCATCTGGATTTCATGTGGGGGCTGAACGGCGTTGAAAAAGCGGCGTTGTCGCATGGTTACAATTTCGCCGGTACGGAAACTCGCCCTGAGACAGCCCGATTGACCGGCAAAATCAGCGGCGAAAATCATCCCTTTATCGATCATTTCCGCTTTCTGCTGACGTTCGCCGAAGACGGCATTGTTCCGCGTCTCACCATCCCCGCGCCCGCCCAGTTTCTGAAAGAGCTATACCGGCCGGATAACCGGGAAAGCACGCTGCAATACTATCCCCGTCAGAGCGATCTGGTCGCGGATATCGCCGCCGCCTATCAGACGTTTATCCGTGAAGTGTATGCGGCCGGTTGCCGCAGCCTACAGCTCGATGATTGCACATGGGGCATGATGGTGGACGCGCGTTATAACAATGCCGGCGTCGCCGTCAAAGAAGAAGGCGCGTGCGGTTGCGCTCAGCACGCCGATCATACCGTCATCAGCGACAACGTTCAGGAACTGGCGGAGCTGCTGCTGGAGGTCAACAACGCGGCGATTGCCGGCGCGCCGCAAGATCTGACGCTGGCCACGCATGTCTGCCGCGGCAACTACCGTTCGACCTGGGCGGCGAGCGGCGGTTATCAACCTATCGCCGGCATCCTGTTTGGAAAAGAAAACGTTGCCGCCTACTACCTTGAATTCGATACCGAGCGTGCCGGCGATTTTTCTCCCCTGGCGGAAGTTTCCGGCGACAAAAAGGTCGTCTTGGGACTGATTTCATCCAAAATCGGCGAGCTTGAAGATAAACAGGCGGTTATCGCGCGTATTAAAGAAGCGACCCGCTATCTTCCGCTTGAACGTTTGTGTTTAAGCACCCAATGCGGTTTCGCGTCGACGGAAGAAGGCAACGCGCTGACGGAACAGCAGCAATGGGCCAAGATCGCGCTGGTTAAAGAGATCGCCGACGAAGTCTGGGGCGGCTAATCGCGATTCCCCCAATCATGCAGTAAAAAAAACCGACGCCCAAGGCGCCGGTTTTTTATTTCAACCAACGTGGCCGCGCGTTATTTCTGCGGGCGCATCGCCGGGAACAGGATCACATCGCGGATGGTATGGCTGTTGGTAAACAGCATCACCATCCGGTCGATACCGATGCCCAGACCGGCGGTCGGCGGCAAACCATGCTCCAGCGCGGTGACGTAATCTTCGTCGTAGAACATCGCTTCGTCGTCGCCGGCGTCTTTCGCGCTCACCTGCTGAGCGAACCGTTCCGCCTGATCTTCCGCATCGTTCAACTCGGAGAAACCGTTACCGATTTCACGACCGCCGATAAAGAACTCGAAGCGGTCGGTGATGGCCGGGTTCTGATCGTTGCGGCGCGCCAGCGGCGAGACTTCCGCCGGATATTCGGTGATAAAGGTCGGCTGAATCAGATTGCTTTCCGCCGTCTCTTCAAAGATCTCGGTGACGATACGGCCCAGCCCCCAGCTTTTCTCGATCTTGATGCCGAGAGACTGCGCAATCGCGGTGGCCTTAGCCAGATCGTCCAGGTCGGCGACGTTGGTTTCCGGGCGATATTTGCAGATGGCTTCACGCATCGTCAGCTTCTCGAACGGCTTGCCGAAGTCGAAGGTCTGATCGCCATACTCGATGGTCGTGGTGCCCAATACGTCCTGAGTCAGGGTGCGGAACAGCGTTTCCGTCAATGCAATCAGGTCTTTATAATCGGCGTACGCCATATAAAGCTCCATCATGGTGAACTCAGGATTATGACGCGGCGAGAGCCCTTCGTTACGGAAGTTGCGGTTGATTTCAAACACCCGTTCGAAACCGCCCACCACCAGACGTTTCAAATACAGTTCCGGCGCAATACGTAGATACATATCGATATCCAGCGCATTGTGATGCGTGACGAACGGACGGGCGCTGGCGCCGCCGGGGATCACCTGCATCATCGGCGTTTCCACTTCCATAAAGCCGTTATCGACCATAAAGTTGCGAATGGCGGCCAGCACTTTTGAGCGGATACGGAAGGTGTTGCGGGATTCCTCGTTGGCGATCAAATCCAGATAGCGCTGGCGATAGCGGGTTTCCTGATCGGCCAGGCCGTGGAATTTATCCGGCAGCGGACGCAGCGCCTTGGTCAGCAAACGCAGTTCGGTGCAGTGAACGGAAAGCTCGCCGGTTTTAGTTTTGAACAACTTGCCGCGCGCGCCGAGGATGTCGCCCAAATCCCACTTTTTGAACTGTTCGTTATAGATGCCTTCGGCCAAATCGTCGCGGGATACGTACAGCTGAATGCGTCCGCCGACGTCCTGTAACGTGACGAAAGAGGCTTTCCCCATGATACGGCGCGTCATCATGCGGCCGGCGACGGTGACTTCAATGTCCAGCGCTTCCAGTTCTTCATTTTCTTTGCCGTCATACCCGGCATGCAGAAGATCGGACGTGCTGTTGCGGCGGAAATCATTCGGAAACGCGATGCCATGTTCACGCAGCGCAGCCAGCTTTTCACGGCGCGATTTCAGTTCGTTATTAAGTTCCTGCGCCTGATCGGCACCCTGTGATTGTGATTCAGCCATGAGAATTCCTTATAACCCCGCTTTTAAACTTGCTTCAATAAATTTATCCAGATCGCCATCGAGCACCGCCTGGGTGTTGCGTGTTTCCACCCCGGTACGTAAGTCCTTGATGCGTGAATCATCCAGAACATAGGAACGAATCTGACTGCCCCAACCGATATCCGACTTGTTGTCTTCCATCGCCTGTTTCTCAGCATTTTTCTTTTGCATCTCAAACTCGTACAGCTTGGCTTTCAGCTGTTTCATCGCCTGATCTTTGTTCTTATGCTGGGAACGGTCGTTCTGACACTGCGTAACGATGTTGGTCGGAATATGGGTGATACGCACCGCCGATTCCGTCCGGTTAACGTGCTGACCGCCGGCGCCCGATGCGCGATAAACGTCAATACGCAGGTCGGCGGGGTTGATTTCGATATCGATATCGTCATCCACTTCGGGATAGACGAAAGCGGAACTGAACGACGTATGGCGACGACCGCCGGAGTCAAACGGACTTTTACGCACCAGACGGTGTACGCCGGTTTCGGTACGCAGCCAGCCGAACGCATAGTCGCCCATGATTTTGATGGTGGCGGATTTGGTGCCGGCCACTTCGCCATCGGACTCTTCGATAATTTCGGTTTTGAAACCTTTGGCTTCCGCCCAACGCAGGTACATCCGCACCAGCATGCTGGCCCAGTCCTGAGCTTCGGTGCCGCCGGAACCCGCCTGGATATCAAGATAGCAGTCGGCGCTGTCGTATTCGCCTGAGAACATGCGGCGAAATTCGAGCTGAGCGAGTTTCTTTTCCAGCACATCCAGCTCGGCGCTGGTTTCATTAAAGGTGTCTTCGTCGTCTTCTTCCACCGCCAGCTCAAGCAGACCGGAAACATCTTCCAGCCCTTGCGTCATTTGGTCGATGGTATCGACGATGGCTTCCAGCGAGGAACGCTCTTTACCCAGCGTTTGCGCGCGTTCCGGATCGTTCCAGACGTCCGGCTGTTCCAGTTCGGCGTTTACTTCTTCAAGGCGCTCTTTCTTGGCATCATAGTCAAAGATACCCCCTAAGGACGTCCGTACGTTCGGTCAGGTCCTGAATGCGGTTTTTTACCGGATTGATTTCAAACATGATTTTTATGTTCTTACGTTAAGTCGTTGGTGATGGGATAGATTTAAACCGCTTATTCTAACGGATTAAGGGCAGGGTTTATATACCCTCGGATTGTCGGCAAAGTGGTTTTATCCTCGCCATGGCCGCCAGGGCGGGCATCAGTCAATGGCTGCTCGCGGTTTCAGCAGCCGATCCCCGCCTACTGCCGCGGGGATGACCCGTGGTAACAGGCGGGGATCCCCGTGATAGCCGGCGGGGATCTCCGTGATAGCCGGCGTGGATGACTCATGGCAGCAGGCGAAAATAACGCGCCGGCAAACGAGGTTTTTTCAAGGTTGATCCAACCTGCGCCTTTTCCGTTATAACGGCCATAAATGCTGGATCAGCAATTGCACCGAACGTTTACCGCGATATTCATTGACGTCGAGCTTATACGCCAGTTCCACTTCACGGACGCTGCTGTCCGGCCATAGCCGCGTATCCACGTTAAACGCGATGCCGTCCAGCAGCGGGCCGCCGTTTAGCGGTTCGAGCATGACCTTCAGGTGACGTTCGCCCACCAGCCTCTGTTGCAGGAGGCGAAACCGGCCGTCAAACGTCGGCTCGGGGAAAGCCTGTCCCCACGGCCCCGCATCGCGCAGCATTTCCGCCGTGGACAGGCACAAATCGGGTAGCGCCAGTTCGCCGTCCGACCAGATAATCCCTTCCAGTTGGGACGCATCCAGCCATTCGCCCACCAGTTCGCCAAAGCGCAGCCGAAATTCATCAAACCGATCTTCCATCAGCGAAAGTCCCGCCGCCATGGCATGACCGCCGAATTTCACCATCATCCCCGGATACAGCGTATCCAGGCGCTCCAGCGCATCGCGCAGGTGCAATCCGGCGATCGATCGTCCCGACCCTTTCAGGATGCCGTCGCCGGCGGGGGCGAAAGCAATCACCGGACGATGAAACCGCTCCTTGATCCGCGACGCCAGAATGCCCACCACGCCCTGATGCCATTCAGGGTGGTACATCGCCAGCCCATAGGGCAGCTCGTCTCGGCTGTGCTCCAGCTTTTCGCATAATCGCAGCGCCTCGACCTGCATCCCCTGCTCGATTTCACGCCGGGTTTGATTCAAGGCGTCCAGATCGCTGGCCAGCATGCGCGCCTGCACGATATCGTCGCTGAGCAGCAGCGCCACCCCGACCGACATATCATCCAGCCGACCGGCGGCATTGAGCCGCGGCCCCAGCGCGAAACCCAGATCGCTGGCGACCAGTTGAGTCGCTTCACGGTTCGCCACCTCCAGCAGCGCGCGGATGCCGGGTCGGCACCGTCCGGCGCGAATACGGCTCAACCCCTGCGCCACCAGAATGCGATTGTTGGCGTCCAGCGGCACCACGTCCGCCACCGTACCCAACGCCACCAGATCCAGCAATTCGGTCAGTTTCGGTTCCGCCAGCGCTTTCTGCGCGAACCAGCCGCTATCGCGCAAGCGGACAAACAGCGCCATCATCAGATAGAAGGCGACGCCGACGCCCGCCAGCGCTTTCGACGGAAAGGCGCAGTCGCGCAGATTGGGGTTAATCATCGCATCGGCGTCAGGCAGAATTTCTCCCGGCAGATGGTGGTCGGTGACCAGCACGGCGATACCGCGTCGGCGCGCCTCATCCACCCCCGCATGGGAGGAAATGCCGTTATCCACCGTGACGATGACCTCCGCGCCCAGCCCGGCGGCCTGCGCCACCACTTCCGGGCTAAGCCCGTAGCCATCGTCAAAGCGGTTCGGCACCAGATACTTGACGTTGACGCCGCCCATACTGCGCAGCGCCAGCACCGTCAGCGCGGTGCTGGTGGCGCCGTCGGCGTCAAAATCGCCGACGATGACGATACAGCGCCGATCCGCCAGCGCCTGTTGCAGAAAGTCAACGGCCTGCCCGATACCATCAAGCAGCCGATAATCCAGCAGACCGCGCAGACCGCGCTCCAGTTCCTGCGCGCCTTTGACGCCGCGTTGCGCATATAAACGACGCAGCAGCGGCGGCATCGTCATGGGTAAATCAATATCTTCCGCCAGGGGACGCCGGCGAAGCTGAGTTATCAGTTCCACGCTGTTATCAACCGCCTGTCTTCATCGACGCCTTATGCGCATTCAACATCGTCGATAACTCTTTCGGATCCTGATAACCCGGCACCACCGCGCCGTCTTCCAGCACAATCGCCGGGGTGCCATTGACGCCAAACTGGATGCCAAGCTGATAGTGCGCATTGATGTCGACTTTGCAGGTCGCCGGGGATATTTCCTCGCCTTTCATCGCATCGTCAAACGCCTTGTTGCGGTTAGCCACGCACCAGATAGATTGCATATCTTTCTCGGCCTGAGAATTCGGCCCCTGACGCGGGAACGCCAGATAGCGCACGGTAATGCCCAGCGCATTGTAATCTTTCATCTGTTCATGCAGCTTTTGGCAGTAGCCGCAGGTGATATCGGTAAACACCGTAATCACATGTTTTTCCTGAGCGGCTTTATAGACAATCATCTGATCCTGCAACGCGTCCATTTTCCCTTTCAGAATCTGATTCGTCACGTTCACCGGCGCGTTGCCGCTAATGTCGTACAGCGGCCCCTGAATCAGATGCTTGCCGTCTTCACTGATGTAAAACACGCCGCTGCCCGTCAGGACGGTTTTCATCCCGGCCAGCGGCGCGGGCTGAACCTCCGCATCCGACATCCCCAAACGCGCCATCGTTTGTTTGATCGCCGCATCGTCGGCGTGGGCGAAACCCGACGCCATTGCCGCCAAGAGAGAAAACGCCAATAACCCTTTTTTCATTTCATAATCCTGTTTCGGTGAATACGCCGTGATAACCCGCAACTGACCGGTGACCGTCGCCTGCCGGTTATCAATGAATATGTTACGCCCGTGGGTGATGCCGCTGATGAAGCTGTTTCAAACGTTCCGTCGCCACATGGGTATAAATCTGCGTGGTGGAAAGATCGCTGTGTCCCAACAACATTTGCACCACGCGTAAATCCGCGCCGTGGTTCAATAAATGGGTGGCGAACGCGTGACGCAGCACGTGCGGAGATAATTTTTCGCTATCGATCGACGCCAGAATCGCATAGTGTTTGATGCGATGCCAGAATGTCTGACGCGTCATCTGTTGCGCGCGGTTGCTGGGAAACATCACATCCAGCGTCTTTCCGTTGAGCAGCCACGGGCGGCCATGCTCCAGATATTGCTCAATCCAGTACACCGCCTCTTCGCCCAGCGGCACCAGCCGTTCCTTATTCCCTTTACCGATGACCCGCACCACGCCCTGACGCAGACTGACATCGCTGAGCGTCAGCCCCACCAGTTCGGAGACCCGCAGCCCGGTGGCATACAATACCTCAAGCATGGCTTTATCGCGTAATTCCAGCGGTTGATCGACATTGGGCGCCTCGAGCAGCGCATCAACCTGAGCCTCGCTCAAATCTTTCGGCAGGCGCTGCGGCAGTTTTGGCGATGACAACGCCGCGCTGGGATCGTCGCTGCGAACTTTTTCCCGGTAAAGATACTGGAACAACCGGCGCATGGCGCTCAGTAAACGCGCGGAGCTGGTGGCCTTGTAGCCGCCTTCCATCCGTTCAGCCAGAAAAGATTGCAGATCGATAGCCTGCGCCCGCTGCAAATCGCTGTCGTGATGCGCCAGCCACTCCACCAGAGAGCGCAAATCCAGCCGATAAGAAGCCAGCGTATTTTCCGCCAGATTGCGCTCCAGCCACAGCGCATCAAGAAATTGCTCAATAAACGCCTGATCTTGCGCGTGCATCGCGATATCCTCTTTCAGCATGAGCGCCTATTATGCCTGAGTAATTCGTTAACCGACTAATCGTCGTTATCCGCGTCATCTTTCAAACCGCGGGGACATTGGATGTCGAAAATGCAGCCATCTCGCTGCAAATCGTAGGATGAAGGGGATAATAATCGTAGAAATCGCCAGATCTCACATATTCCGTCAGACCTCACATCGTCATAACATTCTCCGGTATAAACATCATACGATAAGATTATATTTTACTTATGCGGCATATGCTGGAATAGCCTCCAGTCGCGGCTTTTCTCCGTCCTATCCCCTTACGGAATCTCCGTTGAAAAGCCGATTTCTCTATGCATAGAATAGTCGTTCGTGTTGTTAAAAAAGATGAATCACCATGCAAGCTACCATCACTCCCACTATCGACGCAGAGGCGGACTCTCCACCGGTCAATTCCAGAAGTAAAGTCATTATTGCCTCTCTGGTGGGAACCGCGATTGAGTTTTTTGATTTTTATATTTACGCCACCGCCGCCGTGCTGGTATTTCCCCACATTTTCTTCCCGCAGGGCGACCCGGCTGCGGCGACGTTACAGTCGCTGGCGACCTTTGCCATCGCCTTCATCGCGCGCCCAATCGGTTCGGCGCTGTTCGGGCATTTCGGCGACCGCGTCGGCCGTAAAGTTACGCTGGTCGCATCGCTGCTGACCATGGGGATTTCCACGGTAGTGATCGGTCTGTTGCCCAGCTATGAAACCATCGGCATCTTCGCGCCGATGCTGCTGGCGCTGGCCCGTTTCGGCCAGGGTCTGGGTCTGGGCGGCGAATGGGGCGGCGCGGCGCTGTTGGCGACCGAAAATGCGCCGGCCCACAAGCGTGCGCTATACGGTTCCTTCCCTCAGCTCGGCGCGCCGATTGGCTTCTTCTTCGCCAACGGCACTTTCCTGCTGCTCTCCTGGTTGCTGACCGACGAGCAATTCATGCAGTGGGGCTGGCGCGTACCGTTCATTTTCTCCGCCGTACTGGTGTTGATCGGCCTGTACGTGCGCGTTTCCCTGCATGAAACGCCGGTATTCGCCAAAGTCGCCAAAGCCGGCAAGCAAGTGCGCGTGCCGATCGGCACCCTGTTCAGCAAACACATGAAAGCCACTATTCTGGGTACTTTCATCATGCTGGCGACCTACACGCTGTTCTACATCATGACGGTCTATTCCATGACGTACGGCACCACGCCGGCGCCGCGAGGATTGGGTTTCTCACGCAACACCTTCCTGTGGATGCTGATGATCGCCGTTATCGCCTTCGCCATCATTATTCCGCTGGCGGGCTATCTGGCGGATATCTTCGGACGCCGCAAAACCATGATCGCCGTGACCTGCCTGATGCTGGTCTTCGCCATGCTGTTCCCGTCCATGCTCGGTTCCGGCAATTCGGCGATCGTGATGGCCTTCCTGATCTGCGGCATGGGCATGATGGGGCTGACGTTCGGTCCGATGGGCGCGCTGCTGCCGGAACTGTTCCCGACGGAAGTCCGTTATACCGGGGCCTCGTTCTCCTATAACGTGTCATCCATCTTGGGCGCATCCGTCGCTCCCTATATCGCCACCTGGCTGACCGTCACTTACGGCCTGTTCTACGTGGGTGTTTATCTGGCGGCCATGGCGTCGCTGACGCTGATCGCGTTGCTGTTGAGCAAAGAAACCCGCCATCAGTCTCTCGACTAAACCATTCCATAAGGTGAAGGCTGCGGCCTTCACCGCTTCCTTTCCGCCTCAACCGTCCCTTTCTCCTAAAACAACGCGGCAACGCAATGACATCCCCGGCCGTCGACGTTTTCCCTGCGCGGGAGTATGATGCTGATTATTGTTCAACCCGTTGAATACATGAAATATTGCTCTGGCGTTCAGGCCGGAAGCAATCGTGATTAATCCCAGAGATAAAGATCCCCGATGGCCTATCTGCTACAAGTGACTTACCGTCCATCAGCCAGACAACTCGGCAGCACGCGCGCCGAAACATTCCAGCTCGCGCAGAAAATCAACAAAATTGACGGGCTGATCGCGAAGATATGGATGTCCGACCCACAGGCCGGTTTACGCGGCGGCACCTACCTGTTCGATGACCGCGCGCATGCCGAGGCCTGGCGCGATGAAGTGATGCGCGCCAGAACGGAAGAAGGCGCTACCGATATGCAAGCGCATATTTTTGAGGTGCTTGACGACTTTACCGCGCTGACCTGGCATACCCCCCGGTCATGGGTTAAGTAAAAGAAGAGACGAGCCGGTAGCCGTGCGGATTAGCCGATATTTTCAATATACTGTCGCTACGGATTCGGTTAGGCTACCCTTCTGCGTTCAAAGCCGTCGCCCCCGAGGTGATAACAGCTTCTGACACCATCACTTACATTGATCTGAAACGACTTCGCTATCACATATGAAAATTGGTCTGTTTTACGGCTCCAGCACCTGCTATACCGAAATGGCGGCAGAAAAAATCCGCGACATCCTGGGTGAGGATCTGGTGGATCTGCACAACGTCAAGGATGTCGACCCGCAGCGGATGGAAGAGTACGAGATACTGATTCTGGGTATTCCAACCTGGGATTTCGGCGAAATACAGGAAGATTGGGAAAACATCTGGGCGCAACTCCCCGCGCTTAACCTGCGCGGCAAGATAGCGGCGCTGTACGGCATGGGCGACCAGTTAGGGTATGGCGAATGGTTCCTGGATGCGCTGGGCATGTTGCATACGCAATTGCAATCGTCCGGCGTGAAATTTATCGGCTACTGGCCGACCGAGGGCTACGAGTTCACCAGCCCGAAACCGCTGACCGTCGACGGCAAACATTTTGTCGGACTGGCGCTGGATGAAGTCAATCAGTACGATCTCAGCGACGAACGCCTTGAGCAGTGGTGCGGGCAGATTTTGCAGGAAATGGCCGCGCAGCTGTAAAAACGCGCCTCGCGGCGCTGGCGAAGGGCATGATTCTTCTTGTCCTGATACGCGCCGTTCGCCCCGTCATCACAAACTTTAGCGATCCGCGCTAGCGCCGCTTCTGTAGCCACCATCTTGCGCGCGCGGGGGTATCGAAAAAGCTCCAGGCCACGAAACGGCTCTGTTTCTGTCCCTGCGCCATATTGACGGTTCTGACTTTTATCGCTCCGGCTTCCTCCAGCGCACGGTAAATCTCCGGCAGATTCTCCTTGCGCGAAACCAGCGAGGTAAACCACAGACACTGGCGAGCCACGTTGACGCTTTCGTTAATCATCTGGCGGATAAACGCGCTTTCCCCGCCGTCGCACCACAGTTCATCCTGTTGCCCGCCAAAGTTGAGCGGCGAGTTTTTATCCAGACCCAGGTTATGCAACTTACGTTGCGCGCCCTGACGCGCCTCGGCGGCAGACGCATGGAACGGCGGATTGCACAGCACCGCATCAAAAATTTCGTTCTTATGGATGATGCCGGCGAGAATCGCTTTGCTGTTTTTCTGGCGGCGTAAACGAATCGCGCGATTCAGGCCGGGATTCGCCTCGATGGTGGCGTTGGCCGCCTGCATCGCCTGCGGATTAATTTCACTGCCGGTAAAACGCCAGCCATATTCACGATGACCAATCAGCGGATAAATACAGTTGGCGCCGCAGCCGACATCCAACAGGCTGGCGTCGCGCGGCACCACGGACTGATTATCCTCCGCCAGCAAATCGGCCAGATGATGAATGTAATCAGCCCGCCCCGGAACCGGCGGGCAGAGAAAACCGTCTGGAATAATCCAGTGTTCAATCTGGTAGAAATGGTGCAGCAGCGCCTGATTCAGCGCCTTGACGGATGCCGGATCGGCAAAATCAATCGACTCGTCGCCATAGGCATTCACCTTCACAAAGGGGATCAGCGCCGGGTGGATTTGCTTCAGCGCGGTAAAATCATAGCGGCCGCGGTGGCGATTACGCGGGTGCAGCACGTTTTTCTGCGCGGCAGGTTTATCAGCGGGCGTTGTCATCAGTTTCTCTCTTATTGTACGGCGCGTAAGATACCTGCTGCGCCGGCCTGCGTAAATCATTGCGATCGTTTTTGTTCCATCCGCCCTGCGGGGTCAACCCCGGCGCTAAGCCGAAACAGGGCGGATGGAGTCACGTCGGCAACGTAAAATTGTCGGTTGATAAAGCATGACGGGAAATCAATCAGGAAAAAACATTCACCGAGAGGATAAAGGGACGCGGCCGGTTTTAGTATTACCCGGCCCAGTTTTTATGCTGCAATAGCAGTTGGCGTAAATGACGCCATTCAGCCTCCCCCATGCTGTCGGATGCCAGCCACAGGCGTTTACGTCCTTTACCATCGATCGCTTTTAGCGATAGCAGAACGCCATTTCTCAGCATCCAGGGGCGTTTGACAATCAGCCATTCCTGCTGCTGCCAGCGCAGTCGCGTCGCACTATGCAATAAAATTTCGCCGTGGCGGGATTTTATGTTGCGCTGACTGCGGATAAAACCGAACACCACCAGCGTAACCAGCCCCAGCCACAACACCGTGTAGCGGTCCGGCCAGGGAGCCAGCAGAATCAGTAAAACCAATAGCCCGTGCGCAACCAGTGAACAAAGCTGCATACGCCAGGAAACGCGAAGGTCACATTGCCACTGGGCCACGGTCTTTATTTCGCGTCTGGATAAGGGAGATCATGCGTTTCAGATCCTGATCTTGCGGTTCGCCGTGATTCATCAGCCAGTTAAACAGGTCCGGATCGTCGCACTGCAACAGACGGACAAAGGCGCGTTTATCATCATCGCTTAGCGCGTCGTATTCATATTCAAAGAACGGCATGATAGAAATGTCCAATTCGCGCATACCACGCCGACATGCCCAATGAATCCGTGATTTATTTTCAATTTCCATGCTTAAAACCACCTTATTATCGTTCATACCTATTAGTGTAACCCGATTTCAACGGCAGGTATTCAATGAATAGTAACACTTTGACATATTTTACCTCGCTATCGACCAGGATTGTATCAAGCGCCGGCGCAATAACCGCTTGCAAACCCGTGCCGCTCTTTTACCATTAACGCATTCGCTTACCGCTTAGTTGCGCAGGATCATATCATGGCCAATCAACCGTCTTTTGCTTCACAACCCCTGTTCGCCTCCGCCGATTTACCCGCCACCCTGATCTCGCTTGATGACTGGGCGCTGGTCACCCTGACCGGCCCAGACACCGTCAAATACCTTCAGGGTCAGGTCACCGCCGATGTGGACGCGCTCGCCGCCGACCAGCATGTACTCTGCGCGCACTGTGACGCCAAAGGGAAAATGTGGAGCGTTCTGCGCTTGTTCCAGCGAGCGGAAGGTTTCGCCTTCATCGAACGCCGCAGCTTGCGCGATACGCAACTCAACGAGTTGAAAAAGTACGCAGTGTTCTCCAAAACGACGATTGCGGCAGACGACGGCGTCATCCTGCTGGGCGCCGCCGGCGCGAATATTCGCGCGCAGCTTCAGTCCGTGTTCAACGACCTGCCCGACGCCGAACACCCGGTGACGCAGGATCAGGATGCCACCCTGCTGCATTTCTCCCATCCTGCCGAACGTTTTCTGCTGGTATTGACCGCAGCGCGCTATACCGCCCTGCTGGAACAGCTCGACGGCAAGAGCGAATTCAATGATAGCCGCCAGTGGCTGGCGTTGGATATTGAATCCGGCCTGCCAATCATTGACAGCGGAAACAGTACGCAGTTCATCCCGCAAGCGGCTAATTTGCAGGCATTAAATGGGATCAGCTTCAGTAAAGGATGTTATGCCGGGCAGGAAATGGTGGCCCGCGCCAAATACCGAGGAGCCAATAAGCGGGCGCTTTACTGGCTGGCGGGTCAGGCCGGACGGATACCGGCGGCCGGGGACGATTTGGAGTTACGACTGGGCGATAACTGGCGCCGCACCGGCACCGTACTGGCGGCCTGCCGATTGCGGGATAACGCCGTCTGGATTCAGGCGGTGCTGAACAACGATCTGGCAGCCGACAGCGTGCTGCGCGTGCGGGACGATGCCGACGGCAAACTGGCGATCCAGCCGCTGCCGTATGACATCACGGACTAACGGCCATGACGACGCCTGCTTCGGCAGGCATCGATTGAACTTAAACGTACAGGTAGATCGCCAGAAAATGGCAGACGCTGCCGCCAAGCACAAAGCCGTGCCAGATGGCGTGATTATAAGGAATGCGGTTACAGGCATAGAAAATCACGCCCAGGGTGTAAACAGCGCCGCCGACCGCCAGCAGCGTAACGCCGCCGATGGACAACGTCATCGCCAGCTGATAAATCACCACTAACGACAACCACCCCATCACCAGATAGGTAATCAGCGAGAGCGCTTCAAAACGGTGAGCAAAGGCCAGTTTGAAGATCACGCCAAGCAGCGCCATACTCCAGATCACCACCATCAGCCCATGGGCCAGCGGCGAGTTGAGCCCGACCAGCAGAAAAGGCGTATAAGTGCCGGCGATCAGCACATAAATCGCACAGTGATCGAATTTCTTCAGCCACGGTTTGGCCCGCGGCGAAGGGATGGCGTGATACAGCGTCGAAGCCAGAAATAGCAGGATGATGCTGCCGCCGTAAAGACTGTAGCTGGTGATGGCGAGACCATCGGCGCCCTGCCCAACCGCCTGCATCAACAGCAAAACCAGCCCCACAATACCGAAAACCAGGCCGATTCCGTGGCTGACGCTGTTGGCTATTTCTTCCGCCAGCGAATAGCCTGATTCCCACAAATTTTTCGCCATCATTTACCTCATTAACGCCTATTCCACCGGCTCGATCGTCATCGCACGCAAAACGCCGACCCGATAAACGCATCAATACCGCCCCGGAGAATAATCTTCAAGCAGCTTAGCTGAGAATAGTTTCAGTGTACACCTGTAAGCTAAAAATGATTTTCCCCCGCCGCTATGTCAATTTCAACCCAAATCATGCGTGTAAATCTGCGGCGACATCCCCTACAATTATCCGCTTCTGAAACACGCTCATACCGTCGTGCTTTCCGGTGTCGTTAAGGGGTATCCGCCACTATGCAGGCCGCACGCGTTTAGCCCTTTATCCGGTCTCAATTGAAAGAGGTTGTTCCAATGTCGTTATCCCCATCCGCGCTTGATTTCGGTACGCTGACCGATGTGGTCGGTTTTCTGATGGAAATTGATAAGTTAAAAAGCGTTCAGCGTCGCTCGAAAATTATCGGCAGCCCACGCCATGAAGACTCGGCCGAACATAGCTGGCACTTCGCCGTCGCCGCCATGAGCCTGGCGCCCTATGCCGGGAAAGAGGTGGATATCAACCGCGTTATTCAAATGGCGCTGATTCACGATATCGTCGAAATCGACGCCGGGGATGTCATTGTTTATGACCTGGCGGCCCGCGCCGCCGTACACGATCAGGAAGTGGCCGCCGCCGCCCGCCTGTTTGGTTTATTGCCCGAACCGCAGCGCCGGCATTTTCATCAACTGTGGCTGGAATATGAATCCGGCGAAACCGCCAGCGCCCGCTTCGCCCTGATGCTCGACCGCGTGATGCCGGTTCTGATGAATTTGCATAATCAGGGACAAAGCTGGGTGGAAAACGGCATTCGACTGGACCAGGTGCTTGGCCGCACCGAGTTTATCGCCGGCATTAACCCTGAACTGTGGCAACATCTGAAACAACATCTGGAAGCCGCGCAGGACAAGGGCTGGTTGCTTTAACCGCGGTTGACGGGCGCGTTTTCCCACAAGCAATATCACCGGCGGCAGGCTAGGGATAAACACGCACAATCATCACATCGGGGATGGGGACATCAGTAGAGCTGGCCCCGATGATAGCCCGCATGACGGCGGGTATTTCATCTCGCCTTGCCCTGAACTCACCCAGATTAGGATCGAACAGGGCCACCCTATCCCCATGAGCGTGAGAGGCGACGATATGCCCGCTGGCGGAACTGTCATCCGGTCTGGCCAGCCAAAGCAGATTTGAACTGTTTCGGCTGCTCAGCACATTAGCAATTTCATTCATTGCGCCTTCTTCATCGCCGATAATATCGATCAGCAGATTATCTTCAGCGCCGGGCCTTACCCCGAGGGATCGAATCGTGGCATAAAACGGATCTTCAACTTCATATGAACGCTGATTGGCTTCATCCACTCTGTCGGCATATTCGCGCTGCCGCGCGATCACATCGGCAGTGGCGTCCTCAAGAAAGCGCGTGCGCGCAGCGGCGCTGTCTGAAGGGCTATCGCCAATCTGTTTTAACCACATCGTGCTGTAAATAGCGCAAGCGCCAGGATGGCCGCGCTCGAAACGTTCCAACGCCTCAAGCTGGTCGAATGCGGCGGTTCGGTGCGATAGTCCGCGGGTATTGTCTCCATAAGCCGCCGTGTAATGCTCATCCACCCGCGGCTGCGACGAGCATAAACCATGCATGATGGAGAAAACGCCGAGCGTAAGCGGATGAGATGGCGCGCGTCTATCCGCCGCGCCGGGATCGGCGGGAAAATGCCGCTGGCCGGTTTTATCGGCTCCCCTTTGATTCGCGTTTTCGGCGCTGTCCGGCAGTCTTTTCATCTCGCCGCGGATTACCGACGTCAGCAGACTAAAAGCGTCATCCCCTATGTTATGCTTCTCTCCATGCAATTTTTCCAGATACTGCCGCGCCTGCGTTTTATCCGTAAGTCGCTGCGCGTTGACATAAGTACGGGCTTCGTCGAGCGTTTTTATCGCTATCTTTTTTGTCTGCGGCTCTTTATTCCCATTACGACCATTGGTGAATAAATTCACCGCTGGCAAATCTCGTATCCCAATCACGAGTACACTCCATTAGCTATCCAGGAACAGGAAATAACCCCATGAATTCTCTACAAGAGAAAACACGCAGGCTGACATGCGGGAAATATTCTGTAGTGCAGAAACAACGGAATGCCCATAAAATCGCGGCGATTTCAAGCCATGGACGGTCAGAAAGAAACGCTGTCAGCCATTCTGAGTGGCTCAAACAGTGGTACGGTTCCCACTCAATTTTCCGGTACGGAACAGCGGAAGAGGCGGGAACCTGAAATGAACCCGCGTTTGCCGCGGTTGCCTGTCGGAAAGCGGCGGCGGCGAGGAAAGAAATCGACTCGCGGATAACTCACGAGCCGATTTCTCAGAGAGGGCGCAGGTTACTCGTAATCTTCCACCGGCACGCAGGAACAGAACAGATGACGGTCGCCATAGACATCGTCCAGACGTTTTACCGTAGGCCAGTATTTATTTTCACTGCCTGCCGGGAATACCGCCAGCTCACGACTGTAAGGATGCGGCCATTCGCCGGCCAGCTCGCTCTGCGTATGAGGCGCGTTCACCAGCGGATTGTCCGCCAGCGGCCACTCGCCGTTAACCACGCGATCGATTTCCGCGCGAATCGCCAGCATGGCGTCAATGAAACGATCCAACTCCGCCAGACTCTCGGATTCCGTCGGTTCCACCATCAGCGTACCGGCCACCGGGAATGACATGGTCGGGGCATGGAAACCGTAATCAATCAAACGCTTGGCGATATCCATCTCGCTGATGCCGGTACTTTCCTTCAGCGGGCGGAGATCGAGAATACATTCGTGCGCCACCCGTCCGTCCCGCCCGGTATACAGCACCGGATAAGACGACTGTAGCCGCGCGGCGATGTAGTTGGCGTTGAGGATCGCCATCTGGCTCGCCTGCTTCAGACCGTCGGCGCCCATCATGCGGATGTACATCCAGCTAATCGGCAGAATAGAGGCGCTGCCGAACGGCGCGGCGGACACCGCGCCCTGACTGGTCAACACGCCATCGATTTTCACCACCTGATGTCCCGGCACAAACGGCGCCAGATGCGCTTTTACGCCGATCGGCCCCATGCCCGGCCCGCCGCCGCCGTGAGGGATGCAGAACGTTTTATGCAGGTTGAGATGCGAAACATCCGCGCCGATATAGCCCGGCGACGTAATGCCGACCTGCGCATTCATATTGGCGCCGTCCAGGTACACCTGACCGCCGAACTGATGCACGATCTGGCACACTTCGCGGATGGTTTCTTCGTAAACCCCGTGGGTGGAGGGATAGGTCACCATGATGCAGGCCAGCTTCTCGCCCGCGGACTGCGCTTTCTCACGCAGATCGTTCAGGTCGATATTGCCCTGCTTGTCGCAGGCCACCACCACCACGCTCATGCCGGCCATATGCGCCGACGCCGGGTTGGTGCCATGCGCCGAGCTGGGGATCAGACAGATATCGCGCGCTGATTCGTTACGGCTTTGGTGATAACGACGGATCGCCAACAGTCCGGCGTATTCGCCCTGCGCGCCGGAGTTCGGCTGCATGCATACGGCGTCGTATCCGGTCAGTTGCACCAGCCAGCCGGATAGCTGTTCGATCATCTTCCGATAGCCGAGCGCCTGTTCCGGCGGACAAAACGGGTGCAGTTCAGCGAACTCGGGCCAGGTAATCGGCAGCATTTCGGCGACGGCATTGAGCTTCATGGTGCAGGAGCCCAGCGGGATCATCGCCTGATTCAGCGCCAGATCCTTGCATTCCAGACGGTGCAGATAGCGCATCATCTCGGTTTCGCTGTGATAACGGTTAAACACCGGATGAGCAAGGATAGCATCATCACGTTGCAAAGCCGCGGGTATCGACGCGTCCCGCCGTCCCGCCGCCGTATCCAGATCGTCGATATCCAGACCGTGGGAATAGCCCAGCAGGACGGCGAACAGCGTCAGCACGTCTTCCCGCGTCGTGGCTTCATCCAGCGTCACGCCGACCGCGCCGTCAAGATCGGCCCGCAGGTTGACGCCGAAGCTCAGCGCCCGGCTCAGCACGGCGGCTTTGTCTTCCACCGCCACGGTTAACGTATCGAACCAGGTCTGATGACGCAGCGTCAGCCCGCCCTGAAGCAAGCCGAGCGCCAGAATATCCGTCAGACGGTGAATCCGTCCGGCAATGCGTTTCAATCCTTCCGGGCCGTGGTACACCGCATACATACCGGCGATATTGGCCAGCAGCACCTGCGAGGTACAGATATTCGAATTCGCTTTTTCACGGCGGATATGCTGTTCGCGGGTTTGCATCGCCATACGCAATGCGGTATTGCCGGCGGCGTCCACGGAGACGCCGATAATCCGTCCCGGCATGGCGCGTTTGTATTCGTCCCGGCAGGCGAAAAACGCCGCGTGCGGCCCGCCGTAGCCCATCGGCACGCCAAAACGCTGGGCGGATCCAAAGACGATATCGGCGCCCTGTTTACCGGGGGCGGTCAACAGCACCAGCGCCATGATATCGGCGCTGACGCAGCTCACCACCTTGCGCGTTTTCAATTCAGCCATCAGGGCGCTGTAATCATGCAACTCGCCGGTGGTGCCGGCCTGTTGCAACAGCACGCCGAACACGCCGTCGTCGCTCAATGCGCTTTGCGCCTTGCCGACCACGACGTCAAATCCAAAGGTTTCGGCGCGCGTGCGCACCACATCCAGCGTTTGCGGGTGGACATCGTCGGCGACGAAGAAGCGGTTGGCCTGCTTGAGTTTGCTGATGCGTTTCGCCATCGCCATCGCTTCCGCCGCCGCCGTCGCCTCATCCAGCAACGAGGCGGAAGCCAGTTCCAAACCGGTTAAATCCTGAGTCACCTGCTGAAAATTCAGCAATGCTTCCAGACGCCCTTGAGAAACCTCCGGTTGATACGGCGTATAGGCCGTATACCAACCCGGATTTTCCAGCACATTGCGTAAAATCACCGGCGGCATCAGCACGGCGCCGTAGCCCATGCCGATATAGCTTTTGTAACGCTGATTCTGGCCGGCAATCGCCTTCAGCTCAGCCAACGCCTGATGCTCCGTCGCCGCATCGCCGACCGCGGGCGGGCTGGGCAACTGGATATCGGCAGGGACAATCTGCCGAATTAACGCATCAAGCGAATCCGCGCCCACCGCAGCCAGCATCTGCTGTCGCTGGCTGGCGGAGGAACCAATATGACGTTCAACGAAAGCGCTGTTATGTTCAAGTTGACTGAGAGTCTGGGTCATTACGAAAATTTCCTGCATATAACGCTCTCCGCGTCATACCCGGCGGGATAACGCAGAGCGAGGGAACAAAATAAAACGCCCCGGCTCGGTAGAGTCCGGGGCGCGGTGACTATTCTTCTTCGTCCAGCGCGGCCTGATATCCCTCGGCATCAAGCAATTCGTCCAGATCGGATTCGTCGGACGATCTGATGCGGAACAGCCAGCCTTCGGTATAGGGCGCGCTGTTGACCAGTTCAGGCGAACTTTCCAGCTCCGCGTTGATATCGATAATCTCGCCGCTGATCGGCGCATAAATGTCAGACGCCGCCTTGACCGACTCGGCTACGGCGCAGTCGTCGCCGGCGGAAACGATGGTTCCCACTTCCGGCAAATCGATAAACACCATGTCGCCCAATAACTCCTGCGCATGTTCGGTAATACCGATCAGATAAACGCCCTCGCCTTCAGACTGCACCCACTCATGCGAAGCGGTATATTTTAATTCTGCTGGAACATCGCTCATTGCCACCCTCTCCTTCCTTCACAAAACGGTTAAAACTGGACTGCATATCGACGCCGCTGGCTGCTTCTGAAACCGCGGGGATAGCGTTAATATTGCACAATCGGTTTGCCGGCGCGCACAAAGCCGGGTTTGGTGACATGCACCGGGAGTTCACGGTTACGGATCTGGACAATCGCCTGTTCGCCGATCCCGCTCGGAACGCGCGCCAGCGCAATACTCAACCCCAGCGTGGGTGAAAAAGAGCCGCTGGTAATCACGCCTTCCCGCATCACGCCTTCGCTATCGGTAAAACGTACGGGTAACTCATTGCGCAACACGCCTTTTTCGGTCATCACCAAACCGACCAACTGCTCAGTGCCTTTTTCACGCTGCCGCTCCAACGCTTCACGCCCGATAAACTGGCGATCTTCCGGCTGCCAGGCGATGGTCCAGCCCATATTGGCGGCCAACGGCGAAACGCCTTCGTCCATATCCTGTCCGTAGAGGTTCATGCCGGCTTCCAGCCGCAGCGTATCGCGCGCGCCCAATCCGCATGGCTTAACCCCGACGGACAGAAGCTGTCGCCACAACGCGACAACCTGCTCCTTCGGCAGCGCGATTTCATAGCCGGCTTCACCAGTATAACCGGTCGTCGCGATGAAAAAATCGTCGACCTGAACGCCGAAAAACGGCTTCATACCTGCGATTTTCGCCCGCTGGGCCTCGTTGAGCAGACGCTGTACCTTTGCCTGCGCCTGCGGCCCCTGCACGGCCACCAGAGCCAGATCCTCGCGTTCGCGCACATCGACCATAAAAGGCTCGGCGTGCCGGACGATCCAGGCTAAGTCTTTCTCACGGGTGGCCGAATTGACCACCAGACGAAAATAGTCTTCCGTCATGAAATAAACGATCAGATCGTCGATAACCCCGCCGGAGGCATTCAGCATACCGGTATAAAGCGCTTTGCCGGGCTGGGTGAGTTTGGCGACATCGTTCGCCAGCAGATAACGCAGAAACTCGCGGGTTCGCACGCCGTGCAAATCCACGATGGTCATATGAGATACATCAAACATACCGGCATCACGACGTACGATGTGATGCTCGTCAAGCTGAGAGCCGTAATGCAGCGGCATCATCCAGCCGTGAAAATCAACCATTTTGGCACCGTCCGTCAGGTGCTGTTGATACAACGGAGTCTGCTTAGCCATGTCTTCCCTCTGTTCGTAGCTCTGCGTTCGGGCGATCGCCACCGCCGCGCAAACGATATCTTGATAATGAACTTACCACCGAAACGTCGGTTAAACTATCCCCACAGGCATAAGATAATCTATATGGAAAACGCTTCGACCCATGCAAGGTGAAACCACCGCCAATAGATAAATCCTCCAAAAAATAATCACTCACTGGCATAAAACCAATGCAATTTGGAGAAAAGGTGAAATCATTGATATGAAAAATGGATTGCCTGCCGATCGCCAGCGCAAAGAAAACGCCCAACGCATTATTTAAACTAATGCGAAAAATGCAGCAAAATTAGATTATTTCAACCAAAACGCCGCCTGGCATAAACAGGGTATTGAAATGAAGGCGCGCTCTCCACGCCCTTAACAGATCGACTTATCCGGCGGCGTTTTTGGTTATTGCGGGATCTTTCCGTCAATACGCTGCATCAGATAAGGGAAAAACGGATTGGAGGACAATCGCAGCAGGGTGTCCAAATCCACGACCAGCACCGAACGCTCGCCCCGCGCCGCGATCGTCCCCAGCGGCAGGCCGAACTCGCGGGGATTCTGCGAAAAACGGCCATACAGGGAGTCCGTATCCGGGAAAGGCAGAGCGACGTGCGAGAGCGAGTACACATCGCGCGGGTAATCAATCCCCAGCGCGCGGGAACCGCCCTGCGCCTCTCCCGCTTGTACATCGAAGGCGACGGCATGCGCGCTGTCCGGGGCGGCATTGGTGATTACCGTCGTGTCATAGCGGCGCGGCGCGGGCGGCAACAGTTGGCTGACGGCGCGATCCGCCGAATCCCGCAGCAGCGGTCCGAAATTGATGGTGCGATTGACGTCAAACAGCACCAGTTGGCTGCCGTTCGCCGGCAAGAGATTATAAAACGACGAGATCACCGCCTGCGTGCTCACCGTAAAATCCATCACCGACTGAAAAGTCAGCACCGGCGGCAATTGTTGCAGCGTATGTTGCTGCGCTTTACGGGTGAGCTGCCCCTGGAGTTCGTGGGTTAATAACCAGGACTGGCGAGCCCCGTTAACCGGAAACGAGTTATATTTGAATGGATTAAACTCCGGCAAAATACCCAGCCATGCCGATTTGGCGAACGCCGGGAATATCGCCGGCAGGCCGGCCAATCCGGCGAAGCGGGCGTAGCTGGTGATGCCGATCATCGGCGAAATCAGGATCAGCTGATCCGGCCGCGTCAACCTTGGGTCATCCAACGCATCCAGCGTATATTTCAACGCCAGCGCGCCGCCATTGGAAAAGCCCACAATATGCAGCGGCAACGCCTTGCCTGAATCCGCCGCCAGTCGATGCTGCGCTTCGCGCACCGCCAGACGGGTGGCCGCCAGCCAATCCTGCCAGTGGATATCCGTCAGCGCGCCAGGCACCGTGCCGTGGGCGGGCAAACGAATCCCGACCACCACAAAACCGCGCTGACGGTAACGTTCGGCAATATGCCGCAAACTGTAAGGCGAGTCCGTTAGCCCATGCAGCAGCACCGCCGCGCCTTTCGGCGTTCCCGCCGGCATCATTTCGTAAGAACGATTCCAGTCGTGCTGAAACTTTCCGGGGTACACCGGGCTGCCGGAGAAATAGCGGTTAATCGGCCGCTGCTCATCGTCATCCAGCTCCTGGGTCACATGCTGTTCGACCTGGCGGAAAATCGTCTCTTCGGCGCGCAGATAAGTCGGCCAATCGGCACGATCGAGCTCATCCGCCGACAACTCATCCGGCACAAACGTATGCCAGGGCGCCAGCGCCGGACCGCGTTGCGTGTCATAAATGCGAATAGCCAGCAGCGTCGTCGCCGCGACGATAAAAATAATGGCGACGCGTTTAATCCCCCGTCCGGCCGACCTCATCAGCATGGTTCTATCCCTTCCTGTTTACCGTTTAACCGCCTGCTTTCCGGCAGTCCGCACGTTTGAAAGAGTAAACCATCCGGCCCGCCGATGGTATTAAACCTCGTTCAGCGTACAGTCCCGGCAACGTGCGACGCCGGGAATGCGGTAGCGCTGACAACAGCTGCGGCGCTGAATAACGCCGCCGCGGGGAATTACCGTGCGATAAAGAGGATTGTCGCCGCCATCCAGCCATGAACGGGAAAAGAACAGCGCGTCATGCAGCAGGCGGCGTTCCTCCTGTGGTATCAACGGCGCTATATCGTCCAAAAACCAGTGAATCAGATAGCCGGTATTATTCCAGGCAAGCCTGGCGTTAAGCGCGCCGAAGCTGTCCAGCGTGTTAATTACCGGCGCCACATGCTGATGCAGCATGCGCTCCAGACGCGCGCGCGGCGAGTCGTCCGCCGCGGTCAACGTCCGGGTCGCAATATAAAACACCGCCGGATGCCCTTTCCCCGCGTCAAATCCGACGTATATCCGATTCGTCGCACAGTCCAATGCCGCATCGTGTTTGAGCAAAGCCAGCATCAACGGCGGCACCAGCAGCCCGATATACCATTGCGCCCACAGCGATTGCAGCGGCTTTTCCTCACGCGGCTTATCCGGATGCCGGCGATACAGTTCGTCGCCGTAACGCCGCACCAGCCGATGAAACACCTCCGGCCGCGACCACTCGGCGAGCGTCATGCCGTCCTCCGGGGGCGACTCGCCGAATTTCACGCTATCCAGGCAATGAGGACGATGCCGGCGCAGCAAAGCGCTTAACGCGGCGGCCAACTGCCGGTCGCACCCGGCAAAAACCGGATGTTCAACGGAATTGGCGATGTTTTTGACAATCGGCATAGGCGGGTTCCGGCAGGATGCGTAAATAAACGGAAAGCGAAATGATAACTATTGCCAATAGTATCCGCGTTTATCACTAATGACAAACGACGCGCTTCCCGTTTACGCGTTCCCTGGCCCGGACGGGCTAGATAAGCTGACTGATATTCAGATCTTCCATCAGACGCTGATTATCCGAATAATCCACCGGGATGGCGATGACCGCCGGTCCCTGCGTATCCATAGCCTGTCGTAGCTTACTGACCAGCTCGTCTTCCGACTCGACCGCAAATCCCGTTGCGCCGAAGGCATCCGCATACACTTTAAAATCGATCGGACCGAATTTGACGCCGGAAGCGCGGTGGTATTTCTTCTGCTCCTGAATTTCCACCATGTTGTAGGCGTTATCCACCCAGATAATATGCAACAGGTTGCTCTTCAGGCGCACGGCGGTTTCCAGTTCCATGCTGGACTGCATAAACCCGCCGTCGCCTGAAACCGAAATCACCTTCTGATGAGGGTGAATCAGCGACGTGGCGATCGCCCAGGGCAAAGCCACACCCATGGTTTGCTGACCGTTGGTCATCAGCACCTGCCGCGCGCGGAAGCTGTACAGATAGCGCGCCAGCCAGATATGAAAGCTGCCCATATCGACGCACAGCGTGACGTCCTGGTTGACGATGTCCTGCATCGCCCTGACCAGCCGCAGCGGATGAATGGCGAATCCCCGCATGTCCATGCCGCGCATCGCCAGATCGCGGCGTTGCTGGCAACGGTCGCGCAAAATAGCCTGCGTTTGCGCCGACATCGATAGCGGCGAAACAATGCACTGGGTCAGCGCATCAATGGTTTCGGCGATATTGCCCACCAGTTCCACATCCGGCAGATAGGCGCTGTCGATATTGGCCGGCAGCACATCAATGTGTACCAGCTTCGCTTTGCCGCTGTTCCACAATACCGGATCGTATTCCACCGGACTGTAGCCGACCGTAATAATCAGGTCGGCCTGTTGCAGCAGCTTGTCGCCCGTCTGATTATTAAACAGCCCGACGCGCCCGGCGAAGTGGTCAAAATGCCGCTGATCGACGGCGCCGGCGGCCTGATACGTGCTGGTGACCGGCAGTTGGCTTTTATGCAGCAAACGACGCAATGCCTCGGCGGCTTTAGGCTGACTCGCCATCAACCCCAGCAGCAGAATAGGATTTTTAGCCTGTTGAATCAGCCGGGCGACATTTTCGATATCCGCTTGAGGCGCGCCGTTCATCGGCGGCAGCGTCGGACGAACCAGCACGGCGCTGGTGACCGGATCGTTGACGATATCCTGCGGCAAGCTGATGAAAGAAGCGCCGGGATGCCCCATCTCCGCCGCCCGGAATGCATTCGCCAGCACTTCGGAAATCGCGGACGACGCCTTGACTTCCGCGCTAAACTTGGTGACCGGCTGAAACAGACTGACGGTATCCAGGCTTTGGTGCGTCAGCTTAAGACTTTCCGAAAGTTTAACCGCGCCGCCCATCGCCACCACGGGGTCGCCTTCCGTCGTCGCCGTCGCTAATCCCGTCACCAGGTTGCAGCAGCCCGGCCCGGACGTCACCAGCGTCACGCCCGCTTTGCCCGTCAAGCGCCCGATGGCCGCCGCCATAAACGCGCCGTTGGCTTCATGCCGTACCGGGATCATTTCAATCGGCGAATCCTCCAGCGCATCAAAAACGCGATCGATTTTCGCGCCCGGAATGCCAAATACGTATTGAACGCCCTGTTGTTCCAAATGTTTCACAATCAGGGATGCTCCACAGTTCCAGTGCTGTAGAGCCGTTGAATGTTCCATTGTCTCACTCCTGTGCTTTGTTCTTACTTAGCCTTCCACTGACTGGATAGCGCTATCGAGGTTCTCGGGTGACAAGTCAGCGCTGAGAAAATCTCGATCCTGTGGCAAATCGATAATCAGTTTAGAGATCACCCCAAAGGTTAAAACGCCGCTTTCTATTTTATAATCAAGTACATGACCGCCGCCTTCACGATTATCGGTAATAAAATGTTCGTGATAGCCGGCAACGTTGATGCCCTGCGTATAAGCCGGGCTGCGAAAGCCGATGATACTTCCCCGACAGGATTCAAAATGGAACTTCGGCTGCTGGGCTATCGCCTCCAGCATCGGTTTATAAGGTCGCGTCTGGCGCGGAACGGTGCGGGTTTCAACGTAATCGAAATGCCCGTCGACCCTCAGCGCGCAGAACAGATTATCCGTACCGACAAGGGCATCAATCTTCTGATGAAGACTGTGGCGATCGATGCGGCTGCTGAAATGAATCTCTTCCGTCGGACGGAAAAATGTCATTACCGCGAATGGCGTCTTCTGGTGCGGCTCGGCGGCCCGTGCGCTGCCGTCGGCGCGCAGTTGGAAAATGCGGCTGTTAAACGCCACCAATTCGCCGTCCAGATAGTTAAATGTGCCTAATCCAAAATCGCCATGCTCCAGCAATTCGGCCATCGTCCGGCTACCTTCATAGACGCCATTTATCAATCCACTCATTAAAGATGTTTGATAGATAACGCAATCAGGATGGTGCGCCTGATGGTTAATAGCATAGGATGCGATCTCTTCCGCACAAGAGTTGACGCCGATATCTTCTTTCATATGCTTTCTCTTTCGACTGTTCATACTTAAATTTTTCTAATTCATGTTTAAAGATTGCGTGAATATCGTGAAAGTTCCAATATACAAAGATCGTCATTTCAAGATCTAAAAGATATGGAGTCGCATTGATGGAGTTTCGTTACCTGCGCTATTTTGTCGCCGTCGCCGAGGCCAGGCATTTCACCCGGGCTGCGGAAAAGCTGGGCATCTCGCAGCCTCCCCTGAGTCAGCAAATCAAAAAGCTCGAAAATGAAATAGGCACGCCGTTATTCAAAAGGCTTACGCGGGGCGTTGAAATGACGGAAGCGGGAAAAATGTTGTATGAAGATGCCTGTCAGATCCTGAAACTGACGGATACGGCCGTTGACCGGGCCAGAAGCATTGCCAGAGGAGAAGAGGGGAACTTCAACGTCGGCTTTTCCGCCTCATCCTCCTTCCACCCTACCGTGCTACAGCTTTTGCATGCCTACCGCCAGCGATATCCGCATGTATCATTAAACCCGCGACAGGAAAATACCCCGAATCTGATCACCGCCCTTCACAACCGGAATATCGACGCCGCTTTTCTCCGCCTGCCGTGCGATGTCAGCAGCGAATTAAACCGCGAGGCATTGCTCGAAGAACCTATGACGCTGGTGTTGCCCGCCGATCATCCGCTGCATGACAAGCGCCATATCCAGCTAAGCGAACTGAAACAGAATCCGCTGATTATGTTTCCGCGGGAGGTTTGTCCGGTTCTGCACGACATGATTCTGCGTACCTGCTATTTATCAGGCTACGAGCCCAAATTGAGCCAGGAGGCGCCGCAGTTAACGGCCACCATCGGCATGGTGTCGGCCGGCTTCGGCATTACCATTATCCCCAAATCCCTGTCCTGCATCAGGATGAATGGCGTGTCGTACCATAATATAGACGACGCCGGCCTGAACACGCAGATCACCCTGGTTTGGCGCCAGCACGAACACTCGCACATCGTCATGAATATGGTGCAACTATTGCGAAGTCATCTCCGGGAAAAACCCGCCCGCGCCGCTGTTCCCCGCTGACCAGGTCTCGCCCTCGCCAAAAAACTGACAATCAGCACAGATTCTTATATGATATTAATTATCATTATCATGCATGGCGAACATAAAATGCTGACCGCGATGATTACCGCCTGTGGTTTATGGGGCGTGAGCTGGTGTATGGGAAAACATCTGTCGAGCGCCTGGGGCGTGTTGTTGCCCTGCGCCATCATGCCGTTGCTGGCCGTGCTGGATATTAATCTGCTGCATCTGAAAGTGATTATCGCCGTCGCGCTGCTGGCGACGCTAGTGATGCTGCTTCACCGTCGCTTACGACCTTACTTGCTGTTGCCGTCCTGCGTGGCGCTGGCCGGCGGACTGGCGGCGTTGTCCGTGATGTTTAAGATTACGTTGGGATAAAACGATATAACAAAGAAAGGAGCCAGGGAAAGGCGTGGTGCGAAGAGAGGGACTTGAACCCTCACGCCCGTTAAGGCACTAACACCTGAAGCTAGCGCGTCTACCAATTCCGCCACCTTCGCACAGATAAAGCTACGTCTACCGCTATGAATTTATATCGCCGCATGGTGCGAAGAGAGGGACTTGAACCCTCACGTCCGTTAAGACACTAACACCTGAAGCTAGCGCGTCTACCAATTCCGCCACCTTCGCAGTAATGCCGTGCGATACAAATTATCATGCCACACATCAAACCGGCGTGAAACACGATTGTGGTGATGTTGGTGCGAAGAGAGGGACTTGAACCCTCACGCCCGTTAAGGCACTAACACCTGAAGCTAGCGCGTCTACCAATTCCGCCACCTTCGCAATCCAGCAACATTGCCAAGCAATGCCACCACGGGGGCGAATTCTAGAGGTTTTAGCGTCAAGGTCAATGATTATTTCCTCTGAAATGCGGGGTTTGCTGCAAAATTCATCACCTTCAGGATGACGATGGCCGGATAAAGCGTTCATTCAACCATTCGATAAATACCCGGATGCGCGGAGCAAGGAAACGTCCCGGCGGATACATCACATACAGCGACATATCCGGCGGCGGCGTATCCTTAAGAATTTCAACCAGTTCGCCGCTGTCCAGCCAGCGCCGCAAGCTGTGACGCGGCGCCTGAATCAGCCCGAACCCAGCGCGGCAGGCCGCAACGTAGGCATCGGCCCCGTTCACCTCCAGCTTGCCGGGCAGCATAGGCGTGACGCGCTCGCCGTTATGCATAAACTCCAGCGGATAGCGCCGCCCGGTGCGCAATGAAAAGTAGCCCACCGCCTGATGCGCGGCCAGATCGTCCAACGACCGGGGCATGCCGAACTCGGCAAGATAGGCGGCAGACGCGCAGGTCGCCTGCGGCATCGACGGTAAATGCCGGGTCGCCAGCGAATCATCCTCTATCCTCCAGGCGCGCAGTACGCAATCTACTCCCTCGCGCAGCACGTTAATGGCCGAATCGTTGGCGCTCAGCGACAGAGTAATGCGCGGATAACGCCGGTAAAACTCGCCCAGCGCCGGGATCACCACCTCACGCGCCAGCGAATGCGGCATATCCACCCGCACATTCCCCGCGGGCTGCTGCCGCTGATGGCTAAAGAGCGCATCCGTTTCTTCAATTTCCGCCAACAGTTGGATACAGCGCTGATAATAAATCTCGCCTTCCGCGGTGATCTGTACCTGACGGGTGGTTCTCTGCAACAGACGGACGCCCAGACGGGATTCCAGCTGTTTGATGGTGTGGCTGACCGTCGCGCGCGGCAGAGACAGCATTTCGGCCGCGCGGCTGAAGCTGCCCAGCTCCGCAATGCGGACAAAGACGCGCATCGCCTGAATCTGGTCCATCACGCCTCCATTGTTGTGAATTTTTGAATAGTGTTGCATGAAATGCGTTATTTATCTTTATCCGATAAACAACCACACTCATCTTGCTTTCCAAACCAACATGAGGATGACAGGATGCAACAACGTCAACTAGGCCTGAACGGCCCAACGGTTTCCGCGCTTGGGCTGGGCTGCATGGGTATGAGCGACTTTTATTTCACCGCGCAGGATGAAAAAGAATCCATCGCTACCCTGCACCGCGCGCTGGAACTCGGCATCACGCTGCTGGATACCGCCGACATGTACGGCCCCTACACCAATGAGCAACTGGTCGGCAAGGCCATCAAGGGCAAGCGTGACCAGGTGTTTCTCGCCACCAAATTCGGCATCGTGCGCAACCCGGACAACCACGTCGAACGCGGCGTCTGCGGGAAACCGGAATATATTCGCCGCGCCATTGAAAGCAGCCTGCAACGGCTGGGCGTAGAAGAAATCGACCTTTACTATCAACACCGCATCGATCCGACGGTGCCGATAGAAGAGAGCGTCGGCGCGCTGGCCGATTTGGTCAAGGAAGGGAAAATTCGCTATATCGGCCTGAGCGAAGCCTCAGCGGAAACGCTGGAACGCGCGCACAAGGTGCATCCCATCACCGCCTTGCAGAGCGAATACTCGCTGTGGACGCGTGACGTGGAAAGCGAAATCCTGCCCGCCTGCCGACGTCTCGGCGTAGGTTTCGTGCCTTACAGCCCGCTAGGCCGCGGTTTTCTGACCGGCGCCATCCGCAGCCCGGACGATCTGGCCGCCGACGATTTCCGCCGCGATAATCCGCGCTTCGCAGGGGAAAACTTCGCCAAAAATCTGCAACTGGTCGAGAAGGTCAATCAGTTGGCCGCGCAAAAAGGCGTCGCCCCGTCGCAGCTGGCGCTGGCCTGGGTGCTGGCGCAGGGCGAACACATTGTGCCGATTCCGGGAACCAAACGACGCCGCTATCTGGAGGAAAACGTCGCCGCGCTGGATGTCACGCTGACGGCGGACGATCTGGCGGCGATTGAAACCATCTTTCCCTTCAATGCCGCAGCGGGAGAACGTTACGGCACAGAAGGCATGGCGACGATCAACCGCTAAGTTTTCGCCCCGCCATCGCCGCCGCATCGCGATATCCGCACGCGTCGCCGCCAGTCCTTAGCGACGACCTTTGCCGGCCGTGCGCGGCGGGCGGCCTACGGTCGCCTGATAGACCTTGAATCGCCCCGTCTGCGCCAGCACCTCATGGCTGCCGAACGCCGCATCCAGCAGCGCCGGATAAGGCAGAAACGCATTGGCGACAATGCGTAACCGGCCGCCGATCGGCAGGTGGGTCACCGCGCCGCGGATCAGCATCTCCGCCGCCTGTAGGCTGGTTTGCAACCCATCGTGGAACGGCGGGTTGGAGACGATCAGATCAAAACGGCCGTTAATCTCCGAGTAAACGTTGCTGGCGATAACCTCGCCTGCCAACTGATTCGCGGCCAGCGTCGCCCGGCTGGAGGCCAGCGCGCCGGCGCTGACGTCGCTGAGCGTCAGACGGATTTTAGGCGACTGCTTCGCCAGCACCGCCGCCAGTACGCCGGCGCCGCAGGCGACATCCAGCACTTTACCTTTCATATGCGGCTCAAAGGTCGAAAGCAATAACTGGCTGCCCGGATCCAGTCCGTCGCGACTGAACACGCCGGGCAGCGCCTTCACGGTGACGCCATCGATAGCATACTCTTCCCACCAGTCGTCAAGATTAAAGGCGGTCTGTTTTTCAATCCGACCGTGGTATAACCCGCAGCGTCGGGCGCCGTCGATTTTGGTCAGCGGCGCGACATCGGCCAGCATAGCCTCCGCGCTGCGCACGCCGCTGCGGTTCTCGCCCACCACAAAGATTTCACTGCCGACCGGCATCAGCGACAGCAGGTTGAACAGTTGGAACTCGGCTTCCTGCTTACTCTTCGGCCAGTAGTAAATCAGCGTGTCGCAATCCGCCGCCAGCTCGGCATCCGCCACAAGACCATACTGCACGTTGTCCTTCAGAACGCCTTTCAACTGCTGCCAGTGGTGAAACTGCGTGGCATGGACACGAACATCAGACGCTTCAAACTCCGCGGGCAAGGTGTCTTGTAAATCACCGGCAAACAGTACCCGGCGTGGGATAAATTCGTCGCTATGGCGCAGTATGACTTCACTGGCTGGGGTTAATGCAGACATCAGGCTGAGGCTCCTTAATAATTGAGCGGGGATTATAGTGCTTTGTTGGCGCATGTTCGATGAGTTTGCTAGCATATGCCCAATAGATTTCAAGATGCGGGAAGGCGGCCAGCGCACCTGCGCAACTTGAAAGATGAAGGGCATAGCCCGGCATAATCGCGTTCCAGACAGGGTAAAGCATGACATCAAGACGTGACTGGCTGCTACAGCAACTGGGCATTACACAGTGGACCCTGAAGCGCCCGGCCGTATTGCAGGGCGAAATCGCCGTCAGTCTGCCTGAGCAGGTTCGCCTGATCATCGTGTCGGCCGAACCGCTGGCCGCCGACGAACCGCTGCTGGCCGATGTCCTGCGCAGTCTGGCGCTGACGCCCGATCAAGCCTACAGCCTGACGCCGCAACAGGTCGAAATGCTTCCCGCCGCCGCCCGCTGCCCTAGCTGGCGATTAGGCATCGACGAACCGCTTGCGCTGGAAGGCGTCCAATTCACCAGCCCGGCCTTAACCGAGCTATACCATAACGCCGACGCCAAACGGGCGCTCTGGCGGCAGATCTGTGAACATGAACGAGATATCCCCCCTGATACCGGCCGATCTGGCGCAAGCCTGCCAGATTGAACAAGCCAGCCACGCGTTTCCCTGGAGCGAAAAAACCTTTGCCGGCAACCAGGGCGAGCGTTACTTCAACCTCAAGCTGAGCCGCGACGGGCAGATGGTGGCTTACGCCATTACGCAAACGGTGCTGGATGAAGCCACGCTGTTCAATCTGGCCGTACATCCGAACTACCAGCGCAACGGCCACGGACGCGCGCTGCTGGAGCATCTGATTCAGGAACTGGAAAAACGCGCCATCCTCACGCTGTGGCTGGAGGTGCGCGCCTCGAACCAACCGGCGATCGCGCTGTATGAAAGCCTGGGTTTTAATGAGGTATCGCTACGGCGCGACTACTACCCCGCCGCCGCCGGCCGCGAAGACGCCGTTATTATGGCGCTGCCGCTGGGATAACGGTTTAGCGCCTCCCCTTGCGAAGGGCTGTCTCTTAGTCACATTTTTATGCGGACTCAGAGGCAGTTTCGTGCGCCACAATGCCGCCATTTCCATGCTACGTCGTAGCACGCGCCCGACATAGGGGGCCCAAGCGCCAGCCCCCTATGAACCCGGGCTTGCGGCTAAATTATGCCGCTGCGCGGTGCCATCGGTGTTCTTGACCGCTATTCGAGCCGCCAGTGACGCGTTCCCGACGCGGCACTGGCTTTCGCCGCATCCATGCGGCTCACTCGGCGGCCAAGTCCACCGCTGCATAATTTTTTACGCCGCGTAACAACCAACCCCGTCAGCACTCCCGTATTTGTGTATAAGAGACAGTGCGAAGGGGGAGGCTGGGAGGGGTGGCGACGATTTAGAAATCAATCGACATCGACAGCTTCAACGAACGCGGGTCGCCCTGGTAAAGATAGGTGCCGGAATCGTCGACGGAAGCCCAGTAGTTCTCATTGGTGACGTTTTCGATATTGGCGCGCCAGGTCAGCGTCTGCTCGTTCAGCGGCATGCTGTAGCGCACGCCGAGATCCAGCCGCGTCCAGGGTTTCAGCTTCAGGGAGTTATCCTGTTTGACATATTGCGAGCCGGAGCGGATCACCGTTCCCGTCGCCGTCAGCCCTTCCACCGGTTTGATATCGTATTCCGCGCCGAACACCAACTGGTAGCGCGGCACGCCGGGTACATCATTACCGTCGTTGCCGCCGTCCTGCGTTTTAATCTGCTGCGCCGCGATCCAGGTGGCGCTGCCGTTCAGGCGCAGTCCGAACGTCGGTTCGCCGAAGACGTTCAGCTCCATCCCGCGATGGCGGCGCTCGCCGTACAGGCCGTAGGTCATGCTGGCGCGATCGACGGATTCGTATGGCCGCTTGATTTCGAATAGCGCCAGCGATCCGCCTACTCGTTGGTAGTCAAACTTGACGCCGACCTCATTCTGTTTGGCGACATAGATGCCGGTAACGTTCCCGCCGTTAACCACCGGTAAACCGTCAAATGAGGATGGCGCGGTTTTTCCTGGCGACAGCGCCTCGATATGGTTGGCGTACAATGAAATATGTTGCCACGGTTTAACCACCAGACCATAAGCGGGAGTGACCTTCATGCTGTTGAATACGCTGCTTTCGATGCCGTTGTTAGTATAATTGCGCACCATGATCTCCTGGCGACGCAGGCCCAACGTCAGCGCGACCTTATCATCCAGCACGGATAAGGTATCGGAAATCGCCAGCCCGGTGCTTCTCACGCGCGCGCTCACTTTCGGATCGCGCAGATCGCCGCCCGAGCTGGCCGCGGGCGGGGAGTCGATATGGCCGGGACGATAAATATTGGTGGCGCGGGATGATGAGTAATCCCAGGCGGTGCGCGCTTTGGTATAGACGCCGGAATAGCCCAGATTGACGTTATGCTTGATAAAACCGGTATCAAACTGCCCGCGCAGACCCAACATGCCGGAGAACGCGTCGCGAATGAAGGGTACATACATGCGGGAAATAGTGGCGTTGCCGTTATCGTCGGTTAACCTCGGCGCGCCGTAATTCCCTTCTTCATCGGCGCGGCTGCCGCCGACCCCGGAATAAATCGTCCAGTTATCGGCCACGTCATATTCGCCGCGCCACATGCCGAAGGTGGTTTTCAGATCGGTATAAACCCAACTGGGGTTATAGTTCAGCGTGGCGTCCGGCGCCTCCGGGATGCGGGTGGCGCTGCCGATCCCGACGCCGATGCGCCCGCCATGCACAGACTGATGCTGGTAGCCGGCGTCCAGCGAGGTGCGGAAACGATCGCCGCGATAATCCAGCCCGACGGAGGCCAGCGACATGCGCTCTTTCTGGTCGTGAATGGCGCTTTCCCCTTCGCGATGCAACACATTTGCGCGTACGCCGAACTCATTGTTATCGCCAAAACGCCGGCCGATATCCAACGCGCCGCCCACCTTGCCTTCGGGTTCATAGTCAACGGTCGCGCGCGTCAGCGCATCATCGGCGGCGTGCTTCGGCTCCACGTTGACCGAACCGCCGACGCCGCTGCCTACGCCGCCGCCGGACACGCCGTTGACAAAGGCATTGGCGCCCTTAAACACTTCCACCCGCTCGATCATATTGGTGGAGACCATCTGGCGCGGCATCACGCCGTACAGACCGCCGAAGGTGATATCGTCGCCGTCCAGCACAAAGCCGCGAATACGGTACTGTTCGGCAAAATTGCCATACCCTTTCAGGCTTTGGATCGAGGCGTCGTTCTTCACGACGTCGGCCAGCGTTTCCGCCTGCTGCGAAAGAATCATCTTATCGGTATAGCTGATAACGTTGAACGGCACATCGCGCGCGTTTTGCTGCCCCAGGAACCCTACCCGCCCGCCATTGGCGATTTGGCCGTCCAGATAGGCGGGAACCAGCTCATCGCCGCCGGAACGGAAATTATCCTCCGGCTGGGCGATAACCGTAATGGTGTCTTTACTGCCTGATGCGCCGGGCTGCGCCGCGGCGGCGGAAGTCTGCGCCGCCAGCGGCATGGCGACGACGCCGACCGCCGCGCCGATCAGCAATGCAAGCAGCGTCGGCGCGCTGCGGGGAATGACCGCCTGTTGGGATATCGCTGAAATTGTCATGAAGGGTTCCGGGAAAGTTAAATATAAATAATAACTATTTGCTTTCGTGATTATGCGAGTGATTCCCGTTATTGCAAGCAGGATAATAATTTCAATGCAAACTTTTTATCTGGATCAACTTTCTGCATAAACGGGGGGCGATAAAACCCGGTAAAATGAGCCGTGGCCTCGGGTGGAAAAGTCCGCCGTTAAGCTTCTCAGCGCCATCGGCTTGAAACAAAAATCATTCTCAATTAAAATTGAGATACAGATCTCATTTCTCCTTGCCGGTTCGCTTTCAGGTTATTGACATGTCATCAGTCCCTATTGATACCGCAGCAGATATCAATCAGCTCTATCACCAGCATCATGGCTGGTTGCAGGGGCTGTTGCGCAAACGTCTGGGCGACTTTTGCGATGCGGCCGATCTGGCGCAGGATGTTTTTTTACGCCTGCTGATCAAACCGCGGCAATTCGACAGTCATGCCGGCGCGCGCGCCTATCTGAGCGTGATGGCGCAAGGGATGTGCGTGGATTTATGGCGCAGACGGGAAATTGAGCGCGTCTGGCTGAGCTCGCTGGCTAATCAGCCGGAAATCGTCGCGCTCTCGGCCGAATACAACAACATCATCCTCGAAACGCTGTATCAGGTGGACGCCATGCTGCGCTCGCTGCCGGAAAAAGTGCGCGCCGCCTTTGTGATGGCGCAGATTCAGGGGCTGACCTATCGGGATATCGCCGCGCAGCTCGGCGTTTCCGAGCGGATGGTGAAAAAATACATGGCGCAGGCCATGCTGCACTGCGTGCTGCTGGAAGCGGAGCTGGAAGGCATCACGCCGGAAAACAATGAGTAAACCCGGTTTCATCGCCTTACAACAGGCATCGCAATGGTACGCCCGGTTGCTTGATCTTGCGCCCGACGATGAACAGCACCGTCACTGGCGGCGCTGGCTGGAGGAGAGTGAGGAAAATCGCCTCGCCTGGGAGTACGTACGGAAAGTCAGCCAGCGCTTTCAGCCCTTACGCGGCGATACTCGGCAACCGGCCATCAGCGCCCTGCTGCGCCAACCGACTGAAGTTAATCGTCGCGCCGCCCTCAAGCTGATGGCTTTCCTGGGCGTCGGTTCGCTTTTATCCTGGGCAACCTACCGCCACACGCCGCTGCACGAAACGCTGCTGGCGATAACCGCGGATCACCACAGCGCCACCGGTGAAATCAAATACCTCAGGCTACAGGACGGCACGCAGATCTGGCTGAATACCGCCAGCGCCATCGACATCCACTACGACAATCAACGCCGCCGGATTGCGCTGCTGGCGGGCGACGTATTGATTGAAACCGCCCATGACGAGCGCCCGTTTTTTGTTTCCAGCGCTCAGGGACAAATGCAGGCGCTGGGTACCCGCTTCGGCGTCGAGCAGCGCGCTGCGGCCACGCGCCTTACCGTTTATCAAGGCGCGGTTGAAGTCACCGCGCGCGACGGGCATGTCTCGCGCCGGGTGAATGCCGGCCAACAGTTGAACTTCGATCTTCAGGGTCAGGGATCGTTGCTGCCCCACCGACAAACCGACGCCAGTTGGTCGAAAGGTCTGCTACAGGCGGATAACATGCCGCTGGGCGAGGTTATCGAGCAACTTTCGCGCTACCGACACGGCTATCTGGCATGCCAACCGGACATTGCGGCGCTAAGGGTGATGGGTACCTTCCCGCTGACGGATACGGATAAAGCCCTGGCGATGCTGGCGCAAACCTTCCCCGTTCGCATCAACCGCCGCTTTGCCTGGTGGGTAACGGTCGAGAGGAAATAAGAAACCTTCAACATCGCTTGCGGCGGCCCAAAGGGTGACGGGAAATAAAAAAAATTATCATTTCGGTTCCCCTTTTGGTCTTGTCCTTCGATTCACAGTAAAAGCACTCTTTTTTCACTCTGGGTCAGAAGGCTGGATCACTATGTCAATCACACCATATTTCTCCCGGCGCGGCGCAGGCCGGACGCCCAAAACCATCGCCGTCGCCATACGGATTCTGCTGTGCGGCGCGCCTTTCCTCATCTCTCCCGGCATGGCGCGGGCGGATGTACAGACGCCGCACGCCTACGCCATCCCGGCGGGTTCGTTAAGCGCTCAATTAAACCAGTTCGCCGCTCAGTCCGGCGTCTATCTGGTCGGCGATGCCGCTCTGGCGAGCGGGAAAAGCGGCGCGGCGTTACAGGGGAATTATGGCGTGGAGGACGGATTCCGCGCCCTGCTGGCCGGCAGCGGCCTACAGGCGGTGCGGCAGTCGGATAATACCTATATCTTGCAGCAAGCGCCAAAGAGCGATGAGATGCTGGTGATCGCCAACATCAACCAGAACGGCATGACGGAAGGCACCCGCTCTTACACCACGCGCAGCATGAATACCGCCACGCAGTTGAATCTGTCGCCGCGCGAAACGCCGCAATCGGTCAGCGTGGTCACCCGCCAGCGCATGAACGATCAGAATATGACCACGCTGGATGAGGCGATGAGCCAGACCACCGGGGTCAATGTGGTGAATGAAAGCTCTTATCAGACCAAATTCCAGTCGCGCGGTTTTACCATGGATAATGTTAAAGAAGATGGCGCCAGTTCATCTTTCCAAAACAGCGTATCCGGTATGGGCTTCTCTGAAGCATCCAGCGAATCGCCCGATTTGGCGATTTACGATCGCGTGGAAATCCTGCGCGGCGCGTCCGGTCTGACCCAGGGCAACGGCGAACCGGGCGGCACCGTCAATCTGGTGCGCAAAAAACCCACCTATGATTTTCACGCTTCCGGCAGCGTCGGCGCCGGCAGTTGGGACAATTACCGTAGCGAAATGGACATTTCCGGCCCGCTCAATGACGATGCCAGCCTGCGCGGACGCATTGTCGGGGTGTATCAGGATAAACAGAGTTTCGTCGATTATGTCGACAGCGAACGCAAAGTGCTGTTCGGTACGCTGGCCTGGGATATGACGCCCAACACCACGCTTACCGCCGGGATTAACTGGCAAAAAACCGCTACCGTTCCCGATCTCTACGGCTTGCCGCTCTCCACCAACTACGCCAGTCTGAAGCTGCCCCGCTCAACATTCCTGGGGGCCAGTTGGAACCGCATCACCTTTGAAAAGATCAATCCCTTCGCCGAAATCGAACATACTTTTGATAATGACTGGACGTTAAAAAGCGCGCTGAATTACAGCAGGTCTACCTCTGAAGGAAAATTCATCGGGATATTCGGCAACGGTATCAACGGGGTGGACGGCAGCGGCAGCGCAAAGCTGAATAACGGCATCCAACGGGATAACCAGTCAGACCAATGGGGCTATAACCTGAGCCTGAGCGGTCCGTTTGAGCTGTTGGGACGTAACCACGAGTTGGTATTGGGCGGCGATTATCAGAAAGAAAACTTTGATAATCTGTTTGGTAGAATAACTACGTCACCCTATAGCGATAATGTCAATATTTTTCAATGGAATCCCAGCTCACTGGCTGAACCTGACTGGTCGGATTATACCCGTCGCTACCAGTACGATATCTATCAACGCGCCCTGTTCGCCACCACCCGGCTGGAACTGGCCGACGACTGGAAGCTGATCCTCGGCAGCCGCTACAGCGCGTTCAGCTACGATATGTACAATACCAACCGCGCCACCGGCAATACGACCCATCCCAGCAGCTACAAAGTTCGCGATAAACTCATTCCTTACGCGGGTCTGCTGTGGGATTTCGCCGACAATTACACCTGGTACGCCAGCTACAGCGATATCTACAAGCCGCAGGAATACACCGACCGCAACAAGGCGCTGCTACCGGCCGTATCGGGTAAAAACTACGAAACCGGGATTAAAGGTGAATTTTTTGATGGCGACCTGAACGCGTCTATCGCGCTGTACCGTATTATTCAAGCCAACCGCGCCGTGGCGGACACCAATTGCCCTGACGGTGATGCTTGCTATCGTCCCGAAGGGAAAGTACGCAGTCAGGGGGTCGAACTGGAAGTTTCGGGCAAACTGGCTGAAGGCTGGCAGTTATTTACCGGCTATACGCTCACCAATACCAAGTATCTGGAAGGGAAAGAGAGCGATCGCGGGCAAACCTATAGCCCGTATACCCCGCAGCATATGTTTAAACTCTATAGCAGCTATAACCTGCCTGGGACACTGAATCAGTGGACCGTCGGCGCAGGTCTGACCGCGCAAACCGATACCAATACCACCTACAATGTCTATCAGGGCGGCTACACGCTGGTTAACGCCAATATCACCTATCAGTACAGTAAAAACCTCAGCTTTAATCTGGTGGGCAATAACCTGACCGACAAGGTCTATTACAAAACCCTGAACAACCGCCACCGCGGGGCTTACAACTACTATGGCGATCCCCGCAACTTTATGCTGACGGCGAAATACACCTTCTGATTGCCGATGCTTATTCACCGACAGAACGCGGCCCGTGAAAGCGGGCCGCGGGTTTGATTCAGATGCAAACACTAAAACGCTTTTATCAGTTAATCGCCCCATTCTGGTTTACCCGCCGCGCCGCTTTTAGCTGGCTGCTGCTGCTGATCATTATCACGCTGAAGCTGTCGGTCGTGTGGGTCAGCGTGCTGTATAACAACTGGAGCAAAGACTTTTTCGATGCGCTGGCGGACTATTTTCAAAACGCCTCCATCCTGTCGCTCGCCGTGCGCTACGGCAGCTATACCGCCCTGTTTGTGCTGGTCATCGTCTGCAATAACTGGCTGAAAAAAAAGCTGATTATTCATTGCCGCATTGAAATGACGCAAAAATTCGAACGGGCCTGGCTGAATCACAGCGGCCACTACCGGCTCAGCCTGCGCGGCGAACCGGATAACCCCGATCAGCGTATCGCCGAAGATATCCGACTGCTGATTGAACAGAGCCTGGAACTGCTGCTTTCTCTGCTGCAAAACATCGCCTACTTTTTTTCCTTTATCGTTATCCTGTGGCGACTGTCCGGCGTACAGACCTTCAATATCGGCGGCCACAGCGTGACCATTTATGGTTATCTGGTGTGGATCGCGCTGGGTTATGCGATCGTCAGCAGCATTATCGCTCATGTTCTCGGACACCGTCTGCACGGGCTGAACATGGAAAAACAGCGCGCCGAGGCCGATTACCGCGCCACGCTGCTGCGGGTGCGCGAGAATAGCGAGCAAATCGCCCTCTATCAGGGGGAAGCCGCCGAGCGAACGCGCATGCAGCAACGCTTTCAATCGATAGTGGCCAACTGGCGCAGTCTGATGAGCCAGGAGTTCCGCCTGGAATCCTTTATCACCAGCTATTTTCGTATCGGCCTGATGATCCCGGTATTCGCCGTGTTGCCGGTCTACCTGACGCACCAGATCACGCTGGGCGCGATCATGCAGGCCAGAACCGCATTTGGCTATGTGCTGGACGCCTTCGGCTGGTTTGTCGACTCCTACCGCCAGTTGGTGGCCTGGTCCGCCACCGTTGAGCGCCTGTGGACCTTTCAGCACAGCCTGTCTCAGTTGCCGGCGTTACACAGACCATCCCGACAGGGCGATGACTTGCGTATTTCCGCGCTCAGCGTACGCCATCCAGACGGAACGCCGCTGTTCGCCCCGCTAAGCGCTCACCTGAAAAAGGGAGAATGGGGCGTACTGACGGCAGCCAGCGGCAGCGGGAAAACCACCTTGCTGCGCGCGCTGGCGGGATTTCGGCCCGACATGCAGGGAGAATGCCGGCTACCGGCGGGCAAGACGCTGTTTCTGCCGCAGAAGCCTTATCTGCCGGAAGATACGCTGCGTCGGGCGCTGTGTTATCCGCAGTCGGACGCGCCGGAGACGGAATCATTACGTCTGGCGTTGCAACAGGTGGGGCTGACGTCGCTGCTCGACAGGCTGGATGAAACCACCCATTGGGGTCGGGAGCTATCCGGCGGCGAGCAGCAGCGTTTATCGCTGGCGCGCGCATTACTGCTGCGCCCCGCGCTGTTATGTATGGACGAAGCCACCAGTCAGTTGGACGACGCCGCCGCCATTCAACTGCTGACCCGACTAAGAGAAACGCTGCCGCAGTCCATTGTCCTGGCGGTGAGCCACCAGCCGGCGGTCAGCGCCCTGTTTGAGCACTCGCTGCCCATGACGCCCTATCGCGAACGGGCAAAGCACGCCGCTAGTGCGCCGCAGACGCCAACCGCCGTCGGCGCGGATACGCTGTAAGCAGCCGCAAATGCGGCGTCAGGCATCAGCGGTCAAGGCTCTTTTATTCACCATGCCTTTCCCCTCCGTCATGCCCGCGAAGGCGGGCATCAGTCAAAGGCTATTCACGGTTTCAGTAACTGATCCCCGCCTACTGCCGCGGGGATGACGAAGGTGGGGGCCGCGGGGATGACGAAGGTGGGGGCCGCGGGGATGACGGAGGTGGGGGCCGCGGGGATGACGGAGGTGGGGGCCGCGGGGATGCCGGCGCAGGCCGGCAACCCCATCAGGAGAGAGAAATCTTACTCGCTATCGCCCAACAGAACGGACTCCAGCGCTATTTCGATCATCTCGTTAAACGTGGTCTGGCGTTCTTCGGCGGTGGTTTGTTCGCCGGTGCGGATATGGTCGGAGACGGTGCAAATCGCCAGCGCTTTGGCGCCGAACTCGGCCGCCACGCCATAGATGCCGGCGGCTTCCATCTCCACGCCCAGAATGCCGTACTTTTCCATCACGTCGAACATTTGCGGGTCCGGCGTATAGAACAGATCGGCCGAGAAAAGGTTACCGACGCGCACGTTTACGCCGTGAGATTTCGCCGCATCAACGGCGTTGCGCACCATGTCGAAATCCGCGATGGCGGCATAATCGTGGTCTTTGAAACGCAGGCGGTTCACTTTGGAATCCGTGCTGGCGCCCATGCCTATCACGACGTCACGCAGTTTTACATCGGTACGCACGGCGCCGCATGACCCCACGCGAATGATCTTTTTCACGCCGAACTCGGTGATCAGCTCTTTCGCATAGATGGAGCAGGAAGGGATCCCCATGCCGTGGCCCATCACAGAAATCTTGCGGCCTTTATAAGTGCCGGTAAATCCCAGCATGCCGCGCACATTGTTCACTTCACGCGCATTTTCCAGAAAGGTTTCGGCAATATATTTTGCCCGCAGCGGATCGCCCGGCATCAGTACGACATCCGCAAAATCACCCAGTTCCGCATTAATATGTGGCGTAGCCATGCTTGTGTTCCTTATCAATCAGCCTAATACAAATCGCGTTCAGATAAACGCAAAGTTAAAAACAGGTCGCGTCCGGCGCGACGTAAATCAGCGATCGTTTGACCCTACTCAACCCAACCCCGGCCCTCCCCTGCGAAGGGGAGGCCGGGAGAGGGTTCGCAGTAAACGTATTACAATATCGGCTTGCCGTAATCCATCGCCGACAAGTCAAAATACTTCGCCACCGTCTGACCGATATCCGCGAACGTATCGCGGTGTCCATAGGAGCCGGGCTTCACTTTCGGCCCATAGATCAATACCGGGACGTTCTCACGGGTATGGTCGGTGCCGTGCCAGGTCGGATCGCAGCCGTGGTCGGCGGTCAGGATCAGGATATCATCCCCCGTCACGCGCGAAAGCATCTCCGGCAGGCGGCGATCGAACAATTCCAGCGCGGCGGCATATCCCGCCACATCGCGACGATGGCCGTAGGATGAGTCAAAATCGACGAAATTGGTAAACACGATGGTGTTATCCCCCGCGTTATCCATTTCTTGCAGCGTGGCGTCGAACAGCGCGTCAATACCGGTGGCTTTCACTTTCCGGGTAATGCCGACCTGCGCGTAAATATCGGCAATCTTGCCGACCGATACCACGTCGCCGCCCTGTTCTTCCACCAGCTTTTTCAGGATGGTCGGCGCAGGCGGCTCAACGGCCAGATCGTGCCGGTTGCCGGTACGCTGAAAGTCGCCCGGTTTATCGCCGACAAACGGACGGGCGATCACCCGGCCGATATTGTAACCGCCCTCAGTCAGCTCTTCGCGCGCAATCTCACACAGTTCGTAGAGCTTCTCCAGACCGAACGTTTCTTCGTGACAGGCGATCTGGAACACGGAATCGGCGGAGGTGTAGAAAATCGGCTTGCCGGTTTTCATGTGCTCTTCACCCAGCTTGTCCAGAATCACCGTGCCGGAAGAGTGGCAGTTGCCCAGATAGCCCGGCAGATTGGCGCGTTTCACCAGCTTATCCAGCAATTCCTGTGGAAAGCTGTTTTCTTCATCCTTGAAATAGCCCCAGTCGAACAGCACCGGCACGCCGGCGATTTCCCAGTGACCGGACGGGGTATCCTTGCCTGAGGAAATTTCGCTGGCGTACGCGTAGGCGCCGATAATATCAGCCTGCGGATCCAGCCCCGCAGGAAAAGTCCCGGTTGATTCCTCAGCCGCTTTTCCCAGCCCCAAACGGCTCAGGTTCGGCAAATGCAGCGCGCCCTTACGACCTTGATCGGCTTTTCCCGCCGCACAAGCCTGCGCAATATGGCCTAACGTATCTGAGCCGACATCGCCAAAGCGTTCCGCATCGGCGCTGCTGCCGATACCGAAGGAGTCAAGTACCATAATATAGGCACGTTTCATCGTTCATCTCCTGCATTATTACTCACGGCAGGCTCAGCCCGCCGGCGTTGAAATAGTAGAATCGTCAGCGCTCATGCGACGATAAATAATCGGTGTTTTTTGCGCCGGCGTCTCGCCCAGCGCAATCGCGGCCCGCACCTCGTTCGCCGCCCGTTGCCATTGGGCTTCGGTATTGGCGTGGATCACCGCCAGCGGCCGCTGGCCGTCGACGCGCTCCCCCAGACTGACCATCTCGTCGATGCCCACGCTGTGATCAATGCTGTCGCCGGCCTGACGGCGGCCGCCGCCCAACGCCACCACCGCCATGCCCAAGGCGCGGGTGTCCATCGCGGCGACGATGCCGTCATGTTCGGCAAAAACCGGCTTGCTTAACATGGCGGCCGGTAAATAACGCGCATGATGCTCGACAAAATCGGCCGGGCCGCGCTGCGCCGCCACCATCCGGCCAAACAGCTCCGCCGCCTTGCCGTTATCCAGCACCGCTTGCAGTCGGTTGCGCGCATCGGCGGCGGAGTCCGCCAGGCCGCCCGACAACAGCATTTCTTCGCACAGCGCCATCGTCACTTCATACAGCCGCGGGTTACGCCGCTCCCCGGTAAGGAAACGCACGGCCTCGCGCACTTCCAGCGCATTGCCGGCGCTGGAAGCCAGCACCTGATTCATATCGGTCAGCAGCGCGCTGGTGCGGCAACCCGCATGATTGGCGACCCCGACGATCGCCTGCGCCAATTGCTCCGAAAGCGCATAGGTCGGCATAAAGGCGCCGGAGCCCACCTTAACGTCCATCACCAGCGCATCCAGCCCTTCAGCCAGTTTTTTCGCCAGAATCGAGGCGGTGATCAGCGGTATCGAATCCACGGTGGCGGTAATGTCCCGCGTGGCGTAAATCCGCTTATCCGCCGGCGCCAGCGAGTTGGTCTGGCCGATAATCGCCACGCCGACGCGTTGAATAATCTGCCGGAACGTCTCGTCGTCCGGGAAGATATCCAGTCCGGGTATCGACTCCAGCTTATCCAGCGTACCGCCGGTGTGGCCCAATCCCCGACCGGAAATCATCGGCACATATCCGCCGCAAGCGGCGACCATCGGCCCCAGCATCAGCGAGGTCACATCGCCTACGCCGCCGGTCGAGTGTTTATCCACCAGCGGGCCGTTCAGGTTAAGGCTCTTCCAGTTCAGCACCGTGCCGGAATCACGCATCGCCAGCGTCAGGGAAACGCGCTCCGCCATCGACATATCATGAAAGTAGATGGTCATCGCCAGCGCGGCGATTTGCCCTTCAGATACCGAATTATCGCGGACGCCGTTAACGAAAAAGCGTATTTCCTCATCGCTCAACGGCATGCCGTCACGCTTCTTACGAATGATTTCCTGAATCAGAAACAAAGCATGCTCTCCTGTCGAGTGAATAAGAGCGGGTCATGTCTTAAGCCGTTATCTCTCTCGGTTCGGGATAACCCTACCGGGTATTTGAACACGCCATATCGACTCATTTTGCGTCATTATTCACACTTAATGTAAAAGCAATGTAACCACGCGGCATTATATGTGATTTTCGTCACGTTAATTAACTATTCTCGGTTTATTCCATGCGTTAATCATAGACCCAATGGATTTCAAAAGGCGCGAATCGCCGCGCGCAGTCCACCGCCGGGAAGCAGGCGCGCGGGAAATCCGCTTCAACTGAAGCGCCATGCGCCGTAAAATGAGCCGACCTTAACCTGTAACGAGTGCGCCGATGCCGATGAATGACTCCCTCCCCATGCCTTGCTGGTATCTGTATATGTTGCGCACCGCAACCGGCATGCTCTATACGGGAATTACCACCGATGTGGCTCGGCGCCTACTTCAGCATCAATCGGGAAAAGGGGCGAAAGCGCTGCGGGGAAAGGGAGAACTGGCGCTGGTGTTTCAGTATCAGGCAGGCGATCGTTCAAGCGCGCTAAGGCTGGAGTATCGCATTAAGCAGTTGAGCAAGCGCCAAAAAGAAAGGCTGGTACAAGACCAGCCCACGTCGTTATTGGATACGATCTTCAGAGGCGATTAAAAGGATCGGCATATTCGACCCGCCCGCTCGCGCCCTCGAAATGATTGTCCGCCAGCGGGTAAACCTGGAAAGCGGCGGCGCCTTGCGGCCAACGGCAATGCAACTGATATTCAGACGCGGGCACAAAACCAAAGCGGGAATAATAGGCGGGATCGCCCAATACCACGACAGCGGTGTAACCGAACTCATTCAGCGCGTCCAATCCTTCATACACCAGTTGCTGACCAATTCCCTGTCGACGCAGACTTTCCTCCACGGCTAACGGCGCGAGTCCGACCCACTGGCGATCTTCCCCTTCAATCAGCACCGGACTGAACGCGGCGTAACCGATCACGCCGCCTTCATCATCCGTCGCGACGATCCCTAGCGTCAATTGCCCATCTTCTCGCAGTTGATGAACCAGATCAGCTTCGGCCCCCGTCGAAAACGCCCGCCGCAACAGGCTGTCGATACCCGCGGCATCGACAGGTATTTCCACACGCACTAGCATGAAACGGGCGCGTGATCGGTAGATTGCTCCACGCCCTCTTGTAGCCCGGCTTCGACAAAATCAGCCAGTTGCAGCAATCCGATACGCAGCGGCGCCGGCATGGATTCCAGTTCAATGGCATCCATCAGGTTTTTGACGTACAGCCCAAGTTCGGTATCGCCTTCGATGCGCAAACGACGCTGGAAAAACAGCGTATCGGGATCTTCTTTACGCGCGGCGATCAGAATAAGATCGTTGGCATCGGCGCTGAAGCTGACGTCCGCATTCTCACGATCGCTCACCGCCAGTCGGTTATCACGCAATGTCATAAACCACTGCAAGCCGACATCCCGTACTTCAATTTTTAACCAACGGTCTTGCAGAAACTCCAGTTCCCCCTCTTCCAGGGCCTGGCGAAACTGCCACTTTAGCATTTGTTCCAGAACCTGACGCTGTAAAGCAAAAGGAGTGAACTTTAATGGCTTGCCCAATAAGCCCGGCCCTTGGCGCACAATCTGCGCCCGTAGTTTCTCCAACACTGGCGTACTCCTCTTAAAACAGTCTGATGGTTCAGACGATCTACGGCTATTTTGCCACATCACAGGCAAGCGGCTGCGGCCTATATCAATAATTTAGCCTGTTCTCCCGCTTTATCGCCAGCGTGGATGCAAAACCAACCTCTTCATTACACGATTAGCTGGTTTAAATCAAAGTCCAGCCTTATCAGGTTAATTAAGATCCTCTATCGTTAACAACATTCATTGACTGATAAAAATCGCCGGGAGCGATGGCCCTCAGGGCGAGTCTCATGGATGAGACGAGTAAAAAATCTTATTGGTCCACCGACATCATTGATCATATCGGCGCCGTTACTCGTCCGATGGCTTTGATTAATGAAGGAAATTGTATGGAACTGCTTTGCCCCGCCGGAAACCTTCCGGCATTGAAAGCTGCTATCGATAATGGCGCGGACGCGGTCTACATCGGCCTGAAAGACGACACTAACGCACGCCATTTCGCCGGACTTAACTTTACCGACAAAAAACTTCAGGAAGCGCGCGATTATGTTCACCGCCACCGCCGCAAACTGCATATCGCCATCAATACTTTTGCGCATCCCGATGGTTACCAACGCTGGGAGCGCGCCGTGGATATGGCGGCGCAAATCGGCGCGGACGTCCTGATTCTGGCCGATCTGGCGATGCTGGAATATGCCGCGGAGCGCTATCCCCAGATTGAACGACACGTCTCGGTACAGGCGTCGGCCACAAATACCGAAGCGATTCATTTTTATCAGCGTAATTTCGACGTATCTCGAGTCGTGCTGCCGCGAGTGCTCTCCATTCATCAGGTAAAGCAACTGGCCCGCACCACCCCGGTTCCGCTGGAAGTCTTCGCTTTCGGCAGCCTGTGCATCATGGCGGAAGGCCGCTGCTACCTCTCCTCTTACCTGACCGGCGAATCGCCGAATACCGTGGGCGCCTGTTCGCCCGCGCGTTTTGTGCGCTGGCAGCAAACGGCGCAGGGCATGGAGTCCCGCCTGAATAATGTGTTGATCGACCGCTATCAGGATAATGAAAATGCCGGCTATCCGACGCTGTGCAAAGGCCGCTATCTGGTCGACGGCCAGCGCTACCACGCGCTTGAGGAACCCACCAGCCTCAACACCCTGGAGCTGCTGCCCGAACTGCTGGCGGCGAATATCGCCTCGGTAAAAATCGAGGGACGCCAGCGCAGCCCCGCCTATGTCAGCCAGATCACCCGCGTCTGGCGGCAGGCGATTGACAAATGCATGTCCGATCCCGCCGCCTTCTCGCCCACCCGGGAATGGATGGATACCCTCGGCGCGGTGGCGGAAGGTACGCAAACCACGCTGGGCGCCTATCACCGTAAATGGCAATAGCAGGAGACAATATGAAATACGCATTGGGCGCCATCCTCTACTATTGGCCCAAAGACGAGATTGAAGCGTTCTACCAGGCGGCCATGAACAGCAGCGCGGATATTGTGTATCTTGGCGAAACGGTATGCAGCAAGCGCCGTTCAATGAAAGTAAGCGACTGGTTGGCCGTCGCCCGACAGGTCGCCGACCATGGCAAACAGGTGGTTATCTCCACGCTGGCGCTGCTTCAGGCGCCATCGGAATTGAATGAGCTGAAGCGTTACGTCGAAAACGGCGACTTCCTGCTGGAAGCCAACGATCTCGGCGCCGTCAACATGGCCGCCGAACGCCGCTTGCCGTTCGTCGCCGGACATGCCCTCAATTGCTATAACGCCTATACGCTGCGCTTACTGCATAAGCAGGGCATGGCGCGTTGGTGTATGCCGGTGGAACTCTCCCGCGACTGGTTGCAAAACCTGCTGAACCAATGTGAAGAGCTCGGCTTTCGCAACCAGTTTGAAGTGGAAGTGCTGAGCTACGGCCACTTGCCGCTGGCCTATTCGGCGCGTTGTTTTACCGCGCGTTCGGAAAACCGCGCCAAGGATGAGTGCGAAACCTGCTGCATCCGCTATCCGCGGGGACGTAAAGTGCTATCCCAGGAAAATCAGCAGGTTTTTGTTCTCAACGGCATCCAGACCCAGAGCGGCTACTGTTATAACCTGGGTAACGAACTTGCCAATATGGCCGGTCTGGTGGATATCGTCCGTCTGTCGCCGTTGGGGATGGAAACGCTGGCGATGGTTGATGCCTTCCGGGCCAACGAACACGGCGAAGCGCCGCTGACGCTGGAGAAAAACGCCGACTGCAACGGTTACTGGCGACGCGTGCCGGGTCTGGAACTGGTGCAATAACGCGACGAGGCCGGCGTTACCGGCATACGCTAGCTGAGGCGTCTGGAACGGCGCCGCAGCAAGCGACGCAGTTGCCCGGTGTTATGCAACAACCCCACGCCGATGCCGAGCAGGGTATAAACGGCGCCCAACACCAGCAGCATCGTCACATCTCGTCCCACCTCGCTCAGCGGCAGATTCATCTGATTAACGCCGGCGATGGCCTTGGTCGCCCAGGTCGAAGGCAGCATCGATGAAATCGCCCGCACCCAGCCCGGCATCGACTGTACCGGCCAGATGGTGCCGGAAAGATAAAAAACCGGCATGGTGATAAACGATAGCGTCAGATAAATCATTTCCACGCGGCGCAAACATTCCGTCAGCAATTTGCCCAGCCCCAACACCGCCAGCAAGAATGGAAACGTCAACAGCAGAATTTCCGCGATATTCGCCGTCTGCCGGTAACCCAGCAGCCAGGGCCACAGTACAAACAGCACGATCGACAGAAAAAGCCAGATCGGCAACAGCGCCGACAGGCCGCCCAGATAGACAGGGATGGTCGGCTTGCCCTGCGGAGAACTTTTCAGCGCGATACTGACCCGCACGCAGGCAATCAGCAGGGAGTGCTGCAATAGCATCACCAGCAGACCGGGGAAGATGATCGCCGCGAAACTGACGCCGGGATTAAACAATCCCAGCGTCTGACCGACCACCGGCGTCAGAATGACCTGCGCTTGCCGGTCGCTAAAACCGCTGCGCAGCAGCAGATCGCGATTATAGCCGCTCAGCAACTGCCGCCAGGCCGCCATCACATCCTGCTGAATCTGACCGTTGGCCAGACGGTTGGTCGCATCGCCATAGGCGGGGATGGTAATCGTCCCGCCGGAGAGGATCTTTTTCTCCAGATCCGGCGGCAGAATGATCACGGCAAACAGCTTGCGCAGCACCAGATCGCGCTGCGCCTCCGGCAGATTGTCGTAAGTTTTAACCGCAATTTTCGGCGCGGCGTCCAGCTCGCGCATTAACTGCCGACTGGCGTTGCTGTGATCCTGGTCGATCACCGCCACCGGCAAATCCCACACCGTGTGATTGGCGTAAACCAGGCTCATCACGCAAAGCGACGCCAGCAACATCAGCCACATCGGGCGTTCCAGCATGCCGATCAGCACCCGGCTGAATGTCTGCCAGTAACTTTTCACGATTTATTCTCCGGCTGGCTTAAACGCTGATACAGCCGGTTACGCACCAGCAGGCCGGTCGCCAGCGGATAAGCCAGCAACAGCGCGCAGACGCTGAGAACCGAAGCGAGCGAAACCTGGCGCAGGAAGATATCGAACATCGCATACAGCGCATGGGTTAACGGCTCGATTTGCGCGATAATCTGCGCCGGCAGCGGCATGGAAAGCTCCGGCACCGCCAGACCGGAAAAGGTCAGCGCAATACTGACGATGATGCCCATCATGGTATAGGCCGTCAGCGCCGTGCGGGTAAAAGAAAACAGCAACACGCCGATGCTCTGCGCCGCCATGACATAAAAGAACCCCACCATCAGCATATACAGCGGATTGCCGCTCACGTGAGCGTCGGACACCCATACCAGGATAGCCATTTCAACAATCAGCAGCACGGTGTAGCACAGCGTGTAAGGCGCCAGCTTGCCGAGCATCGCCAGTACGAAAGGCCGGCGGTTAACCACATCCCTACTGCGTTCCAGCACATAGATCATACAGGTGACGGCGAAAAGCTGTAGCAAGTGAATGGTGGCGGCAAACTGCTGATAATAGACATAACTGCCGCTGGCGTTGAACAGACTGCCGTACGCCAGGCTGACATCGGCCAATGCCGGCAGCGTATGACCGGAGTCTGCGGCGATCACGCTGCGATACCGGCTGTTGATTTCCGTCATCAGCGCGCTGAAATCCTGCGTGGAATAAAAACCTGCGCCATAAAACAGGGCGTTGTAGTAAAACAAGACGCTGGGCTGACGTCCGGCCAGCGCATCGGCTTCAAAATTTAGCGGGATATAGAGCAGGCCATAGTCCTGAGCGCTGCGTAAGCGCTGCAAGCCCTCTGCCAGACCGCCGGGCCGCGGCTCAATGCGGGCGTGGGATCCGGCGTCCAGCTTACGGATCAGATCGCGCGACAGCGTGCTGTGATCGTTATCGATCGCCGACACCGGCAGATCCTGCATCGTTCCGACGGAAAAAATACTGCCCAGCAGAATGAACAACAGCAGAGGAAATCCCCAGCCAAGCCAATGCACCACCGGGCTGCGCAACGCCGTTTTCACTTCCTGGCGGAATGACGCGCTGAAACTACGCCAGACGGCGTTTACTCTTTCCACTGCCATAGCGCGCTCATTCCCGGTCTCAGTCCTTCCTGCGGCTGCGTCGGATACAGCCGGACTTCAAAGGTCTTCAAATCGAAGTCGCCGGTCGCCCGCGTGGCGCGTTTGGTGGCGTAATCGCCCAGCGGCGCGATATAGCGCACCTCGGCGTCAATCATTCGGTTATCCAGCGCCGGTACGCGCAGCGTGATCCGATCGCCTTTGCGCACCCCGGCCAGAATATCCTCCCGCAGATTGAAGACGAACCAGGCTTGTGGAACGCGCACCAGCGTGATGAGCGGACTGGCGGCGTTGAACAGCACGCCCACCTCGGCCGGAATAGGCCCGACTTCGCCATCCACCGGCGCCCTGACCTGCAATTCGTCCGACTGGGCTTTAATTTCCAGCAGTTGCTGTTCGGCCTGACGCAGCGCGGCGGCATAGTTTTCCCGTTGCTCCGGCCGATCGCCGTGCAGTCCCTCATCCAGACTGGCCTGCGCCGCCTTAACCTGCTGCAAGGCGCTGTCGCGGGTCTTACGCGCGCTGTCCAGCGACGAGTCCGAGACATACCCCTTCCCCGCCATGCCGGCCAGACGATCGTATTCATGCCGGGCGTTCTGATATTCGGCCTGCGCCTGGGCCAGCGACGCCCGCAGATTACGGATACTCTCTTCCCGCGTACCGTGTTCGGACTGCTCCGACTGCGTTTTCGCCTGATCCCGTGCGGCTTCCGCCGCATGCAGCTGCGCAACCAGTTCAGCATTTTCCAGCGTAATCAGCAGTTGGCCTGCTTTGACGTCATCCCCGCGTTGCACATGACGTTCCGTTACCCGCCCCGATGCTTTGGAGGCGACGATGACCTCTTGGGCATCGACTTCACCCTGTAGCAACACATCCTTATTATTCGCTCGAAACAGCACCGCAAGCGCAATAACCACGACGACCAGCAATAACGTCAACCGCGTCTTTTTATTCATTTACCATGCTCCGAACGTGAACTGCGCAGACGCCATTTTACGCCGCGCGCCGCGCCTTGCCACCTGTACAAAACAATTAACCAACATTAAAAACAAACCCGCTACATTGTAGCGCGATAGCGTCATCTTGTTTAAACATAAAGAAAACAACCTATGCCGACATCCCGTCCGGGCGCGGCGCCGGAGGGCCGCCGGCAACGTCAGAGATGACCGGCATAGGAAGTTTCGCTAAATAGCGCAATACTCAACGTATCCGAAACCGATAAGGTGCATACCCTCTATGTCTGCAAATTCTCAGTCCGTCCCATTCTCTCTTCTGGATCTGGCGCCGATACCGGCCGGATCTAACGCGCAAACGGCCTTCCGCCACTCGCTGGATCTGGCGCGACAGGCGGAAAAATGGGGCTACCATCGTTACTGGCTGGCCGAGCACCACAATATGACCGGCATCGCCAGCGCCGCCACCTCGGTGCTGATAGGCTATCTCGCCGCCGGCACCCAGCATATCCGCATTGGCTCCGGCGGCGTGATGCTGCCCAATCATGCCCCGCTGGTGATTGCCGAACAGTTCGGCACGCTGGAGTCTCTCTATCCGGGCCGGATCGACCTCGGGCTGGGCCGCGCGCCCGGCACCGATCGGCAGACCATGATTGCCCTGCGGCGCCATCTTGATGCCGATATTGATGATTTCCCCCGCGACGTGCGGGAACTACAGCGCTATTTTGCCGATGTGCAACCCGGTCAGGCGGTGCAGGCCGTACCCGGTCAGGGTTTACAGGTTCCCATCTGGCTGCTGGGCTCCAGTTTGTACAGCGCGCAATTAGCCGCTTCGTTAGGATTGCCCTTTGCCTTCGCCGCCCATTTCGCGCCCGATATGCTGCTGCAAGCGCTGAAGATTTATCGCGAAACATTTAAACCCTCGGCCGCCTATCCCGAGCCTTACTCAATGGTCTGCGTCAATGTGGTTGCCGCAGACAGCGATCGCGATGCCCGCTTCCTCTTTACCTCAATGCAGCAACAATTTATCAATCTGCGCCGCGGCGTTCCCGGCCCGCTGCCCGCGCCGGTAGAGGATATGGATGCCGTCTGGTCGCCGGCGGAGCAGTTTGGCGTAGAGCAAACATTACGCTTATCCATCGTAGGCGACCGCACGAAAGTCAGGCATGGCTTACAGAGTTTGTTACGCGAAACGCAGGTGAATGAAGTGATGATTAACGGACAGATTTTTGATCATCAGGCCCGACTGCGATCCTTTGAGATCGCGATAAGCCTGCAGCAATCGTTGCAGGAAGCATAAACAGGCGGGGATGCTGGAAAGCATCCCCGCTATCGATGTTATTTCACCGTCGTCGGCAAATCATCGAACGGACGCAGTGCCTTTTTATCATAAGGATTGCCGATCCAACGTTCGGTTTGTTTGAACGCCGGGTTTACCAGACTCTTGGAGGGTTCATAAAAGTTATAGCTTAACCCCGCCAGATCAGACCAGGTATGAATCAAATGGGCGTTGCTGTATTTGCGTGCGATATAGGGCGTATAGTCGAGGCTATGGCTTGCCCGCCATTCCGGCGACATCCACACCATAAAGGGAATGGTATACATCGCTCGGGTCGGGGCGGCCTCATTACGTCCCAGGATATTATGCGGCGGCGTTTCATAAACATCTTCGCCATGGTCGGAGAAGTACAGCAAAAAGCCATTGGGTTTATGTTGCGCGAAAGTGTTAATCAGGCTGCTGACGATGTAATCATTGTACAATTGCGCATTGTCATAGTGATTGTAGACATCCACGTCTTTATCACTAACCCCGGAAGGCACGCCGGTACGGTCGTTGAACCGGTCAAAATCTTCCGGATAGCGGTATTTGTAGTTCATATGCGTTCCCAATAAATGAACGACAATGAATTTCTTCTGCGCCGGATCGGCCATCACTTCCTCAAACGGCGGCAACACCACATCATCGTACTGCCGGGCGCTCTGCGTCCGCTGGTTGTTCAGATAAAATTGCTTATCCGTTTGCTGGGAAAATACCGTTAGCATGGTATTCCGTTTGGTCATCGTTTGCTGATTGGTGATCCAGAATGTTTTATAGCCCGCCTGCTTCATCAAATTCATCAGCGAGGGTTTGGTCAGATACACCTCTGGGTTCTGCTCGTCGGCAAAAGTGAGCGCCTGTTGCAGAATTTCAATGGTGTAAGGCCGAGAGGTCACCACATCTTTAAATACCACCAGATTCGGATCGGACTGGCTTAACGCATCCAGACGAGGCGTCGTCGGACGCGGATAACCATACAGGCTCATGCGGCTGCTGGTGGTTGACTCACCGATCACCAGCACCAGCGTGCGCGGCGTATCGCCATTGGCGTCTTTGAGATTGGCCAGCGGCGGCAGCGCCGCGTTTTGCTGCAACATCGCTTCCATGCTGTTTAATTGCTGGCGGTATTCCATATAGCTGCTCATAAATTGCCAGGGCGCCGTGGTCGCCATTCTATCGGCCAGATAGCTCACGGTATCTTGCAAAGACCCTTTCTCAACAATGATATTTTTATAGGCGGGAATGCCAAAAAGCGCGGTAATAATCACCAGGATGGCGACAGCGCGACGCCCGATGGGCAAATAAACCGGCCGCACCTTTGTCCATAAGAAAAATGCCGCTACGGTATAAACCAGCAATACGCCAACCACTTTCAGGCTAAAATACTGGCTCATATACTCGCCGGCTTCCGTCGTATTCGACTCGAACATCACGAACAGTATACTTTGCGAGAATTCCTGTTTATAAATCGAATAATACCCGAGAGCCACCACGGAAGAGGCCCAAAGTACAATGCCCAGGACTGCCGTAATGATTCGGGTTTGACGCGGGAAAATAAATACCGGGACAAGCCAAAATAAACTGTAAATCAGCGCGTCTCTTAATCCATTAAACCCGCTGTGGCCGCTCAATAAAATTGATAGTTGCAATACCGCGGAAAAATACCAGAAAAACAGTAAAAGCCATCCCAACGCGCCCCAACTGAAGCGCTTTTTCATTAAAAAATCAGACATTTATTTTATTCCAAACACTTAAATTAATTAAAATTCCCACAAGCCTCGCCATATGAGCCTTTCAGAAAACATCTGTTTTTTGATCATCGATTTTTTATTAGAGAGTAACCGCGCGTTATCATTAGGCTGCCTGATAATCAATACGACGTAATATCGTTAAGCAAACCTCGATTTGAAAAAATAAGCGTTTTATCCGTGCTCTCGACAAAAAAAACGGCCCTCGAAAGGGCCGTCTTATGTCGAAAAATCTTATGCTGTTAACTGTTAACAGTCAAATAATGTCTTTTTCGATGTAATACGCTTAGGCATCCGCAGGACGACGACGCGGCGCCGCATCACGGTTGAAGCTACGTCCTCCGCGACGCTCGCCGGCAGCATTCCCGTCACGGCGTTCGCCGTTACTATAGGAACGACGCGGCGCGCTGGCAGGACGATCGCCGGCAGGGCGACCGCCACGGCGTTCGCCATTCCCGCGGTCATGCGGTTTGGCATCGCCCAGCAACTGCATGTTCATCGGTTTGTTCAGGATACGGGTGCGGGTAAAGTGAGAGAGCAAATCACCCGGCATGCCTTTCGGCAACTCGATCGTTGAGTGGGAAGCAAACAGCTTGATATTGCCGATATAGCGGCTGCTGATATCGCCTTCATTAGCGATAGCGCCAACGATATGGCGAACTTCCACGCCGTCGTCGCGTCCGACTTCAATACGATACAGTTCCATATCACCCACATCCCGGCGCTCGCGACGCTGCGGACGCTCGCCATCACGACGACGATCGCCGCGCGCATCGTCACGATCGCGGAATTCACGACGCGGACGACGATCGAAGACCGGATCCGGCGGCAGAATCAGCGGACGTTCGCCCTGCGCCATTTTCAGTAACGCCGCAGCCAGAGTTTCGATATCCAGCTCTTCTTCAGGCTGCAATTTGGACAGCAGCGCACGGTACATATCCAGATCGCTGCTTTCCAGCTGCTGTTGAACTTTGGCGGCAAACTTCGCCAGACGGCGTTGTCCCAGCAGTTCAGCATTCGGCAGTTCGACTTCAGGAATGGTCAGCTTCATGGTGCGTTCGACGTTACGCAGCAGACGACGCTCACGGTTTTCAACAAACAGTAATGCGCGACCGGCGCGACCGGCGCGACCAGTACGACCGATGCGGTGGACGTAAGACTCGGCATCCATCGGAATATCGTAGTTAACCACCAGGCTGATACGATCAACGTCCAGACCACGGGCGGCCACGTCGGTGGCGATCAGAATATCCAGACGGCCATCTTTCAGACGCTCCAGCGTTTGTTCGCGCAAAGCCTGGTTCATGTCGCCGTTTAATGCCGCGCTGTTGTAACCGCTGCGTTCCAGCGCTTCGGCCACTTCCAGCGTGGCATTTTTAGTACGGACGAAAATAATCGCCGCATCAAAATCTTCCGCTTCCAGGAAACGCACCAGCGCTTCATTTTTACGCAGGCCGTGGACAGTCCAGTAGCTCTGACTGATATCCGGGCGAGTGGTGATGCTGGACTGAATGCGCACTTCCTGCGGATCTTTCATGAAGCGACGCGTAATGCGACGAATGGCTTCCGGCATCGTCGCGGAAAACAGCGCGGTCTGATGTTCCGCCGGGATCTGCGCCATGATGTTTTCCACATCTTCAATAAAGCCCATACGCAGCATTTCATCGGCTTCATCCAGCACCAGTCCGCTCAGGTTGGACAAGTCCAACGTGCCGCGCTTCAGGTGGTCCAGCAAACGTCCCGGCGTACCGACCACGATCTGCGCGCCGCCGCGCAAAGCGCGCAGCTGGACGTCGTAACGCTGGCCGCCGTACAGAGCAACCACGTTCACGCCGTGCAAATGTTTAGCAAAATCATTACAGGCTTCGGCAACCTGTACAGCCAATTCGCGCGTTGGCGCCAGCACCAGCATCTGCGGCGCTTTTAATTCGGGTTTGAGATTGTTCAGTAATGGCAGCGCAAATGCCGCTGTTTTACCACTACCGGTCTGCGCCATCCCCAGCACATCGCGACCACTCAATAAATGAGGAATACACTCCGCCTGAATCGGCGATGGTTTTTCGTAGCCCAAATCGGTAAGGGCATTAATAATGGGGGCGGACAGCCCCAGATCAGCAAAAGAGGTTTCAAGCTCAGTAGTCATGTACACGTGCCTCATAAATGGCGGCCAGTCTACATAACTCGTCGAGAAAATTTTCAGTCATTTTCATTGAAAAGTGTGAACCGGCTCAAATTGGATTAAAAAGCGAACAAAAAAGCCCTCACCCGCTAAGGTGACAACCGTAGTTTTAAGGCGATAGTATTGTTCGTCAGCTATTGCTGGTCCGATTCTGATAGGTCGTCTTGCTCTTGGCCCAATAGCGCCAATTCCAACAATGCATAGCGGTGCTCAACAAAATTGTGAACGTTGTTGGCAACCGTCAGCTTGAACAGCGCCAAAGCGGTGTTCTTGTCCCCCAGACTTAGGTAGTGCTTACCTAAATAGAAGTCAGTTTCACTGAGATGCTCAGCGAGCGAAGTGTTATCCGTAGCCTCTTCCTGCAAACGGCTCATCAGCACTTTTTCGCTGATACCGTCCAGGTAGAATTCGACAATATTCCATCCCCACGGCCCTTTCTGCGCCCCGTCATAGCGTTTCTGCAACGCTACTTTGGCCGTCTCCGGATTGATTTCTCGCTCCGCAAGGTACAGCCACAACGAACGGAAAGGATCATTTGGATCGTCTCGATAAAACGCCAGCAGATCATCCTGCGCTAACAGGTAACGACCGCCATAGTACAAAGCGATGCCCCGGTTTAAACGCGCGTAATTGTAAGTTGGATCAAGCTCTAGTACAGAATCAAACGCTTCATAGGCAGCATCAAAATTGCCTGCCTGCGTTAAGTAAATACCCAGATAGTTAAAAACTTCCGGCATATCAGGGCGGATCGATAGCGCTTGTGAAAAATCATTTCGCGCTAATGCTCGCAACCCTAAACTATCATACAGCACTCCGCGCTCATATAATAGCTGTGCTCGCTCATCATCGGTGAGTGCCCGGCTGGCAAGAATTTGTTCCATGCGCGCCAGAATCACTTCCTGCTGTAAAGTAGGCTGTAATGGAATTGCCAACACTGCGTCTTTACGCCAATCCGTGTTGCTGCATCCTGCCAGCATAAGAGCTGTCGCAACATAACACCAGCGCAAGAAAGGCTTCATTTCCCACTCCCGAAGACAAACATTGGATGAACATCCTGTCCCGGTTTGCTCAATGTAAGGACGTCCGCTCCTTACGATCACGGCTCCTTAAAGGAGCCGTACTACTGTTTTTAACAGTTATTCTCCCTCAGAAGGCGCGACTGCCGCTTCCTGAGGTTGAGCATTTGCTTCTTTAATGCTTAAACGTACGCGGCCCTGGCGGTCGACTTCCAGTACCTTGACCGGTACTTCCTGACCCATTTGCAGGTAGTCGGTCACTTTTTCAACGCGCTTGTCGGCGATTTGAGAAATATGCACCAGACCTTCTTTACCGCCGCCGATGGCGACGAAAGCGCCAAAGTCAACGATACGCGTGACTTTACCTTGATAGATACGGCCCACTTCGATTTCAGCCGTAATCTCTTCGATACGGCGAATCGCGTGTTTGGCTTTCTCGCCGTCGGTAGAAGCAATCTTCACCGTACCGTCATCTTCGATCTCGATGGTGGTGCCGGTTTCTTCCGTCAACGCACGGATAACCGAACCGCCTTTACCGATAACGTCTTTAATCTTATCAGTACTGATCTTGATGGTGTGGATACGCGGGGCAAATTCGGAAATATCGCCGCGCGGCGTGCTGATAGCCTGCTCCATCACGCCCAGAATGTGCAGACGGGCGCCCTTGGCCTGATTCAAGGCAACCTGCATGATTTCGCGGGTGATACCTTCGATTTTAATATCCATCTGCAACGCGGTGATGCCTTCGCGGCTACCGGCTACTTTAAAGTCCATATCGCCCAGATGATCTTCATCGCCCAGAATATCGGACAGTACGACAAAGTTCTCGCCTTCTTTAACCAGGCCCATCGCGATACCCGCGACAGCGGCTTTAATCGGCACGCCGGCATCCATCAATGCCAGAGACGCGCCGCAAACGGACGCCATGGAAGAAGAACCGTTGGATTCCGTAATCTCGGAAACCACACGCACGGTGTACGGGAACTCATTGGCTTTCGGCATAACCGCCAGAACGCCGCGTTTCGCCAGACGACCATGACCGATTTCACGGCGCTTCGGCGAGCCGACCATACCGGTTTCCCCAACGGAGTACGGAGGGAAGTTATAGTGCAGCAGGAAGCGATCGGTGCGTTCGCCGGTCAGTTCGTCGATGTTCTGCGCATCACGCTCGGTACCCAGCGTGGCGGTAACCAGCGCCTGCGTTTCGCCACGGGTGAACAGCGCGGAACCATGTGTACGCGGCAATACGCCGGTGCGCACATCCAGCCCGCGGATCATGTCTTTTTCGCGACCGTCGATACGCGGCTCGCCGCGCAGCACGCGGCTACGAACCACGTTTTTCTCTACGCTGCCCAGGATGTCCTGGATTTCGCCGGCGTCCAACGTTTCATCTTCAGCTAACAGAGCGGCTTCTACATCGGATTTGATAGCATCAACCTGCGCGTAGCGTTCCTGTTTTTCCGTGATGCGGTAAGCATCGCCCAGGCGAGCTTCCGACAACGCGGCGACACGCTGCTGCAAAGACTGGTTGATTTCCGGCGCCTGCCAGTCCCACTTCGGTTTACCGGCTTCGGCGACCAGCGCATTGATGTTTTCGATAACAACCTGCTGTTGCTCATGGCCGAACACCACGGCGCCCAGCATTTGCTCTTCGCTTAACAGGTCCGCTTCGGATTCCACCATCAGCACCGCGCCTTCGGTACCGGCAACCACCAGATCCAGACGACTCTCTTTCAGTTCGTCGGTAGTCGGGTTCAGCACGTACTGATCGTTCAGGTAACCGACGCGCGCCGCGCCGATCGGGCCGCCGAACGGGATGCCGGACAGGCTCAGCGCGGCGGAAGCGCCGATCATCGCCACGATATCGGGGCTAACCTGCGGGTTCACGGACACTACGGTGGCAATGACCTGAACTTCATTCAGGAAACCATCAGGGAACAGCGGACGGATAGGACGGTCAATCAAGCGGGAAATCAGCGTTTCGCCTTCGCTTGGACGACCTTCACGGCGGAAGAAACCGCCAGGGATACGACCGGCCGCGTAGGTACGCTCCTGATAGTTAACGGTCAGCGGGAAAAAACTCTGACCGGGTTTGGCTTGTTTCGCGCCAACAACGGTAACAAACACCGCGGTGTCATCCATGCTTACCATAACAGCGGCGGTAGCCTGGCGAGCCATCATACCGGTTTCTAACGTAACAGTATGTTGACCGTATTGAAATTTACGAACGATCGGATTCAGCAAAATAATATCCTTAGCTTGGGCGCATCATACCTGTTCAAGATAAACACGCCGGTGAACGCCTGATCTTTGCATTACATCCTCACGACTAATGACAACCCTTACCCTGCTCATGCGGATAAAGCCTCTCATTAGCCGCGCGAATCTCTGCAATGAAAGATCATAATGAAAACAACAACTACATTACTCTGTTTTACGAGCGCTTCCTAGAAGAAAGGGGCCCGAAAAGGCCCCTTCCTACCGAAACCCGGAAGACTTAGCGACGCAGACCCAGACGTTCGATCAGACTGGTGTAACGTGCTACATCTTTACGCTTCAGGTAGTCCAGCAGCTTACGACGCTGAGAAACCATACGCAGCAGACCACGACGGCTGTGGTGATCTTTTTTGTGCTCGGCAAAGTGACCTTGCAGATGGTTGATCTGCGCAGTCAGCAAAGCAACCTGAACTTCGGTGGAACCGCTGTCGTTAGCGCCGCGACCGAATTCCGCAACGATTTTAGCTTTCGCTTCAACACTTAGAGACATAGTAATACTCCAAACATTATAGATAAAAAAAACAGGCGCCGATCTCTAATTCAGCCACCCAATAGTTAAGCCGCGCTATTCTACTCTTAGCCTCATCCGATAGCAAGGTAGCAACAAACGCGCTTACTCCTGAAACTCGACCACCAAACGGCGGGGAGCCACGCGCCCTTCGTCGTCGATCTCGCCCATGCCGATGAACTTATGTTCATCGCCTTCGGTAATTCGGACCATTCCGTCCAGAGGCGCGCCGGCGGCCTGAACCGCTTGCCCCAGTTTCAGGTAGCCGGCGGTAACCGACGGTAAATTCACTTCGGGAAAGCCCATCGCCGGACTCTCCATCGGCATTAACAACGGATCGAGGCTCAATGCGGGCGAACTCCCCTCAACCTGCGCCTGTTCCAGCAACGCGTTCAACTTATCCAGCGTCACCATCCTTTCCGCGGGATAGGTAGCTACCTGCAAACGGCGCAGATAAATCACATGCGCGCCGCAACCAAGCCTTTCGCCCAAATCATCAATGATGGTGCGAATATAGGTGCCCTTCGAGCAATGAATTTCCAGCTCAAGCTCATCCCCCTCATAGCGGATAAACAGCAGCTCATAAACGGTAATATCTCGCGCTTCACGCGGAACGACCTGCCCCTGACGCGCATATTCATAGAGCGGACGCCCCTGATACTTCAGCGCCGAATACATTGAGGGAACCTGTTTCGTCGCGCCACGAAAACCGTCCAGCACCGCGTCCAGATCTTTTGGCGAAAAAGTGACCGGGCGTGTTTCAATGATGTTGCCGTCGGCGTCAGAGGTATCCGTCCGCTGCCCAAGACGGGCAATAACGCGATACCGCTTATCAGAATCCAATAGATAACGGGAAAACTTGGTCGCCTCGCCCAGGCAAATCGGCAACATGCCCGTCGCCAACGGATCCAATGCTCCCGTATGACCGGCTTTATTGGCGTTGAAGATCCGTTTTACTTTCTGCAAAACATCATTAGACGACATGCCCTGCGGTTTATCTAATAGCAATACGCCGTGTACATCACGGCCGCGGCGGCGAGGACGGCTCATTAATCCTCCTGATCTTCGCCCGTCGCCGAACGACGCTCGGCATCGTGTCTGACAACGTTGGTGACCAGATTGGACATTCTCATCCCTTCGACCAATGAATTGTCGTAGGAAAACGTCAGTTCCGGCACAACGCGCAGGCGCATCGCTTTACCCAGCAACATGCGGATAAAACCCGAAGCGTCTTGCAGCGCTTTGACCGCCGTTTTTACCTGATCCGGTTCGTTGTCATTCAGAAACGTCACAAACACTTTGGCGTAAGCCAGATCGCGTGAAACCTCGACGCCGGATACGGTAGCCATGCCGATACGCGGATCTTTCACTTCTCGTTGAATAATAATGGCGATTTCTTTTTGCATTTCCTGCGCAACGCGCTGGGTGCGGCTGAATTCTTTTGCCATGTTGAATCCTCAAGTAAAAATCGGGGGGCGCAAGGCCCCCCATGAATAACTTATCGCATCGTCTGACGCCGATTTAGTCAATCGTACGTTTGATCTCAATCGTTTCAAATACTTCGATCACGTCGCCGGCACGGACATCGTTGTAGTTCTTCACGCCGATACCACATTCCATACCGCTGCGGACTTCGTTGACGTCATCTTTAAAGCGACGCAGAGACTCGAGCTCGCCTTCATAGATGACCACGTTTTCACGCAGTACGCGAATCTTGTTGTGACGCTTAACGACGCCTTCCGTCACCATACAACCGGCGATTGCGCCGAATTTCGGTGATTTGAAGACATCGCGAACTTCAGCCAGACCGATGATTTCCTGTTTGTATTCCGGCGCCAGCATGCCGCTCATGGCCTGCTTAACTTCGTCAATCAGGTCATAGATAACCGAATAGTAGCGCAGATCCAGACTTTCAGACTCAACGACGCGGCGCGCGGAAGCATCGGCACGGACGTTGAAACCAAGGATAATCGCATTCGACGCGGCTGCCAGCGTGGCATCCGTTTCGGTGATGCCGCCCACGCCGGAACCAACGATTTTCACTTTCACTTCGTCGGTAGACAGTTTTTGCAGCGCATCGGAAATCGCTTCACAAGAGCCCTGAACGTCAGACTTAAGCACGATATTCAGTTCGGAAACCTCGCCTTCGGTCATGTTGGCGAACATGTTTTCCAGCTTGGATTTCTGCTGACGAGCCAGCTTAACTTCACGGAATTTGCCCTGACGATACAGCGCCACTTCACGCGCTTTCTTCTCGTCACGGACCACGGTAGCTTCATCACCGGCCGCCGGCACGCCGGACAGACCCAGGATTTCCACCGGGATCGACGGACCCGCCGTAGTAATTTCACGACCCAGTTCGTCACGCATGGCACGAACACGACCGTATTCAAAACCACAAAGAACGATATCGCCCTTATTCAGCGTACCTTCGCGCACCAGAACGGTGGCTACCGGACCGCGACCTTTATCCAGGAAGGATTCGATCACCACGCCGCTGGCCATACCGCTACGGATTGCTTTCAATTCCAGCACTTCAGCCTGCAACAGAATGGCATCCAGCAATTCATCAATCCCTGTCCCCGCCTTGGCCGAGACGTGTACGAACTGAGATTCGCCGCCCCACTCTTCCGGCATGATGCCGTACTGGGAAAGCTCGGTTTTAACACGATCCGGATCGGCTTCCGGCTTATCAATCTTGTTCACCGCGACGACAACCGGCACATGAGCCGCTTTAGCGTGCTGGATTGCTTCGATGGTCTGCGGCATCACGCCGTCATCCGCGGCGACAACCAGCACCACGATATCCGTTGCCTGGGCGCCGCGAGCACGCATCGCGGTAAACGCGGCGTGTCCGGGCGTATCCAGGAAGGTGATCATGCCGTTGTCGGTTTCAACGTGATAGGCGCCGATATGCTGGGTAATCCCACCGGCTTCGCCTGCGGCGACTTTGGTCGAGCGGATATAGTCCAGCAACGAGGTTTTACCATGGTCGACGTGACCCATGATGGTAACGACCGGCGCGCGTGATTCGGCGGCAGCGCCGGTATCACGGTCGCTCATTACCGCTTCTTCCAGTTCGTTTTCACGACGGAGAATCACTTTATGGCCCATTTCTTCGGCCACCAGCTGCGCGGTTTCCTGGTCGATAACCTGGTTGATGGTGGCCATCGCGCCCAGTTTCATCATGACTTTGATGACCTGAGAGCCTTTCACCGCCATTTTGTTGGCCAATTCAGCCACCGTCACCGTCTCGCCAATCACCACATCGCGGTTAACGGCCTGAGCAGGCTTATTGAAGCTTTGTTGCAAAGAACTTGGTTTGCGTTTGCCTTTACCGCCGCGAGTAACGGCGCGGGCCTCTTCGCGGTCGGCTTTGGACTCAGACAGGCGGTTGCCTTTTTTCTGCTTGGTCACTTTGCTGCGGCCGCCGCGGCTGCGGCGTTCGCCTTCAACCTGACGATCGCTTTCATCTTCCGCTTCACGGGCATGATGAGAAGTGGTGACATGATAATCAGCGCTTTCTTCAGGCTTAGCGCTTTCCGCTTCCCACCGTCCGGCGTTTTCTTCCGCCATGCGACGGGCTTCTTCAGCAATACGGCGCGCCTCTTCTTCTACCTTGAGACGAGCAGTTTCTTCGGCTTTACGCTTAAGTTCCGCGGCTTCAGCTTCACGTCGGGCTTTTTCAGCCTGAGCAGGTTTGGTTACACTATCGTTTTGTTGATTAATCACTTTTTCTTTTTCCGCTACATCACGCTTAGCTTTTTCAGCGGCCTCACGTTTGGCTTGCTCTTCAGCAGCACGCTTAGCTGTCTCAGCCGCCTCGCGTTTGGCTTTTTCTTCCGCCTCGCGTTTGGCCTGCTCTTCAGCAATGCGTTGTGCCTGTTCTTCCGCTTCACGCCGTGCCTGCTCTTCCTCTTCAGCCTGTTGGGCGTCGATAGGATCGCGTTTTACATAAGTGCGTTTCTTGCGGACTTCAATCTGCACTGACTTACTCTTGCCGCCAGTGCTCGGAATATTTAACGTACTACGCGTTTTACGCTGTAGCGTCAATTTACCTGGCGCATTTCCACGATCTCGGTTCAAGTGCGCCAGTAATGTTTCTTTTTCATGCTGGGTCACAGAATCCGATGCAGACTTGGTAATGCCCGCATCAGCAAACTGCTGTATCAGGCGGTCAACCGAAGTCTGAATCTCTGTGGCCAGCGATTTTACGGTTACATCTGTCATGCTGTTCCTTTCCTGCTACAGTTCGTTATTCGTTTTCGTCGCCAAACCAACAGATATTACGGGCGGCCATAATCAGCTCACCGGCTTTTTCATCATTCAGCTCTTCAATATCCGTCAGGTCGTCGACGCCCTGCTCAGCAAGATCTTCCAGCGTGCAAATACCGCGTGCTGCCAGCTTGAATGCCAATTCACGCGACAGGCCAGGTAAACTGAGCAAATCGTCTGCGGGTTGGCCGTCACCGCGACTTTCCTCGTGCGCCAAGGCCAGCGTGGTTAACGCGGCTTTAGCTCGTTCGCGCAATACTTCAACGGTTTCTTCATCCAGGCCTTCGATTGCCAACAGCTCTTTGATCGGCACATAGGCCAATTCTTCAAGCGAGGAGAAACCTTCCTCAACCAGCACGGTAGCGAACTCTTCGTCGATATCCAGATGCTTGGTGAAGACATCAATTGCGGCATGGGCCTCAGCCTGATGTTTAGCCTGAAGATCTTCCACGGTCATGACGTTCAGTTCCCAACGGTCATCTGAACGATGCTGTTTTAACAGTTGGGAAGCCAGACGCACGTTCTGGCCGTTACGGCCAATCGCCTGAGCCAGATTGCTGGACTCCACGGCGATATCCATCGTACAGGTGTCTTCATCAACCACGATGGAAACGACATCGGCCGGGGCCATGGCATTGATAACAAACTGCGCGGGATTATCATCCCACAGAATAATATCAATACGCTCGCCGCCAAGCTCGCTGGATACGGCCTGAACGCGCGCGCCGCGCATGCCTACGCAGGCGCCGACCGGATCAATGCGCTTGTCATTGGTCTTCACCGCGATTTTCGCACGGGAGCCTGGGTCGCGGGCAGCAGCCTTGATCTCAATGACTTCTTCACCAATTTCCGGTACTTCAATGCGGAACAGTTCGACCAGCATTTCCGGACGGGAACGGCTAACAAACAGCTGAGCGCCGCGGGCTTCAGGGCGAACGGCGTACAGCACGCCGCGAATGCGATCGCCAGGGCGGAAATTTTCGCGCGGCAACATATCTTCACGGCCGATAACCGCTTCAGCATTATTGCCTAAATCCAGCGAGATGTTATCACGGTTAACTTTCTTCACGACACCAGTGACGATCTCGCCTTCCTGTTCACGGAACTGATCAACGACCATGGCGCGCTCAGCTTCGCGCACTTTCTGTACAATAACCTGTTTTGCGGTTTGTGTGGTAATACGGTCGAATGTCACTGACTCAATCTGATCTTCAACGTAATCACCGACATCGAGAGCAGGATCTTCAAACTGCGCCGCATCCAGCGTGATTTCACGCGTTGGCTGGGTAACTTCATTGACCACTAACCAGCGACGGAAGGTATCGAAATCACCGGTTTTACGATCGATACTGACGCGGACATCGATTTCCTGCTCGTATTTTTTCTTGGTTGCTGTCGCCAGTGCGGTTTCCAATGCCTCAAAAATCTTTTCACGCGGGACGGCTTTTTCGTTGGAAACAGCTTCAACAACAGCCAGAATCTCTTTATTCATCCTAGTTGCCTCATCCAAACTTTAAAAGTGGGGTACCAGGTTCGCTTTCTGGATGTTGCTCAGCGCGAACACTTCGTCTTTGCCTTCCACTGTTATGGTGATCATCTCGCCATCAACGGCTTTAATCACCCCCAACCATTTACGGCGATTCTGGACTGCCATACGCAGCACCACGGTCACCTCTTCACCGATGAAACGGACATAATGTTCTGCCGTGAACAAAGGACGTTCAAGTCCCGGAGATGACACTTCCAGGTTGTAGGCGACGGTGATGGGATCTTCTACATCCAACACGGCGCTGACCTGGTGGCTGACATCAGCACAATCATCAACAGTGATGCCATCTTCACTATCAATATAGATACGCAGCGTCGATTGGCGACCCCGGATGAACTCAATGCCGACCAATTCGTAGCCTAATGCTTCGACTGGTGCTGAAATCATCTCTGTTAATTTTTGCTCTAATGTGGACAAGCCCACCCCCAAGACATAAAAAAAGGGCTTAATAGCCCAGTAATTCTGTTACCAAATAACAAAAAACCCCGATATATCGGGGCTTTATGCAACTGGACCCTATTACCGCTAAACAACGCGGCCTAACTTTCGGTTAAGGATTTTTTCAAAACGACTGTGAAAGCGATGGAAACTTACAGAACAGCCTATTTGAAAAAAAGCGCTACCTGGAAAGTTAAGTGGTTGCGGGGGCCGGATTTGAACCGACGACCTTCGGGTTATGAGCCCGACGAGCTACCATGCTGCTCCACCCCGCGTCCGAAAACGTGGCAAATACTACGCTGACAACCGCTAAAAAGCAAGTTATCTATAGGATTGGTACCGAGGACGGGACTTGAACCCGTAAGCCCAATCGGGCACTACCACCTCAAGGTAGCGTGTCTACCAATTCCACCACCTCGGCATCACAATTACTGCTGTGTCACTACTGCTTTATAACAACCGCGCCAGGCGCCGCTGTCTGAACTGCTCTGTTAAAACGATTACCGCGGAATATCGCTCGCAGGCGCTGAAGGCGCGGCAGGCGTTGTGGTCTGCTCCGCTTTTTCAGGCTGGCTCAGGTTTTCCCACTCGCCGCCGGCTTTACCGTGCCGGGTACTCAAGTTGCCCAGCACCAGACTGATAATGAAGAACAGCGTCGCCAAAACCGCCGTCATGCGAGTCATGAAATTGCCGGAGCCGCTCGAACCGAACAAAGTGGCAGAAGCACCTGCTCCGAACGAGGCTCCCATATCAGCACCTTTACCTTGTTGCAGCATGATCAGCGCTACCAGCCCGATCGCTACCAACAGGAAAATCACCAAAAGAGCTTCGTACATAGTTGTACCTGTAACCGTTTTCCCCATCATTTATGGAGATTTTGAATTCTTGCGATAAAAATCGCGTGTAATCCGCTAAAGCGAATGAAAACGTCATCCCGATTAAGCGGGTCTGAATACTAACCAAAGGCTGTAACGTACGCAAGGGTAATTTAGCCGCCATTGGCCGATTGAAGAAAAAAACAGCGGCTTTCGCTACGAAACCCTCATAGCGCTGGTTATCTGCTTGATTGTTAAGGTTAGCCGGTAACTACTCCAATCAGGAATAAAGAGCGCTGATTAAAAAAGTCAGCATTGCCGAAAGCCTTTCTCCGGCCAATGCCGAACTGGTTTACACCGCTTTTACCGCATCGGCGATCCGATTGGCTAACTCGATAACCATCGCTTCATTTTCACCTTCGACCATCACGCGGATCAGCGGCTCGGTTCCTGATTTCCGCAGCAATACCCGCCCGCGTCCCGTCAGCGCTTTCTCGACATCACGCGTTATCTGTTGAACGGACGCGTCCTCAAGCGGATCGTTCTCGCCTGAATAACGAACATTCACCAGAATTTGCGGGAACAGCTTCATACCGCTGCACAGATCATGCAGGCTCATGTGGTTTCTGACCATCGCAGTAAGCACTTGCAAACCAGCAATGATGCCGTCGCCCGTCGTCGTTTTATCCAGAAGGATGACATGACCGGAGTTTTCAGCGCCGATGCGCCAACCTTTGGCCTGCATCATTTCCAATACATAGCGATCGCCGACTTTGGCGCGGGCAAACGGAATGCCCAACTGCTTTAGCGCCAACTCCAGACCCATATTACTCATCAGGGTTCCCACCGCGCCGCCGCGAAGCTGTCCCTGGCGTAAACCTTCTCGCGCGATGATATACAGGATCTGGTCGCCGTCGACTTTATTGCCCTGGTGGTCGACCATGATGAGCCGATCGCCATCGCCATCAAAGGCTAATCCCACATCCGCTTTTTCCGCCAGAACGCGCGCCTGTAGCTGCCTGACATCCGTAGCGCCGCATTCTTCATTGATGTTCATGCCGTCTGGCTTGCAGCCGATGGAAATGACGTCCGCGCCCAGCTCGCGCAAGACGCTGGGCGCAATGTGATAGGTTGCGCCATTCGCACAATCAACCACAATTCTCAGCCCATTCAGATTCAGTTCACTCGGGAACGTCCCCTTGCAGAATTCGATATAACGCCCGGCAGCATCAACAATGCGGTTGGCTTTCCCCAACTCCGCCGATTCGACACAGGTCAACGGTTTCTCTAATTCAGCTTCAATCGCCTCTTCCACTTCATCAGGCAGTTTAGTGCCGTCAATTGAGAAGAATTTAATGCCGTTATCGTAATAAGGGTTGTGGGAGGCCGAAATGACAATGCCGGCTTCCGCTCTGAAGGTCCGGGTCAGGTAAGCCACCGCCGGCGTCGGCATCGGGCCGGTAAACGAGGCGGACAAGCCAGCCGCAGCCAGCCCGGCTTCCAACGCAGACTCCAACATATAACCGGAAATTCGGGTGTCCTTGCCGATGATAATCTTCCGGGAACCGTGTCGCGCCAGCACCTTTCCCGCCGCCCAGCCCAGCTTCAACACAAAGTCGGGAGTAATCGGACTATCACCCACTTTGCCCCGGACGCCATCGGTCCCAAAATATTTACGGTTACTCATAATAATTTTTATTCCTTTGCTGAAAGAGTCGCTTCAACAATGCGCATCGCATCTACCGTTTCTTTTACGTCATGAACACGAATAATGTGCGCACCCTGCATCGCCGCAATCACCGCACAGGTCACGCTGCCCTGCACCCGTTTCATCGGAGGAACCTTGAGTAGCTGTCCAATCATGGATTTCCTCGACATACCGACCAGAAGCGGCAATCCGAAACGGTGTAATTCGCTCAGGCGAGCCAGAAGCTGATAATTGTGAGTCAGATTTTTACCAAATCCGAATCCGGGATCCAGTAACAGATTACGTTTCTGAATATTGCCGTTCACACAGCGATCGATTTGCTGCTGCAAAAAATCGCCGATCTCGGCCATCAGGTCTTCATAGTGAGGATTATGCTGCATGGTTTTTGGTAATCCCTGCATGTGCATCAGACATACCGGCAAGCCGGTTGCCGCCGCGGCAGCTAAAGCACCGGGTTCTTGTAGTGAACGAATGTCGTTAATTAAGTGAGCGCCCGCTTGCGCCGCGGCCGTAATCACTTCCGGTTTCGACGTATCGACGGAAATCCAGCTATCGAAACGCTGAGCCAAGGCTTCAACGACAGGAATCACACGTTCCAGTTCTTCTTGCGTGCTAACCTCGTCGGCCCCGGGGCGGGTTGACTCCCCGCCGACATCAATCAACGTAGCGCCGGCCGCAATCATATCCTGAGCATGAAACAGCGCCGCATCCAGCGTATTGTGCTTGCCGCCATCAGAAAATGAATCGGGGGTGACATTGAGAATGCCCATAACATTGGGGCGAGAAAGATCCAGGGTTGATCCTCTGGCGATCAATTGCATGATTTTCCCTCAAATCGTTGACTATTTTAAAACTTACCCAGCAGACGAGTCAGTAAAAAAACCCCGGACAAGTCCGGGGTTTGGAGTGACAACCATGTGTATACGATAAGCACACTGGTTAAATTATTTCTCGCCTAACTGTTCGGATATTGTGTTACCCGGATTAGGTGTACGGGGTTCATCAACCGGCGTCGGCGCCTTAGGCGAACCGCCATTACCTGAATTGCTATCTGACTTTTGTTCTTCCCAGCCAGCTGGCGGACGAACATCTTTGCGTGACATCAAATCATCAATCTGCGGCGCATCAATGGTTTCATACTTCATCAACGCATCCTTCATCGAGTGCAGGATGTCCATATTCGCCATCAGCAACTCACGCGCACGCTGGTAGTTACGTTCAATCAGCGATTTAACTTCCTGATCGATGATTCTGGCGGTTTCGTCAGACATATGTTTGGCTTTGGCAACCGAGCGTCCCAGGAATACTTCGCCGTCTTCCTCTGCGTACAGCAACGGACCGAGTTTTTCGGAGAAGCCCCACTGCGTGACCATGTTACGGGCGATGGAAGTCGCAACCTTAATATCGTTTGAGGCGCCGGTGGAGACTTTTTCCACGCCGTAGATGATTTCCTCTGCCAAACGGCCGCCGTACAGCGTGGAAATCTGACTTTCCAGCTTCTGACGACTGGCGCTGATGGCATCGCCTTCCGGCAGGAAGAACGTCACGCCCAGCGCGCGACCACGCGGAATAATCGTCACTTTATGCACCGGATCGTGTTCCGGCACCAGTCGACCGATAATCGCATGACCCGCTTCATGGTAGGCCGTCGACTCTTTCTGCTGTTCCGTCATCACCATGGAGCGGCGTTCCGCGCCCATCATGATCTTGTCTTTGGCTTTCTCAAATTCCACCATGGACACCACCCGTTTGTTGCCGCGGGCGGCGAAAAGGGCGGCTTCGTTAACCAGGTTAGCCAAATCGGCGCCGGAGAAACCGGGCGTGCCGCGCGCAATCACCGACGCATCGATATCCGGAGATAGCGGCACGCGACGCATATGCACTTTCAGAATCTGTTCACGACCACGAACGTCCGGCAAGCCGACCACCACCTGACGGTCAAAACGACCTGGACGCAATAACGCCGGATCAAGTACATCAGGACGGTTGGTTGCGGCAATCACGATGATGCCTTCGTTACCTTCGAAACCATCCATTTCGACCAGCATCTGGTTCAATGTCTGTTCACGTTCATCATGACCGCCGCCCAGACCGGCGCCGCGCTGGCGACCTACCGCATCGATTTCATCAATGAAGATGATACAAGGCGCGGCTTTCTTTGCCTGCTCGAACATGTCGCGTACGCGGGATGCGCCCACGCCGACAAACATTTCTACGAAGTCCGAACCGGAAATCGTAAAGAAAGGCACTTTCGCTTCGCCGGCAATGGCTTTTGCCAGCAGGGTTTTACCGGTACCCGGCGGGCCAACCATCAGAATACCTTTCGGTATCTTACCGCCCAGTTTCTGGAAACGACTGGGTTCACGCAGATATTCAACCAGTTCGCTCACTTCTTCTTTTGCTTCATCGCAACCTGCGACATCGGCAAACGTCGTTTTGATCTGGTCTTCCGTCAGCATTCGAGCCTTGCTCTTGCCAAAGGACATGGCGCCTTTACCGCCACCACCTTGCATTTGACGCATGAAGAAGATCCAGACACCAATCAGCAACAGCATTGGGAACCAGGAAATAAAGATTGAAGCCAGCAAACTCGGCTCTTCCGGCGGCTCACCAACGACTTTCACATTCTTCGTTAGCAGGTTATCCAGTAGCTTGGGATCGTTGACAGGAATATAAGTCGTGTATCTGTTGCTATCTTTTTTGATAACACTGATCTCACGCCCGTTAATACGTGCTTCACGGACCTGATCCTGATTCACTTCAGTCAAGAAGGTTGAATAATCCACCCTACGGCCATTCGACTCGCTGGGCCCAAAGCTCTGGAATACAGACATCAGCACGACTGCGATGACTAACCAGAGAATCAGGTTTTTCGCCATGTCACTCAAGGGATTAACCTCATATTACAACTGTGTTAAAAAACAGCGTTAGGGTACTACAGTTTGCGCCCTGTCGCTACGATATACACTTCACGAGATCTGGCACGCGAAGCGTCTGGTTTACGAATTTTAACCTTCGTAAACAGGGAGCGAATTTCCCGCAGGTATTCATCAAAACCTTCTCCCTGAAACACTTTTACCAGGAAACTTCCGCCTGGCGCTAAAACATCCCGACACATACCAAGTGCTAATTCAACCAGATACATCGCTTTCGGAATATCAACTGCTGGAGTACCGCTCATGTTCGGGGCCATGTCAGACATCACCACCTGAACTTTTTTGTCCCCTACTCTTTCAAGGAGAGCATTAAGGACTAATTCATCACGAAAATCCCCTTGTAGGAAATCGACGCCAACAATAGGATCCATCGGTAGAATATCACATGCAATGATGCGCCCCTTGCCGCCGATCTGCGTCACCACATACTGTGACCAGCCGCCAGGCGCCGCGCCTAAATCAACAACAGTCATACCGGGTTTAAACAACTTGTCGCTCTGTTGTATTTCATCAAGTTTAAACCAAGCTCGGGAGCGGAGTCCCTTTTTCTGCGCCTGTTGCACATATTTGTCGCTAAAGTGTTCCTGCAACCAGCGACTGGAACTTGCAGAACGCTTTTTCGTGGCCATCTATTTTCCAACTCTCAATAAGGCGCTAATCGTATTGGTAAGTAGAAACGTCTCCCGGACCCGATCTGCACAACCAATTTGGTTATAATCATGAGATGGCGGTAGAATGAGCCGTTTTCAATCCCAACCTAAGCAAAAAAGACAATGAATCTAAGTAATAAACAAAAACAACACCTGAAAGGTCTGGCGCACCCGTTAAAACCGGTTGTCATGCTGGGCAATAACGGCCTCACCGAAGGTGTTCTGGCTGAGATCGAACAAGCATTAGAACATCACGAACTGATCAAAGTTAAAGTCGCTGCTGAAGAGCGCGAAACCAAAGCTTTGATTATTGAAGCCATTATTCGCGAAACCGGGGCCAGCAACGTTCAGGTTATCGGTCATACGCTGGTACTCTATCGTCCGTCGAAAGAACGTAAAATAGTGTTACCACGATAACATTTTTTATTTCAGGATACTCTGTTTTAACGGAAAGGTGCCATGCCTCTCTGTGAGAGAAAAGGCCGCAAGCGGCCTTTTTCTTTTCTTTACAAACTTTGTCGTTTTTATCATCAAGGCAACGAAATTACAGGTATTCAACACTGACGATTTCGTACTCCACGTCGCCGCCCGGCGTCCGAATCACCACAATGTCATCCTGTACTTTGCCGATAAGCCCGCGAGCGATGGGCGAGTTAACGGAAATCAGATTCTGCTTAAAATCAGCCTCGTCATCGCCAACGATGCGATACGTTTGCTCTTCTTCAGTATCCAGATTAACAACCTTGACGGTGGCGCCGAAAATGACGCGCCCTGTGGCCGTCATTTTCGTCACGTCGATAACCTGCGCATTGGATAGTTTGGCTTCGATATCCCGGATACGCCCTTCACAAAAGCCCTGTTGCTCACGCGCGGCGTGGTATTCCGCGTTTTCTTTCAGGTCGCCATGCTCGCGAGCTTCGGCAATCGCGGCAATAATTTCAGGTCGGCGAACACTCTTTAAAAAATCCAGCTCTTCGCGCAATTTTTCGGCACCACGCAACGTCATCGGAAATTGTTTCATAATTGTCTATACCTCTAGAAAATCCGTACGCCTCAAATCATCGTCATCCATCCTGACGCGTTAACAATCAAATACGACGGAATATCTGCTACATGCCAATGTTTTCTGGCAATTAAACAAAAGTAACCAGTCCCGGAACAAATTTTCCAGGCCGGAAGCGGTTTTGCATTTTGATACGTATTTTAACCCAGAGTTCCATAGGGATCATCGTTTACTTTAGACCTTGTTGCGCCGTAGTATGACCGCATGTTACCCCGTTGTTAGCTGAGATTATGCGTTTTTCATCGATCATTCCCGGACTTGCCTGCGTTTTTGTTCTGCATGCGAATGCAGCGCCTGTTGAAGATCATATTCAGTATTTGCCCGACGGCGCCAATCTGGCGCTGATTGTGCAAAAAATCGGCGCGGCCAGCCCTACGCTAGCCTTTCACAGCCAGCAGATGGCGCTGCCCGCCAGCACGCAAAAAGTGCTGACCGCGCTGGCTGCGTTGCTACAGTTAGGATCAGATTATCGTTTTGTCACCACGATGGAAAGTCATGGCCCGGTCGCCAATGGTCAATTACGCGGCAATCTGATCGTGCGTTTCAGCGGCGACCCGACGCTAAAACGCCAGCAAATACGCAATATGGTGCAGGAATTGAAAAAACGCGGCATTCGGGAAATCGAGGGGGATGTCATGATCGATACCTCCGTCTTCGCCAGCCATGATAAAGCCCCCGGTTGGCCCTGGAACGATATGACGCAATGTTTCAGCGCGCCGCCGTCTGCCGCAATCGTCGATCGCAACTGCTTCTCCGTTTCGCTCTACAGCGCGCCTCAGGCCGGCGACAACGCATTTATCCGCGTGGCGTCTTACTACCCCGTGCAAATGTTCAGCGAGGTGCGTACGCTGGCTAAGGGCTCCCCTGATGCGCAATACTGTGAATTGGATGTGATTCCCGGCGAACTGAACCGGTTTACGCTCACAGGCTGTCTGACGCAGCGACAAGACCCGCTTCCGCTGGCTTTCGCCATTCAGGATGGCGCCAGCTACGCCGGGGCCATCGTCAAAGACGAACTGTTACAGGCGGAGATCAGAATAAAAGGCAGCTTGCGCCGTCAGACTCAGCCAGGTCCGGCGGGCAGCATACTGGCGCAAACCCAATCCGCGCCGTTACATGACCTGCTGACCATCATGCTGAAAAAGTCCGACAACATGATTGCCGACACCGTTTTTCGCACCATCGGTCACGAACGATTCAAGGTTCCCGGCACATGGCGCGCGGGCGCCGATGCGGTTCGTCAAATTCTGCGTCAGAAAGCCGGCGTCGATTTAGGCAACAGCATTGTGGTTGACGGCTCAGGTCTGTCGCGTCATAACCTGATATCGCCGGCCACCATGATGCAGGCGTTGCAGTATATCGCTCAGCACGATAATGAATTGAATTACATTGAAATGCTGCCGCTTGCCGGCTATGACGGCACCCTGCGCTATCGCGGCGGATTACATGAAGCGGGCGTAGACGGCAAGGTCTCGGCGAAAACCGGCGCCTTACAGGGCGTGTACAATCTGGCTGGGTTTATCACTACGGCCAGCGGCCAGAGGATGGCCTTTGTCCAGTTCCTTTCCGGTTATGCGGTGCCGCCGGAAGATCAACGCGCACGACGAATTCCGCTGGTGCGGTTTGAAAGTCGTTTATACAAAGATATCTATCAGAATAACTAACTGATACAGCGCGGGATGCCGCGCTGTCTTTAAGATGAGCGATACATCGCCGTTATCGGCGGCGAACAACGCCGGATCGATGCTGGCATCTGTTTCCCGCCGACAACGGCGGGGATGGCCGATGACGACGGTTTGAACGTAAGAAGATCTGCGATGAATGGCGCCATCAGCCGGCTGACGGCGCATTATCAATGCTGATAGATGGTTTCGACGCCCTCTTCATCTTCGTCGTCCCAATCATCATCCCACTCTTCCTCGGCTTCATTTTCCGCCGTCGCCAGTTGCTCACGGTGATAGTCATCCCACATGAACTCGACTTTCTCCGGCACGCTTTCTTCGATCGCCATCGCTTTGGGTTGTACTTTCAGGAAGTTCATCACATCCCAGCACAGCGCATTCACCCCTTCGCGATTCGCCGCTGAAATCAGGTAGTATTTCTCTTCCCAACCCAATGCCGCCGCAATGTCTTTGGCGCGTTTTTCCGCTTCGGCTTTGTCGAGCAAATCAACCTTGTTGAATACCAGCCAGCGCGGTTTTTCCGATAACGTCGCACTGTATTGCTGTAATTCATTGACGATCACTTTGGCGTTTTCTATCGGATCGGACTCGTCAATTGGCGCTAAATCAATAAGATGCAGCAATACCCGGCAACGTTCCAGATGTTTAAGGAAACGAATCCCCAAACCTGCGCCGTCAGAAGCGCCCTCAATCAATCCCGGAATGTCGGCGACGACAAAGCTTTGTTCGCTGTCCATGCGGACAACCCCGAGGCTTGGCACCAACGTGGTAAAAGGATAGTCCGCTACTTTCGGCTTCGCCGCTGAAACAGCGCGGATAAAGGTAGATTTACCGGCATTAGGCAGCCCCAGCATACCGACATCGGCCAGCAGCAGCAGTTCCAGCATCAATTCGCGTTCTTCGCCCGGCGTACCGTCGGTTTTCTGCCGAGGAGCCCGATTGACTGAAGACTTGAACCGTGAGTTCCCCAGCCCGTGCCAGCCGCCTTTGGCGACCATCAGCTTCTGCTGGTGACGAGTCATATCCCCCAGCACTTCGCCGGTTCCTTTATCCAGAACACGGGTGCCGACAGGCACTTTGATCGTAATGTCTTTACCCCGTTTTCCCGTACAGTCGCGGCTCTGACCATTTTGTCCGCGTTCAGCCCGGAAGGATTTTTCAAAACGGTAGTCAATCAGCGTGTTCAGGTTTTCATCGGCCAGCAAATAAACGTCGCCGCCGTCGCCGCCGTCGCCGCCGTCAGGACCGCCATTGGGAATATATTTTTCACGACGGAAGCTAACGCAGCCATTACCGCCATCGCCCGCCACAACCAGAATTGTGGCTTCATCTACAAACTTCATTGACTCTCTCCGCAAAAAACCAATAGAGAACATCTACTTGTTTTAGGCTATTTATTGGTTCTTTTTGGCGTAACTTTTTGATTTTAAGGCATACAGCCTCGCAGCCATCAACCATTAAAAACCGACGCACCAGAACCTATTTCCGGCAAAGGGGCGGATTGTACCCGCTTCCCTCAATATTTTCATCTGTACTAAAAATAAACAGTATAAATGGAATATCAAAACAGCACTACCCATCATCACTGCGGGCGACCATCGTTTTGTTTTCATATTCCGCTCAGGCTATCTGCTTACCGGGCGTTCCAGAATATAAAAAGCCCCGCAACGAATTGCAGGGCTTAAATCTGTAAGGCCTAACGCGAGAAATTATTCAGCAACGATGCTGATATATTTACGGTTTTTAGGACCTTTAACTTCGAACTGAACTTTACCGTCAGACAAAGCGAACAGAGTATGGTCTTTCCCGCAACCTACGTTGCTGCCAGCATGGAATTTGGTTCCGCGCTGACGAACGATGATGCTGCCCGCCAATACTGCTTCGCCGCCGAAACGTTTTACGCCCAGACGTTTGCTTTCTGAGTCACGACCGTTACGAGTCGAACCGCCAGCTTTCTTGTGTGCCATTTATCCGCTCTCCTAAATCTTAAGCGCTGATGCCGGTGATTTTCACGTCAGTGAACCACTGACGGTGGCCTGCTTGCTTACGGTAGTGTTTACGACGACGAAACTTAACAATCTTAACTTTCTCGCCACGACCGTGAGCAACAACTTCAGCTTTAATTTTACCGCCATCGACGAAAGGAACGCCGATTTTGATCTCTTCACCATTGGCAATCATCAGAACCTGATCAAACTCAATAGCTTCACCAGTTGCGATGTCCAGCTTTTCCAAGCGAACGGTTTGACCTTCGCTTACTCGGTGTTGTTTACCACCACTTTGGAAAACCGCGTACATATAAAACTCCGCTTTCCGCGCACTCAACGTATGATTATCCAGAGTGCGCTATAAATATTCACAATAGGGCGCGAATTCTACGCAAAAAACCCGAGGATGACAAGTGCAGAATCGAAGGATGTGCAGAAAAAGAATACAACGTATTAACTGCCGTTTATCTCTCTCATTTTTCCAGTACAATCAACTCAACAAATTCCATCATATGCCGATATGAGACAGCAATCTTACGGCGATGTTGAAGAAATCAGCTGGCACAAACCATGAATCTAGAACAAATCACATCGTTAACCGCCCGGGATATGACGGCCGTTAATAAGGTAATTATTGAACAACTGGACTCTGATGTCGTTCTCATTAATCAGCTCGGCCATTATATCATCAGCGGCGGCGGCAAACGCATCAGACCGATGATCGCGGTGCTTGCGGCACGAGCGCTGGCTTATGAAGGACACAAACACGTCACCGTGGCGGCATTGATTGAATTTATTCATACCGCCACCTTGTTGCACGATGACGTCGTCGATGAGTCGGATATGCGGCGCGGCAAAGCCACCGCCAATGCCGCTTTCGGTAATGCGGCCAGCGTACTGGTCGGCGATTTTATCTATACCCGCGCATTCCAGATGATGACCAGTCTGGAATCGCTGCGCGTGCTGGCGCTGATGTCCGAAGCCGTGAATGTGATTGCTGAAGGGGAAGTCTTGCAGTTGATGAACTGTAACGATCCCGACATTACCGAAGAAAGCTACATGCGCGTGATTTACAGCAAAACCGCTCGCCTGTTCGAGGCCGCCGCCCAATCATCGGCGATTTTGGCGGGCGCGACGCCTGAACAGGAAAAAGCATTGCAGGACTACGGTCGTTATCTGGGAACGGCTTTTCAGCTTATCGACGATTTGCTGGATTACAGCGCGGACGGTAAAACGCTGGGTAAAAATACCGGCGATGATCTTAATGAAGGCAAACCCACGCTGCCTTTGCTACACGCGATGCATCACGGTAATGCCAAACAGAGCGCCATGATTCGTCAGGCAATAGAAGAAGGCAACGGACGTCACCTGCTTGACCCCGTTCTTGTCGCCATGCAGCAATGCGGTTCGCTCGACTACACGCGTAAACGCGCGGAAGAAGAGGCGGATAAAGCGATTGCCGCGCTACAGCCCTTACAGGACACCCCATTCCGCAAAGCGCTTGAAGGTCTCGCGCATATTGCGGTACAGCGTGATTTCTAGCGACGCGCGCTTCACGATGAACCGTTACGGCGTCCGTCATCCGCGGGATTATCCAAACGAGACAACATCGCAACGGTGCCTTCGCGCAGGATGAAGTTTATCAGCCGTGATTGTTCGTTTTCCGAGAGTTGATGGAAAATGTGTATCCAGGAAGCCAGCAAGACTGGCTCTTTTTTCACCAGATATTCAGGCACCCCTTCTCTTATCATGAGCTGTTCTCTTGCTTCATCGGGTAAGCTGTGAATCGAATATTCGACGCCGCGTCCTTGAACGCCCTTTCGTCTGCGTCGTTCCCAGCCGTCATCGCGGGCGCGTTTGTTTAATCCTTGCGGTGATTTAGGCAACCCGTCGAGACCGATCAATTCCTGGGTGGCAAACCATTCTTTACTCATACGTTTCACTCCCTTGCTTACTCTGAGAGGGCAACATCGACTTTCATCAAACTGTTTCCCTATAGTGGACTACCGTTACCTAAACATTTAACATCTACGCGTTATTAATACCACTAAAGGATAGGAAAAAAAATCAATATTCCGCAAATATATCTATAGATATCAAAGTGAAGAGAAAATAGATGGGCGAGATGCGGCGCGAAAAGAAAGGACAGTAATGGGCAAACAAGCGTTGAAGCCATCTTCCCGTGCAGGGCTGATGGCGTAATACGTTTTACTCGGCGATCGCCGTCGGATCGACCTGCTCACCAGAGGAGGTTATACCCAGTTGATTCAGCGTAGTCGATACGCCGACCCGCAGAATATGGGCGATAAGTTTATCTCTTTCCATTTCAGATAGTTGCTCATATATCCGCACCCAAACGGCCAGTGTGCCGGGCGGTATTTCCGCATATGACGGGGAGTCATCTTCCAGTGATAACGATTGTTTTACCACGTCGGGAAGGCTATGAATCGAGTATTCCACGCCTCGTCCCTGGACGCCTCGACGACGTCGCCTTTCCCATCCATCTTCACGGGCGCGCTTGTTTAATCCCTGTCTTGATTTGGGAAGCCCGCCAACGCCGACCAGTTCATTGGTAGCAAACCACTCTTTTTTCATAGCCTTTCATCCTGATAGTGCCATTCCTAACAAAAACGAATTTATTAGGAATAATAATTGAGAAATTTTTAGAAAATTGATGCTATATTATTTCCAAATATTCATATCATATTAGCTTGGCATATAACTAACACACGTTATTTATACCACTAATACACAGTCGTCTTATAGCAATAAGGGAAGGATTATGACTCTAAGGAAACATGACTGGCATCCCGCTGATATCATCGCAGCTCTGCGCAAAAAAGGCACAACGCTGGCAGCGGTATCCCGCGCGGCCGGATTAAGCTCGTCAACCCTGGCGAATGCCCTTTCGCGTCCCTGGCCTAAAGGGGAATGGCTGATCGCCGATGCGCTGAATATCCATCCAGCCGAGATCTGGCCTAGCCGGTATTATGATCCGGAAACCAACCAGCTTATTGATAGAAAAAAGCTGATCCGGCCCCAGTAAAAAGAAAAGCCGGAGATCAATCTCCGGCTGTGTGGTAACGGAAACAGGGACGTTGATTAGCCTTTAATGAAAGCCTCGCCTAACTCGATGTCCTGATTCAACGTTTCCAACATATTTTTGAGCGCTTCTTGTTCAAACTCGCTCAACTTACCGATGTCTTTACGTTCGACAATGCCATTTTTACCCAACAGCACCGGTTGCGCAAAGAATCGGGCGTATTGACCATCACTCTCGACATAGGCGCATTCAACCACGCCGTCGTCACCCTGCAACGCGCGCGTTAATGACAGGCCGAACTGCGCGGCCGCCTGGCCCATCGATAAGGTTGCCGATCCGCCGCCGGCCTTCGCTTCCACTACTTCAGTCCCCGCATTCTGGATGCGTTTCGTCAAATCGGCGACTTCCCGATCGCTGAAGCTGACGCCCGGAATCTGTGACAACAATGGCAGGATAGTCACGCCGGAGTGTCCACCGATAACCGGTACGTTGATCTCTTCCGGCTGCTTGCCTTTAAGTTCGGCAACAAAAGTATTGGAGCGGATAATGTCCAGCGTGGTCACGCCGAACAGTTTGTTTTTATCGTAAACGCCGGCTTTCTTAAGCACTTCGGCCGCAATAGCGACTGTCGTATTGACGGGATTGGTGATAATACCGATACAAGCCTTTGGACAGGTGCTGGCAATTTGCTCAACCAAATTACGGACGATCCCTGCATTAACATTAAACAAATCAGAACGGTCCATACCCGGTTTACGGGCTACGCCGGCGGATATCAGCACGATATCCGCGCCTACCAGCGCAGGCGTTGCATCAGGGCCACAGTAACCTTTGGTTTTTACTGCGGTGGGAATATGGCTCAGATCGACCGCTACGCCCGGCGTTACCGGCGCGATATCGTAAAGAGATAATTCTGAACCAGAAGGAAGCTGGGTTTTGAGGAGGAGAGCAAGGGCCTGACCAATACCGCCGGCTGCTCCAAGAACTGCTACTTTCATCCTAAACTCCTTATTATCGTAAAGTACAAGAATGCCGCGAATTCGTTTAATCAAAGAATTAACACAAGAGAAAAAAATAAAGCGTATTCGCTTACCGCCAGTGGATATGACTTAAAGACCGGGAATACCCTATGTCTATAATAATAAACCATAAGCGGCTATTAATTAGAAAGGTAAGTAAAGTTAGTAGGCTACAGGCTAATAACGTCACGCTCGGTTATGGACAGTAAACCAAAGCGCCGCTGTGTATGCATTATCATTATATGAACAACATCATTTTGATAACATTTAATTCACCTTTATGTGACTTGTAACGCATTTTTCAGACTTCGCGGCTTGCCTTACCACTTTCGGCTGCGCTTTTGAATCCGGCCGGAAACCACAGCCGACGATGATATACGCATATTGGTTGCATAAAAATTCACTCATCTGCATAATCATAATAAAGCCAATAAACCATTAAATCGGTGCAGAATGCGTAATTCGACAAAACAAGAAGATTTGGTCAGAGCGTTCAAAGCGCTGCTGAAAGAAGAAAAATTCAGCTCTCAAAGCGAAATTGTTCAAGCTTTGCAAGACGATGGATTTGAAAACATCAATCAGTCCAAAGTCTCGCGCATGCTGACCAAATTTGGCGCCGTGCGGACGCGCAACGCCAAAATGGAAATGGTTTACTGCCTGCCGGCGGAACTTGGCGTCCCCACCACCACCAGTCCGCTCAAAAATCTGGTGCTGGACGTCGATTTTAATGACGCCGTCGTGGTTATCCATACCAGCCCAGGCGCAGCTCAGCTTATCGCGCGCTTGCTTGACTCTCTGGGCAAGTCGGAAGGCATTCTGGGCACCATCGCCGGCGACGACACCATCTTCACCACGCCCGCCAGAGGATTCAGCGTCAAACAGCTCTATGAAGCCATTTTGGTGCTGTTTGAACAAGAGCTTTAACGGCAACGGCCAGCCAGTACCGTTCCGACGTCGCATCTCGGCGGTCGCCCCCGCATTTCGGCTGATTACTCTCCGATAGCGGGTAACTCAGCCAGTGGCCAACGCGGTCTCACCCTCACGCCGAGATCCTCGGTCACCCCTTGTTGCAGGCGAATGGCGCCCGCATAGGCAATCATCGCGCCATTGTCGGTACAAAACTCAGGCCGGGCATAGAATACGCTCCCTCCACGTTTCGTCATCATCTCGCCCAGACGCTGGCGCAACGTACGATTAGCGCTGACCCCTCCCGCCATAACCAGCCTGTCAAAACCGGTTTCGTCCAGCGCGCGACGACATTTAATCGCCAGCGTATCCACGACGGCATCCTCAAAAGCGCGCGCAATATCCGCCCGGGTTTGTTCGTCATCGCCATTATTGCGGATCGTATTGGCGGCGAACGTTTTCAGACCGGAAAAACTGAAATCCAGTCCCGGGCGATCGGTCATAGGACGCGGAAAGGTAAAGCGCGCGGCGTCGCCGCCCTGAGCCATTTTCGACAGCATCGGCCCGCCTGGGTAATCCAGCCCCAGTAGTTTGGCCGTTTTATCAAACGCCTCCCCCGCGGCATCATCAATGGACTCGCCAAGCAACCGATACTCGCCGATACCGGTTACGCTGATCAACTGCGTATGGCCGCCGGAAACCAGCAACGCGACGAAAGGGAATGCGGGAGGATGCTCTTCCAGCATCGGCGCCAGCAGATGCCCCTCCATGTGATGCACCGCAACAGCCGGAACATTCCAGGCAAACGCCAATGCTCGCCCGACGGTGGCGCCGACCAATAGCGCCCCCACCAGACCGGGACCGGAGGTATAGGCGACGCCGTCAATATCGCCGGCGTTTAAATCGGCTTCGCGCAGCGCCGCCTGAATCAACGGCACGGTTTTACGCACGTGATCGCGGGAAGCCAGCTCAGGAACGACACCGCCATAATCGGCATGGAGTTTTATCTGGCTGTATAACTGATTAGCGACCAAACCGGCCTGAGTGTCATAAATGGCAATTCCGGTTTCATCACAGGATGTTTCGATACCCAATACGCGCATTGCTGTTCCTACTTTTATTACGGTACAAGCTCGGGCTGAATGCAGCTTGCTTCATGCGGCGGATAGTCTACCATAAGCATCCCGGTTTCTGCGCTGGCGGAGGTTGAGTGTTTTATGATCGCCCGGCCCTTTACAAGGGCGCCCTGTTTGCAGTAGAATTCCGCACCATTTTGAAAAGGCTGGCACAAGGCCAGCGGCAAACCGAATTTATTGAGGTGAGAGGCACATGCCGGTAATTAAAGTACGTGAAAACGAGCCGTTCGACGTAGCTCTGCGTCGCTTCAAGCGTTCCTGCGAAAAAGCAGGTGTTCTGGCTGAAGTTCGTCGTCGTGAGTTTTATGAAAAACCGACTACCGAACGTAAGCGCGCTAAAGCGTCTGCGGTAAAACGTCACGCGAAGAAATTGGCTCGAGAAAACGCACGCCGCACTCGTCTGTATTAATTTTCAGGAGGTTTTACCTCCACCGCGTGATTAATCCGCAGACTTAAGTAGTTGCATACGAAGGCCGTGCTTCCGAAAGGAATGCGCGGCTTGCTGTCGTTTATAAGCTATCGTTTATAAGTTAAGAAACAGGGGCTTATGGCTGGACGAATTCCACGCGTATTTATTAATGATCTGCTGGCTCGCACCGACATCGTCGATCTCATTGATGCGCGTGTCAAACTGAAAAAGCAGGGCAAGAATTATCACGCGTGCTGCCCGTTCCACCACGAAAAAACCCCCTCATTTACCGTAAACGGCGATAAGCAGTTCTATCACTGTTTCGGCTGTGGCGCTCATGGCAACGCCATCGACTTTCTAATGAATTATGATCGTCTTGAATTCGTTGAAAGTATTGAAGAATTAGCCGCCGCATATGGCCTTGAAGTACCCTATGAAACCGGCACCGGCCCAACCCAGCTTGAGCGTCATCAACGACAAAGTTTGTATGAGTTGATGGGGCAACTGAGCGAGTTCTATCAGCAGGCGCTGAGTCAGTCTATCGGCTCGCAGGCGTTGCATTACCTGCAACAGCGCGGGCTGAGCGCCGAAGTGATTAGCCATTTTGCCATTGGCTTCGCACCCGCCGGCTGGGATAACGCCTTAAAGCGCTTCGGACGCAACAATGATGACCGCAGCACATTGAACGATGCGGGCATGCTGGTGACTAACGAACAAGGGCGTACATACGACCGTTTTCGCGAACGCGTCATGTTCCCTATCCGTGATAAGCGGGGACGGGTGATTGCCTTTGGCGGACGGGTATTAGGCGACGGCGTGCCGAAGTATCTGAACTCGCCGGAAACGGAAATTTTTCATAAAGGCCGCCAGCTCTATGGCCTGTATGAAGCGCAGCGCAACCATCCTGAACTGAAGCGGTTGCTGGTTGTTGAAGGGTATATGGATGTGGTTGCCCTGGCGCAGTTTGGTATTGATTATGCGGTTGCGTCGCTGGGAACCTCCACGACGGCCGACCATATTCAGTTGCTGTTTCGCGCCACCGACCAGGTCGTCTGCTGTTATGACGGCGACCGCGCCGGGCGAGAGGCGGCATGGCGAGCGCTTGAAACTGCGCTACCCTATTTAAACGATGGTCGGCAACTGCGCTTCATGTTTTTGCCTGATGGCGAAGATCCCGACACGCTGGTTCGTAAAATAGGTAAAGAAAGCTTCGAACAGCAAATGGAACAGGCTTTACCGCTGTCTCAGTTTCTGTTTGAAACCTTGCAACAACAGGTAGATATGAGCTCGCCCGACGGTCGAGCGAAGCTCAGCACGCTGGCGCTGCCCTTGATCGGTCAGGTTCCAGGTGAAACGTTACGCTTATATTTGCGCCAGCAGCTGGGCAATAAACTGGGGATTCTGGACGACAGCCAGCTTGACAGGCTGCTGCCGAAAGTGGCCGAACATGCTCTTCCCTACCAGCCGCCCCAGCTAAAAGTCACAACTATGCGTATACTTATAGGGCTATTAGTTCAGAATCCGAGGCTTTCGGCGGAAGTGCCTGAACTGGCGCTAGAAGACATTGATGAAAGCAAAGTAGCCGGCTTAACGCTGTTTCGCGATCTGGTAAAAACCTGTAACGCCAGCCCCGGAATGAACATGGGTCTGCTGCTTGAAAAATATCGCGACAGTAAATACCGCAAACAGCTTGAAACCATGGCTTCATGGAACCATATGATTGAAGAGGACGAGCTGGACGAGAAATTTAGAATAAGCCTGGCGGAACTCTATGATCAACTGTTGAGTCAAAGACAGGAAACTTTAATCGCCCGCGAAAGAACGCACGGGCTTAACGCCAAAGAGAAAAAAGAGCTTTGGTCATTGCAACTGGCTTTAACCAGAAAAAACTGATTAACAAGGCTTAATTGCCGATAAAATAGCAGGGTAAAGCCTTGCCAAGAGCCGCTACAGGGTCCGCGGCGATTAGAAAAAAAGCCCTAATGTTATTGTTGGCGAATGACGCCGACCAACACCAACCCAAATACTCTGAAGTGTGGATACCGTCTTATGGAGCAAAACCCGCAGTCACAGCTAAAGCTACTTGTCACCCGTGGTAAGGAGCAAGGCTACCTGACCTATGCTGAGGTCAATGACCATCTGCCGGAAGATATCATCGACTCCGACCAGATCGAAGACATCATCCAGATGATTAATGACATGGGCATCCAGGTGATGGAAGAAGCACCTGATGCAGATGATCTGTTGCTGGCAGAAAATACCAATGACGCGGATGAAGACGCGGCAGAGGCTGCTGCTCAGGTGTTATCCAGCGTTGAATCAGAAATCGGCCGCACCACCGATCCGGTTCGCATGTACATGCGTGAAATGGGTACCGTTGAATTGCTAACGCGTGAAGGCGAGATCGATATTGCCAAGCGTATCGAAGACGGTATCAATCAGGTTCAATGTTCCGTTGCCGAGTATCCGGAAGCGATCACCTATCTGCTGGAGCAGTACGATCGCGTCGAGGCCGGCGAAAGCCGCCTGTCCGATCTGATCACCGGATTTGTCGATCCCAATGCGGAAGAAGATATCGCGCCAACGGCCACCCATGTCGGTTCTGAGCTCTCCACTGAAGAGCTGGATGACGACGACGATGATGACGACGACGACGATAGCGATGACGACAACAGCATCGACCCTGAACTGGCTCGTCAGAAATTCGCTGAATTGCGCGATCAATATGAAATGACGCGTCAGGTCATTAAGGCCAACGGACGCAGCCACGCTAAATCGGCGCAGGAAATTCTGAATCTGTCTGAAGTCTTCAAACAGTTCCGTCTGGTGCCGAAACAGTTCGATTTCCTGGTTAACAGCATGCGTTCAATGATGGACCGCGTGCGTACCCAGGAACGTCTGATCATGAAGCTGTGCGTTGAACAGTGCAAAATGCCGAAGAAAAACTTCGTCACCCTGTTCGCCGGCAATGAAACCAATGACTCCTGGTTTGTTGCCGCCGTCGCCATGGCTAAGCCCTGGTCTGAAAAGCTGAGCGTCGTGGAAGAAGACGTGAAGCGCAGCCTGCAAAAGCTGCATCAGATTGAAGAAGAAACCGGTTTAACCATTGAACAGGTCAAAGACATCAACCGTCGCATGTCGATCGGCGAGGCGAAAGCACGTCGGGCGAAAAAAGAGATGGTTGAAGCGAACTTGCGTCTGGTTATTTCCATCGCCAAGAAATACACCAACCGCGGCTTGCAGTTCCTCGATCTGATTCAGGAAGGGAACATCGGTCTGATGAAAGCGGTGGATAAGTTTGAATATCGCCGCGGCTATAAGTTCTCGACCTATGCCACCTGGTGGATCCGTCAGGCCATTACCCGTTCCATCGCCGACCAGGCGCGCACCATCCGTATTCCGGTGCATATGATTGAGACCATCAACAAACTCAATCGTATTTCCCGTCAGATGTTGCAGGAAATGGGCCGTGAGCCAACGCCGGAAGAACTGGCTGAACGCATGCTGATGCCGGAAGATAAAATCCGCAAGGTGCTGAAGATCGCCAAAGAGCCCATTTCGATGGAAACGCCGATTGGCGATGACGAAGATTCGCATCTGGGCGATTTTATCGAGGACACCACGCTGGAGCTGCCGCTGGATTCCGCCACATCGGAAAGCCTGCGTTCGGCGACGCACGATGTGTTGGCCGGTCTGACCGCGCGTGAAGCGAAAGTTCTGCGTATGCGCTTCGGTATTGATATGAATACCGACCATACGCTGGAGGAAGTCGGTAAGCAGTTTGACGTTACCCGTGAACGTATTCGTCAGATCGAAGCGAAAGCGTTGCGTAAACTGCGTCACCCAAGCCGTTCTGAAGTGTTGCGCAGCTTCCTGGACGACTAATTCGTTAGCGGTATGATGTCTCTGAAATAACCCCGGATTACCGGGGTTATTTTTTATCTATTTGTCGCCGCCGGCTCATGACGTTTAAAACCTTCCGCCGTTTTAGCAGCCATTGCGCAACGTCCTGACGACGTGTACTGATTTCGGGATATTTTCTTCACGGATTTTGTTTGTGTCATAGATCACCTTGTTAACGATTTTACTCACTTAACAGCCTCTCCACTATTCTTGGATAGGATCATAATACATAACCCCATCGACAAAATACTCTCAGTTTAATAGGTATTATCTATTGCGTTTATGTGCAAAACTTTTAACAAAAATGTGTCAGCTAAAATCCATACGCAAAATTATAGATGGAGTTTGGGGAAGGTATTAATATTATCAATACATAAGATAACTACTATTTAATGAACCTATTCGGGATTCCTTATGTTCTGAGCAAGAAAGACTTTTATTACTGAAGTAATGGTAGAAAATGGATTTATTATTGATAGAACTTCACGGTAATTGTCTTGTCTAGAGAGGATGACCAATCAGCATGGCGACACCCAACGAGACGAGTCCGCCAGCGGTAGTGGGTTTAACCACTAATGCGCTGATACCGGTGGGCATTTCTCCTATGTGGAGACAGCCTAAAGCTAGAGGTGCCTGCGGTGAAAGAGACGCATCTGAGTTCTGTTAGCAATTCGCTGAGAAACTACGGCTTTATGGTTATTCGCTTGGTTCCGTCCACTGTTGACCTTCGTGTCTACGGCATCCTTTGCTCTTTGGACGACGCACCGTATGTGCTTGATGTTCTGGCTCAGACCGTCCCGATTGCCATCCCTGCACCGGAAAGTATAACGCCGCATCATGCCGCCAACGCGTGATGATTGTCAATTTTCTATATTATTTCCGTTCATGGAAGTGTCGCTTTTCCTTTCTCATTGCACAGACAGGATGAGCATCCTGGAAAATGCTGGAAATAGGTGCTCGCGGGCAATCAAGGTTTATCGAAGGTCGTGGTAAACGTACAACTTCGGATAATAAAAGATAGGATCGAAGCGCCTGGGAGATATCAATAAATGTTATAAGTATCTGGGTATATCATAATATGCATTTTCCCCAACATCCTCGGTTCCGTATTACACTAGTGAGTGCGGTTTTCATCGCTATAGCTTTAATACTCTATTTTTGGCCGCGTCCGGCGCCTTTAACATATATCACTGCAACCGTCCGTAGCGGGGATATTGAAAATGTCGTCGTGGCCGCGGGTAAATTGGATGCCATAGAGCGTGTCAATGTCGGAGCGCAGGTTTCGGGTCAGGTAAAATCACTGAAAGTCGAAGTTGGAGATAGCGTACAAAAAGGCCAACTCATCGCCGAGATCGACGACCTGCCGCAGCGCAACGATTTGCGCAACGCAGAGGCCGCGTTAAATGTAGTCAAAGCCGAATATCTGGCTCGCCAGGCAACGCTTAAACAGGCTGAAGCCGAATTCAACCGCCAGAAAAGGATGCTGAGCAGTGAGGCCAGTTCGCAACAGGATTATGAAAATGCGGAGGCCATGCTCGCTACCACACGAGCCGATCTGCTCGCGTTGCGCGCTCGTATTATCCAGGCGCAAATCGAAGTAGATAAAAAGAAAGTCGACCTCAGTTATACCAAGATTCTGGCGCCGATGAACGGCACAGTCATTGCCGTCATTACCCGGCAGGGTCAGACGGTGAATGCAAATCAAAGCGCTCCGACTATCGTTAAACTGGCCCGTCTGGATGTCATGAATATCAAGGCGCAAATATCCGAGGCGGATATCACCCATGTCGCCGTAGGCCAGAAAGCCTATTTCACCATTTTCTCAGAGCCGGGAAAACGTTACGATGCGACGCTACGCAGCATCGAACTGGCACCAGAGTCGGTCATGCAGGATGATGCATTTTCCGGCAGCGGTACTTCTTTCAGCGGCGGCAACGATAACGCCTCGATATACTACAACGCGCTATTAGACGTACCGAATTCCGAAAACAAATTCCGTATTGCCATGACGGCGCAGGTGTCATTGCTCAGAGCCGAGGCCAGGGATACGCCGTTGATCCCATTGCAGGCGGTGATAAAAAAAACGGGCGATAGACAGGAAGTCCTTATCATTGGCTCGGACAATAAACCGCATACGCGCGCGATCGCTACCGGCATTACCAATAACATTGATGTACAGGTATTGAAAGGCCTGAGTCCGGGTGATCGCATTGTGTTGTCCCCACTAAACGGCCAGGCGGCGGTTATTCCGTGAATTCTATCATCGAATTGCACAATGTTAGCCGCACGTATGCCAACGGCGGCCAGCAATCAAAAGTGCTAAAAAAAATAAATCTGGTCATTGCTCCCGGTGAGATGGTGGCGATAATCGGTGCGTCCGGCTCCGGAAAATCGACGCTGCTGAATATTATGGGGTGTCTGGATGTGCCCGACAGCGGAGACTATTTCATTGGGGGCCAGAATCCCGCCCTCCTTTCCCCGGACGAACTGGCACGCATGCGCCGCGATCATATTGGCTTTATTTTTCAACGCTATCACCTGATGCCCGATACTAATGCGTTGGATAACGTGGAAATCCCGGCTATTTACGCTGGCGTTGACCGCAGGGAACGCCGCATGCGCGCCACCCAACTGTTGGGTCAATTGGGTTTGGCGGGCTATGAGCACCATAAGCCGGGCGAGCTTTCCGGTGGTCAGCAGCAGCGAGTGAGCATTGCCCGCGCCCTGATTAACGGCGGGGAAATTATCCTGGCGGACGAACCCACCGGCGCGCTTGATTCCCACGCCGGGCAAGAGGTGCTGAAAATTCTTTCCAGCCTCAACCAGCGCGGGCATACCGTTATCATCGTCACTCACGATATGGCGGTCGCCCAACACGCCCGACGTATCATTGAACTTCAAGACGGTGAAATAATGGCCGACAGCGGCCAAAAGATCCCGCCCGTCCAAGAACAGGATTTACGCCCGCGCAGCGCGAGGCAATGCTACTGGCGCGGCTTGCTTGACCGCACGCGGGAGTCGCTGCGGATGGCCTTAAAAACCATGAACGCTCACCGGCTGCGAACAGTGTTGACCATGATTGGCATCGTCTTCGGCATCGCGTCCGTAGCGACGGTTGTCGCGCTGGGTGAAGGTGCCCGGCAGCGCACATTGCAATATATCATGGGCCTTGGCTCCAATCTGATCACCATTTATCCAGGAGGGAATTATTCTACTGATAACAAAAGCTTTCGAACATTGATACCTGCCGATGCCGATGCGTTGATTAGCCAGAGTTTTGTCGATAGCGTCAGTCCCGAAATTACCGCCTCAGCATCGATCCGTTTCCAGAGCAAATCGGCCAACGCCTCGATCAATGGCGTAGGCCGCGACTATTTTCACATACGGGGGATCAGCCTTATCGAAGGCGCCAATTTCTATAATGATCTTGATGCACAGCAAGTCGTCATTATCGAGAGTAATGTTGTTAAAGCCCTTTTTGGCGATTATCAGGGCAGTCCGCTAGGCCAGGTGGTTTTTTTGGGGGCCGTGCCGGCAAGAATTATTGGTATAGCTCATAACAACAACAATGTTGCACCGAACATCCTCAATGTCTGGGTGCCCTATACCACCGTGATGCGGCGCATATTGAACCAGTCTTCTCTCAACAGTATCAGCCTGCAACTTAAAGACAACGTATCCAGTGAAGCGGCCGCCAGCGCCATCAGTCAGTTATTGATACAGCGTCACGGCGCCAGGGACTTCAGGCTGTTCAATTTCGATCAAATCCGCAAAGCCCAGGAATACACTTCAATGACTTTCCGCATGCTGATTTTGATGGTGGCGTCCATTTCGCTATTTATCGGCAGCATTGGCGTGATGAACATTATGCTGGTTTCCGTCACCGAGCGTACCCACGAAATCGGCGTGCGCATGGCGGTCGGCGCCCGCAGGAGTGATATCATGCAACAGTTCATGATCGAGGCGGTATTGGTCTGCCTGATAGGCGGCATATTGGGTATTGGCCTATCGCTGGTTATCGGCCCCTTGTTCACCTCGCTGTCGGGCGGCGTGCTGACAGCTATCGACTCCTGGACTACCGCTGTTTTCGCCTTTTTCTGCTCTACCCTTATCGGCATGATTTTTGGCTATCTACCCGCCCGCAAAGCCGCTCGGATGGATCCGGTCCTATCATTGGCGAGAGAATAAATGAAGAAAATCATTCCCCACCTAGGCTTGGCGACCGCAGTTATTATCAGCGCAGGATGCGGAAATACATTGCGCAGCGAATACCAGCCGCCGGTGGTTGATTACCCGACGCACTGGCGGGAGGCCAGTACCACCGGTAAATCAGTCCCCTTTTCCTGGCGCGACTTCAATGATCCGATGCTGGAACGATGGTTGGAGTTGGTCGTATCAAGAAACAACGATTTAGCCTTAGCGACGCTACGCGTATACCAGGCTCAGCTTATAGAAGAGCAGACCGGTATCAAACACGAACCGATCGTGACCGGCTCGGTTGGTTCGGGCAGCAATAGAAGGTTGCGGAATTCCTCCCCCTGGGCCAAGAGCAGTACTTCCACTATCAGCGTGAATTATGAGGTGGATCTGTGGGGTAAATTGGCTCGCCAGCAGGACGCCGCAGTATGGGAGCGTGAAGCCACAGAGCAGGATCTGGATGAAGCCCGACTCATCCTGCTGGCGAATGCCAGCACCAATTACTGGCAGCTTGCATTTCTTAATCAGCGAATCGCCGTCAGTCAACAGAGTATCGACCATGCTAAAGATTCCCTGCGATTGGTTACCGCCCGCTTTCACGCCGGCAATGTCTCTTTGCTGGATATAATTGCCGCCGAGCAAAACGTCACCAACCAGGAAAATAGCCATCTCACGCTATTAAATGAGCATAAACAAACAATGAATATGCAATCGGTGCTACTGGGAGCCAGAACAGGAAGTGAGGTGGTGAACCCTTTACATCTCCCCTCAGGGCCTCTTCCCCCAATCAATTCCGGCATTCCGGCTAGCGTGCTGTCTTGCAGACCCGATATTAAAGCGCTGGAATTACGGCTACGGGAGGCCCTGGCTAATGTCGACACGCAACGGGCGCAGTTATATCCGGCATTCAGTTTAACCGTCGCTCTGGGCACAAGTAGCAACTCCCTGGCGGGGTTGTTAAGTAATCCCATGGCCTCAACCGCCGCCGGGCTAACGTTGCCTTTCCTGCAATGGCGTCAAATGAACATCAATGTAAAAATTGCCCGCAATGACTATGAACAACGCGTGATAGATTTCAAACAGGCGCTATATGAAGCCATGGCCGATGTAGACAATGCCCTGACGCTGCGTACCCGGCTATTGGAACAGGAAAAACTGCTGAACCAGTTGCTGGTACTGGCGCAAAAATCAGAAAGAATGTATGAAATCCGCTATGGCAATGGAGCGGCCCCCATCAACTTTTGGCTTGATGCGCAGGAAACAAGGAGGATGGCGCAGGTAGAGTTGGATGGTAACCGTTATGAACAGTTGCAAAATCTGGCACGGATTTACCTCGAGTTGGGCGGAGGAGATTGCCAATAGACCTCATGCCAGGCTATCCGAGCCTCACTTCATTCATCGGACTGAATGGTCCGCAATCTGACGTCAAAATACAACGCCTGATAAGACTCGACCAGCGACGCCAGCGTCGCACGGTTCAGTCCGCTGGGATTCGGCAGCACCCACACCTGCGTTTTGCCGATCGTCAACGTCTGACGCCCCCATTCAACCTTCCTGATGCCGAAAGCCTGGCTGAACGCTTGCTTGCCCAATACCGCAAGCGCCTGGGGCTGATAGCGCTTTATCTTTTCAATAACGGCTTCACCGCCCAGTGAAAGCTCACTCCGTTTCAATTCAGTCGCTTCCACCGTCGGGCGATCCACCAGCATGGTGATGCCGCATCCGCTATCCAACAGATGCCGCTCCTCTTCAGGCTTGAGTAAACGTGCGGTGAATCCGGCCTGATGGATCACTTTCCAGAACCGGTTATTCGGGTTGGCGAAATGATAACCATGATGAGCGGTCGATAATCCCGGATTGATGCCGCAGAAAACGACCTGAAGATTGGTTGCCAGAATATCCATGAACATGACGTCCCCTTTATGGCGTACTTTCCGCTGTTATCGCAAAATCTGACAATAATAACAACAAGCTATCCTGCATAGAAAACAAACATCCGGCCGAACAGCTATAGACCTCCCCCCACAGATTACCGTATAATCGTCGCCCGTCCGGCCCCTTAGCTCAGTGGTTAGAGCAGTCGACTCATAATCGATTGGTCGTTGGTTCAAACCCAACAGGGGCCACCAGAATTTCAAGGAGTTAGATGAGAAATCATCTGACTCCTTTTTTGTCCTGATTTTTGTCCGGGCAAGCAAGATAGCGATACCTATCCGGTTACGACAGTCGCGGGTTACGAACTCCGCGGAAACCGTACCGTCGCAAACACCAGTTCATCGCCTTGATGATGCGCGTAAACCGGCTCATCTGCCTGCGGGGGCGGATCTACCGGGTCGCCCACGGACGTTTCCACCAGTAATGCGGCAAGTCTTGCCATCAGGCGCGCGGGCAACTCATCACTCACCGCATAGGTCACCGATTTCGCTTCACGGGTGGCATACACCAGCCCCGCCTCACGCAATACCGCCAGATGTTGGGAAAGGTTCGGCTGACGAATGTTCAACTGAGTTTCCAACGCCGATACCGTTTGCGGCTGTTGATGCAGCAACAATGCAATATGCAGTCGGATCGGATGCCCCAGCAGCCGCAGCAATGCCGCCATCTCTTCGCATTGAGTTTCCGTGATCATCGCGGGTTTCCTTTTTCCGCGGATTGTGGATTCGTACAGGTTTTGTAATACCAGTCTGGCGCATTGTCATCCCCCAGCCGGGCGAGCGCGCCTTCCACGGTACGCGGCGGCGGCACGATAATGTCCTCGCCGGGCTGCCACTCCGCCGGCGTATAATACGGCAGCTCATAACTGAGCTTTATCGCTTCAAGCTGGCGCAATAACTCCTGAATTGAACGGCCCGTAGAGATGGGATACCAGTTGATCGACTGAATAACCCCTTTGGGATCAATAAGAAATGTTCCCCTTACCGTACCCGATGAATGTGAGTTACGCGACAACATGCCAAACGCCCGCGCCACGGCCATTGAAGGGTCTTCGATCAGCGGGAAAGGAATATCGACATTGAAATTGACCTTAATGCTATTCAGCCAGGCAAGGTGCGAATAAAGCCCGTCGACCGATAATCCCAACAACTGGCAGTTCAACGCTTCGAAACGCGCGACATTCTGGGCAAAGGCGATCAACTCACTGGTACAGACGGGCGTGAAATCCGCAGGGTGTGAAAACAACAGCACCCACCGCCCGCGATAATCACTCAGGCGGATGTCGCCATGGGTCGATCGGGCGACAAAATCAGGAGCTTCATCATACAAAAATGGCGGGATGCTACAGTCAGGCGATGGCGTATCTTGTTCTGTCCGGATCATAAATCATTTTCTCTGTATACATTCAACACATTCAATATTTCATATATATAAACAGCCGTCACGGGATTGTTTTATGCATATATCAGCAAAACAAAGCTTTTTTATGTCGTTTTCATATCAATATCGCTAAGTGATAGTAGGTAAAAGGCGACATCGCTGCGTTACTTCGCCTTATACATATAAAAATACTTAATTGAGAACACCTGCTATGCATAACACAACACCGGGGCTGATCGTGCCGCCCCTGACGCCGTTCGACGCACAATTGCGCATCGACGAAACCCTGCTACGCCGTCAAATTGACTACGTAGTGGAAGAGTGCGATGCCAACGTTGTCATCGCCGCGGGCGTAGAAGCCCAGGAATATACCTGCCTGACGCTGGAACAGCGTAAGTGGCTGATTGCCAGAACCATTGAGTTTGTCGATGGCCGTCGCCCTGTTGTCGCCGGCATTTCTCATCCTTCATTTCGTATCGCGCTGGAACTGGCCCACCATGCGGCTGCGCTGGGCGCGCAGGGCGTACAGCTTCTCGCGCCTCAGCGCCCTTCCGGCGGCATTCCGTCCGGCGACGACCAGATAAACTACTTCTCTTATATCCTGCGTGAAACAGACCTGCCCGTCATGCTCTACCTCAACGCCGGGCCGGGTGCGGACGTCTCCATCGATACCACGATCGAACTGGCTCGCCTGCCGGGCATTGCCTGGATTAAAGAGAGTTCACGAGATTTATCCCGGGTGTCGCGTCTTATTGAGCAAATAGATAAAGCCGGACTGGCCCGCTATTACACCACAATGCAGATGTTGCTTATCACCCTTGAGTTGGGCGGTTCCGGCGCCACCATGCCGCCCCCAGCCGCCGTGCTGGGGCGTAAATTAATCAACGCCTGGCAGTCAGGCGACCACGCGCGCGCGCGCGCGTTACAGCGCCAGTTTTCGGTGTTTCCCGCCCAGTGGATGAAACACGGTCTGACACCGGTAATGAAAGCCGCATTGTGCTGGCTGGGCGAATCTATCGGTGACCCCTATCCCCCTTTTGCGCCGTTACGCGGCCAGGATAGGGAAAGTCTGGAGCAATACCTGAACACCACCGATTTAACGCGCCAGGAGAAATAACATGCTTAACATTAAACGCTTATCCATCACCGAAGCCGATGTGTTGATTGAAGGGGCCGTGCTGAAATCCCAGGAGCTGGATATTCCGATGTGCATTGCGGTAACGGATGAATCCGGCCATTTGATTGCCTTCCGTCGTATGGATGGCGGCAAAATCACCAGTATTTCCATTGCGGTGGATAAAGCCTTTACCGCCGCCACTGCCCGTAAACCTACCCATATTTACAACCAGTTGTGCGTTTCCGGGCAGCCGACGTTCGGAATCCATATTACCAACGGCGGACATTTCTCGATTATTGGCGGCGGATTTCCGGTCACCGTCGAGGACGATATTGTCGGCGGTATCGGCGTCAGCTCCGGTACGGCGGCAGAAGATAGGGTGGTGGCTGAAGCCGCTCTGGCGTATTTCCATCGGCAATTGCGGTATACCCCATGATGCTGAAGATAGACGCACTGGACTTTGCCGCCAGCGGACAGCAGATCCTGCAAAACGTCAGTCTGCATGTGGCGCAAGAAGAGTTTGTCAGCATCGTTGGCCCCAGCGGTTGCGGCAAAAGCACGCTGCTAAATTTTATCGCCGGGCTGGCCCCGCTACAGGCGGGCGAAATCACGCTGGCGCCTCATACGTTGGGTTATATGTTCCAACAGCATGGGCTGCTGCCGTGGCGTACCGTGCGCGACAATGTGGCGCTGGGGCTGGAAATCATCGGAGCGGAGCAGGCGGATATTCGCGCCCGTAGTGAGCAGATTATTGCTGAAATGGGGCTTGCCGGTTACGAAGATCACTATCCGGCGCAAATTTCCGGCGGCATGTGTCAGCGCGTGTCGCTGGCGAGAACCCTGGTCACCAGACCTGATCTGATCCTGATGGATGAACCCTTTGGCGCCCTCGACGCCCAGACACGCATTTTTATTCAGGAAATGTTCAACCAGTACTGGGAAAAGCACAAGAAAACCGTGCTGTTCGTCACCCACGATCTGGCGGAGGCGATTTTTTTATCTGACCGCATTCTGGTGATGGGCACCCGGCCAGGTCGGGTCGTGGCGGAATATAAGGTGGATATTCCGCGACCACGGAATTTTGACCAGTTGCGGACCGCCCCCCGCTTCAACGAACTGCTGAGCGCCACCTGGCAGGACATCAAAAAGCACGCACGCATGGGGACTGAACGCCATGAATGATCGGCAAAAAATACGGCTGATTCAGATTATGTTGCTGACCGGCGGCCTGACTCTGTGGGAAGCAGGCGTGCGTGGCGGACTGTTTAACCCTTTCTGGGTCAGCAGCCCGTGGCAACTGGCAAGCGCATTCTGGCAGTCGTTGCTGAAAAACGAAATCAGTTTCCACCTTGGCGTCACGCTGCTGGAGGCATTAACCGGCCTGGCGGCAGGCGCCGCAGCCGGCATATTGCTGGGGCTGCTGCTCGGCATGAGCCGCTTTATCGGTAGTGCGCTGGAGCCATTTATCATCGCGTTGAACTGTCTGCCGCGGGTAGCGCTAGCGCCGCTGATTGTGATGTTTGTCGGCATTGGCTTTGCGTCCAAATTCCTGCTGGCGTTTTCGCTGGTGGTGGTACCGATGATGATCAACACCTGGGAAGGCATCAAATCCGTCGATCAGATCCAGTTAAATCTGATGAAGGTACTGCGCGCCAGCCGCTGGCAATTGTTTCGTAAGGTGTTGCTGCCTAACTGTATTCCCTGGCTATTTTCCGGCCTGCGGGTCTCACTCTCGTTCGCCATTATCGGCGCCATCGTCGGCGAGTTTATCTCAGCACGCGCAGGCATCGGTTACATGATGGACGAAGCCGCCGGTGGGTTTGATACCACGGGAATGTTGATGCCGCTGGTGGTGCTGATGCTGGTTTCTTTCGCTCTGGATCGCGGCCTTCTCGCCCTTTCCCATCGCTTCTTACACTGGCGTCACCACGCCCGTTGACTCACTGACTAATAAACCGGAGCCACAATGAAAAAATTATCTCTCGCCACATTACTTCTCACTGGGCTACTGACGGGCCAGGCGCTGGCTGAATCGCTGCATATCGGCGTATCTAATCGTTCACTGCTCGGTTTACCGATCGTTATCGCTAAAGAGAAAGGCTTCTTTGAACAACAGGGACTGGACGTCGCCATCGACTATTTCGCCGGCGGCGTACCTGCCACCGCAGCGTTAATCGGCGGTTCGGTACAGTTCATTGACGTTGCCTTTGAAAACAACATTAAGGCGGTGAAAAAAGGCCAGCCGATTATCAGCATCGTCAACCTGCAAACGGATTTTGCCGGCGCGCTGGTGGTACGCCGTGACGCGCTGAAGGGCCTCGATCACCCTCCCACGGTAAAAGATCTGAAAGGACTGCGAGTCGGTACGCTGGCACGCGGCGGTTTCGCCGATGTCTCCATGCGCTATATCGCCAAAGACGCCGGGCTGGATCCGGAAAAAGATCTGATCCTGACTCCGATTCGCGGCGCCGACAGGCAGCTTACCGCCGGCGAAGCCGGGGAAATCGATGCGGCGTTCGTCATGGAGCCGTGGAATGTCATCGCCGTGGAAAGCTCCGGAAAATGGGATTATGTGCTGGATCTCACCAAAGGCCAGGGGCCAGATGTGTTCCAGGGGCTGGGTTATACCACGTTGCAAACCACCCGCGACTATGTGAAAGAGCATCGTGATACCGCGGATAAGGTAGTGAAAGCGCTGGTGGCCTCGCTGCACTACATCGTACAGCCGGAAAACATCAATACGGTAGCGGAGATCGCCAATAAAGAGTACGGCAACCCAGGAGTAGAGGTGATCAAAACCTCGCTACAGCGCCAGTTACACACCTTCTCACCACAGCTTTCAGAAAGCGCATTGCAGAAAACCGGCCACCTGTTGCTGGAAAGCAAATCCATTGAGGCGCCGTTACCTGCGTTCAGCGAGGTGGTCGATACCTCTTTTGCGCCGCTGTGGAACGTGCAATAACCTCTGTCGGAGAAAATCACCATGACGAAACAGCTCACCCCGCTCGATTACCCGGACAGCCCTCTGTCGCTGGCCATACGTCAGCCTCTGATGCTGGGGCTTTTTCTGCCCACCCAGACGGGGGGCTTCTCTCAGTCCACATACCCTCGTGAGACGGATTGGTCATTTGACTACAATGCAAAACTGACGCTGACGGCAGAACGCCACGGTTTTGATTTTGTGTTCAGCCTGCAACAGTGGGTACAAAAAGGCGGTTTCGGCGGCGAAGCGCATTACCGGGAGAATTTCCTCGATCCCTTTATTACCACCGTGGCGTTAAGCTCGCTGACCAAACGAATTATTACCATTTCAACGGTAAATGTGCTGTACGGCAATCTGCACCCGTTGTATCTGGCGCGTTTCGCGGCGACGGCCGATCATATCGCTCAGGGCCGTTTTGGACTGAATATCGTCACCGGCTACGATGCCAAAGAGCCGCTGATGTTCGGCATGACGCGCCCCGACCACGATACGCGTTATCAACAGGCGGGCGAATTTTCCCAGGTGATGGAAATCTTATGGCATGGCGAAGATAACCTGACGTTCAACGGCCAGTATTATCAGTTGCAGCAGGCATATATCTCTCCGCGCCCGCGCTATGGCCGCCCGATTATGGTTTCCGCCAGCGCTTCGCCCGCGGGGTTCCATTACGCCGCACAACATTCGGACATTGTGTTTACGTCTAGTCCGGCGGGGGCGGTGTTGGATCAGGCGCTCCCTGCCCTGCCCGCACATACGGAAAGCATCCGCGCGGCATATCGCAAAACCGGGCGTGAAGCGAAAATCATTATCTTCCCACTGATTATTTGCCGTCCGACGCGCGAAGAGGCGCTGGCATACCGTGATGCGATTGTTGAACGCGCGGACAGAGAGTCCATCGCCGCCTACACCGCACGCCATAGCGGTGGCGACGCCCATGGCTGGAAGCAGCACTACCCGGCGGATCGCGTGCTGGGCGGGCATATCCAGATTGTCGGTTCCCCCGCCGACGTCGCCGATGCTCTGGAGCAACTGCACCAGGCCGGAATTGATGGCGTGCAGATCGGTTTTTATGACTATGAACCAGAGCTGGCGTTTTTCGCCGCCGAAGTGCTGCCGCTGCTGAAAATCCGTGGTCTGAGGCGGGACGACCAATGAGCGAGGGATTAATTCTTAACGTCACAGTACTGGGTCTGGGGATGCATCCCGCCGCCTGGCGATACGGCGAACGCGCCGGAGATGCCTACCTGCAAAGGGATTACTACCAGGGCATCGCCCGCACCGCAGAAGAAGGCAAACTCCACGCCGTGTTTCTCGCCGATACGCTGGCCGCGGGTGAAGAAGCCTATCAGCGCCCCAACCTGGGGGCGATGGATCCGGTAACGGTCTTAGCCTCACTGACGGCGGTGACAACACATATCGGGCTGGTCGGCACCGCCTCAACCACCTTTAACGATCCGTTTAACCTCGCTCGGCGCTTTATGAGTCTGGACCATCTCAGTCACGGACGGGCAGGCTGGAATATCGTCACTACCTTTGTACCCGACGTGGCGGCGAATTTCGGTCAACAGGCGTTACCGCCCGGCGAGGTACGTTATCAGCGGGCGGAGGAGTTTGTCGATGTGGTGCGCGCACTATGGGCAAGCTGGCAGCCGGATGCGCTTATCGCCGATAAAATCAACGGCATTTTTGCTGATCCGACGCGTATCCACGCCATTCATCACCAGAGCGCACATTTTAATGTTCAGGGGCCGCTCACTCTTCCGCCTTCGCCTCAAGGCCGGCCGATACTGTTCCAGGCCGGATCTTCCACGCCAGGGCGGGCGTTGGCGGCACGCACGGCGGATGTGATATTCACCGCGCAAAATACCTTAAACAGCGCGCAGGATTTTTACCGTGATATGCAACAACGCGCACAGTTGCACCGTCGCCAGTTAAAGATTCTGCCCGGACTGATGCCGATTATCGGCGCCACAGAAAGTGAAGCGCTGGCGCGCAAAGCGCAACTCGATGCGCTAAGCGGCGACAGCGAACTGAAAAAGCTGGCGTTGCGACTGGGGATTTCCGTCAATGATCTGCACCTCGACCAGCCGCTACCGGTGGAAAAAATCCTCGCTAATCATGAATTTCGCGGAGCTGAAGGCTTCCGCCAGGCTGCGATTCGCCTGGCGACAGAAGAAAATCTGACGGTACGGGAACTGTTATATCGCAATGGCGGCGGACATTTACAGGTTATCGGCACGCCACAGCAGATCGCTGATGTTATCGAACACTGGTTCCGTCATCACGCGGCCGATGGTTTTAACCTGATGATCGACTCCCTGCCTGATGGCCTGCACCGTTTTGTCGAGTCCGTCGTACCGTTATTGCAAAAACGCGGGCTGTTCCACAAGGACTATGCTGGGCGCAGCTTACGAGAAAATTTGCGGCTTAACCGCGAGGAGAATACCAATGATTGACTACCGCTTTGATAATCGCGTTGCCCGCCTGACGCTGAACACGCCACAGACCGGCAACCGCTTCACCCGGCAGTTAATGCTGGATTTTATCGCCGGCATCCGCAAGGCCGCGGAGCAAAAAGCCGACGTGCTGGTGATTGACGCGAAAGGCGATGATTTCACGCTGGGACGAGATCAGAGTGAACGACTGCCTGATGTCCCGCTGCGTCAAAACCTGGGACTTATCCTTGAAGCCAATGCCGCCTTACGCAACTTTCCTGGCGTCAGCATCGCGCTGATTCAGGGGCCGGCGCTGGGATTTGGCTCCGGACTCGCGCTGCACAGTACGATTTCCCTTGCCGTCCAAAGCGCGCAGTTTGGTTTTGATGAAATTGCCCATAATCTGGCGCCGCTGATCGTGGCGGCCTATCTGCCTTATTTTATTCCGCCGCGCGCGGCGGAAGAACTGCTGCTGACCGGACGGCGAGTCGACGCCGAAGAGGCGCTACGCCTTGGTTTAATCAGCCGTATCGTGGAGGATGATGCGCTGCAATCCAGCGCCGATGCGCTTATCGAATCACTGCTTCATTCCTCTGCCGCGGCGCGCGTTATCCGCCGATATACCCAACGCCTGCCAGGTTATCCCTCTGCGGAATTAAGCCGGCAGGCAGTAGAAGATCTTGCCCTCTGGGTAGAACAGGGGAAACCCTGAGCCAAAATCCGCCGCCGGACGCGGCCGATGGCTCGCAATCGGCCGTATCCGGGCAAGATTACTTTTCCTTCTGCTTCGCCAACCAGGCCTGCATCTGGTCGATTTCCGGCTGCTGCGCGTTGATAATATTTTCCGCCAGCTTGCGTAGCTCCGGGTCTTTACCGTATTTCAACTCCGTTTTTGCCATCTCTATCGCCCCCTGATGATGCGCAATCATCCCTTTGGCGAACGCCACGTCAGGGTCGCCGGACTGCATGCCTTCCTGCATCTGGGCGTGCATCTGATCCATGCCCTGCATATAAGCCTGCTGCGACTCGGTCGGATGCGCGGCATGATGGCCGCTGTGCGCGCCGTCGGCCGCAAAAACAGACAAGGGAAGCAAGAGACCGCCCGCGATCAATAAATGTATTTTCTTCATCATTACCTCTATTTCCAGCCGTTCGGGATAGCCGGTTAAAGGTAGGGCTTCCCCTTAGGGGAAGGTCAAGAAAACCCGCTGAAAAATATCCGTCGGTGATTCGTCGCGTGCCTGATAAACCTGATTCAGGCGAAAAGGAGAGGACAACATCATCAAGCGGGAAACGGCTTTCGTTCGCCAGGCGATAAGAAAAACCGCCGGACCTATCCAGCGCGATAACTCACAGCGATGGATAAATCCGGCGGTCTTGAGGATGATGCCGTTGCTTACTCAGCCGGCAATGGCTTAGCGTCTGGCAAGGGTTTAGCATCCGGTTTTGGCGGCTGCGTCAGGCGTTTTTCAAAATTATCGTTGTACTGCTTCTTCTGCTCAGGCGTCAGAATATTATAAATCTTGTTCTGGGTTTCCAATCTGCTCAGCTGTTGCGCTTTGCGCGCGGCGTCGGCCTTATCCAACTGCGCCTGCGCTTTTGCCGCGTCAAAGGTATCGGATGCGATCAGATTATGGATTTCCCGGCGTTCCTCCGCGATGGATTGACGCGCCTGGTCGTGAGAGGCCTGCAAAATCTCTTTCACTTGCTGTTTCTGGGCCTCGGTCAGGTTCAGCTCTTTGAACGGCGCCTCATGGTGCGGGCCGCGCGGGCCTTTGCCGTCTTTTACCACTCTGGCTTCATGATGACCTTTGGGCGCATCATCAGCGTGAGCGATACCTGCCGTCCCCAACGCCAACGAAGAGGCGATCAGAAGTGCTGTTAATTTACGCATAATTTATCCTTCTATCAGGTGAACCATTGACGATCATTGTCGTGCTATCGGAAGGAAGTATAGGCCCCACAGTTTCAGTTAATTAGAGCAAGGGTAAATATCTGCAAGCCATTCATTCACATTTCTGGCAAATATGAAGAAGATGAAGATAATTTGCAGGAAATCGACAGGATTACGTTAAGCCGCACATAATCCCTCAGCCAGAACAGAGACCGCCGGGAAGATTAAGGCAGCGAATGGAGAAACGCTGACGCGTCTTTTGCCAGCGCATCAAGATGGGCGCTGATAATTTTGACTTTATGCAGCAGCGGATTTCGCTCCGGCGAACTATCCACCGCGTTCAACTGGGCGACAAGCTGTTTAATCTGATCGTCAAGCTGTGTTTCACGCTGCCTGGCCTGCGCCAACTGCTGCTGTAGACGCTGATAATCCTGCTGCCAGATCCGCTGCTGTTGCTGCACGCTGCGCTCCAGTTCCTGAAACGCGCCGTCCAGTCGTGTCTCCAATTCTTCAATCCACATAGAGATTCCTTCGCCTGATTATCTCGCGAATTATAATGGCACTCTCCCCCAACAACAAACAATCTAGCCAGTCATTATCCATACGTGCGCTTTTTCGCATCCCGCTGACTGGAGCCAGGGCGCATCGGCAATCGAGTGCGCCCCGCCACGCGGTCTAGCGGGTCGTTGCGGTTTTCACCGCCCGCAGCACGACAAATTTTGCGTTGCCGGCGATCACTTCGCAATTGCCGAACAAACGCTTCAGTTTGTGAAAATAATCCAGATGACGATTGCCGACGATGCGTAATTCTCCCCCGACCTCAAGACAACGGCGGGAGTCGAGGAACATTTGCCAGGCGATATGATCGGTGACGGCCTGCTGCTGATGGAACGGCGGATTACACAGCACCGCCTGCAAGCTGTCCCGCCCCACGCCGGACAAGCCGTGATTGACGGCGAATCCACAGCGCGCCATATCCTGCGGACGATTAACGTCAACATTCATCCGGCTGGACGCTACCGCCATATAAGATTCATCAAAGAAGCTGACGGCCGCATCCGGGTTAAGCGCCAGCGCCGCCAGCCCAATCACCCCGTTGCCGCAGCCTAAATCGACGATTTTCCCATCGATATCCCGCGGCAGATGCTGCATAAAGAAACGCGCGCCGATATCCAGCCCGCCGCGTGAAAACACATTGGCGTAGTTGTGGATGCGGTAACCATACTCTTCCAGTTCCCAGACCGTCGTCGGCGACTGCCCGCCCACTTGCAAATCCGCGACTTCACAATGGATCAAGCGCGCTTTTTTCCAGGCGAGCGACGTTTTTGTCGGCCCGAGGATGCGTTCGAACAACTGTAATGTCGAGGTATGAATATCGCGCGCCTTGGCGCCTGCGATAATGCGCGTCTGCGGCGTGACCACCGTTCTCAGCTTGCGTAGCTGATATTCCAGCAGCGCCATGGTTTTCGGTATCTTGATCACCACCAATGCGGGCGCATCGGGTAAATCCGCCAGACTGTCCAGCAGTTCCACGGCATCGGCCTTAACGTCGTTCAATGCCAGGTTATGCCGGGTGGCCAGTTGGCTCATGTAAGAATCGCTGATGCTCACCGGCGATTGAGCCTGCAATCCGCAGGCCAATGCGCCGAAGGCATCATTAAAAATCAGCCGCGGCCCAGGCGCGACCTCCATGGATGAAAGCTCGCGCAGCAAAAACTCATCCGCCGCTTCCCACGCCTGTAACGCCGTGTTATCTGCTACCTGAGGATAACGCACCAGCGTCAGATTACGCGTTTCCAATTCGAGCTGGCTCATCGGCCCCTCCTGAATCACAAAATTTGCGCTGTTTATCCCTTAAAATGGCGCGCCAGTAAATGTTTTTACCCGATAACGCGGCAAAAACAGCGTTAATTGTACGTCAACGATCACACTACCTTGCAATTTTGCGCAAATCACGCTTTCCTTAATGGGCAGACTTCGATGTGATAGCGACGATATTTATTTGACCTGGATCATAAATTCGCCTATCGTCTGACCAGCAAAGGGGAGTAACTTTTCCGCCGGTTAATCGTCATTACGGTGCGTCACGCATCCGGTTGCCGGGCAACTTTAATCAGATTACTGCATTAATGTTGTAAGTGAGACCTTGCCGGAAGGCGAGGTGCATTTGCAGCTTTAATGATAAGCGGCCAGCGCCTTTCGACGTTGGCCGTTTTTGTTTTCGTTTAAAGGATATTGCTATGCACACCATTGGCACGCCATGGTTATGGGGCAGCTTCGCCGTTATTGTTATCGTTATGCTGGCCATCGACCTGCTCTATCAAGGGCGTAAGGGATCGACGGTAATGACATTCAAACAGGCCGCCGTCTGGTCCATTGTTTGGGTGACGCTTTCTTTGCTGTTCAATGCGGGCTTCTGGTGGTATCTGGACGGTACGCTGGGGCGCGAGGTCGCCAATACGCAATCGCTGGCCTTCCTGACCGGTTACCTGATTGAAAAAGCGCTGGCCGTCGATAACGTATTCGTCTGGCTGATGCTGTTCGGCTATTTCTCCGTTCCGCCGCAATATCAGCGCCGGGTGCTGGTTTACGGCGTGTTGGGCGCGATCGTTCTGCGAACGCTGATGGTCTTCGGCGGCAGTTGGCTGGTGACGCAGTTCCAATGGCTGCTGTACGTATTCGGCGCATTTCTGCTGTTTACCGGCATCAAAATGGCGCTGGCCAAAGAAGACGGCAACGACATCGGCGACAAACCGATGGTACGCTGGCTGCGCGGACATTTGCGCATGACCGACCGCATTGAAAACGATCGGTTCTTTGTTCGCCGTAGCGGGTTGCTGTACGCCACGCCGCTGTTTCTGGTGCTCATCCTGGTCGAAATCAGCGATGTGATTTTCGCCGTCGACAGTATCCCGGCGATTTTCGCCGTGACGACCGATCCCTTTATCGTATTAACCTCAAACCTGTTCGCCATTTTGGGTCTACGCGCCATGTACTTCCTGTTGGCCGGCGTGGCGGATCGCTTCTCCCTGCTGAAATACGGCCTGGCGGTCATTCTGGTATTCATCGGCGCCAAGATGATGCTGATCGACCTCTTCCATATCCCAATCGCCGTTTCGTTGGGCGTGGTTGCCGGCATCCTGGTCGTCACCATGCTGATTAATATTTGGGTCAACCGCCGCCAGGCGCGATAACGCCCGCACCTCACGCTTGCCGTACAGCAATGCCTGTACGGCGCCGCGCTAAAATTCGACACAAGGCAGAAAAAACGTTTCTGCCTCTTCTCCTTGTATCATTTTTTCATATACTGACACGCGCAAACATATTTGGTTACGGAATAGAAAGAAATCCGGCGCTACGGCCGTCAGAGATTTCACGCCCGTAAAACACAATCACACAAACGGAAACGGCCTTGCTGGCAATACTATGGAAAATCAACAGTCACGTTTTTTGCAGTACATTACTCGCGGTAGTCTGGTTCAACAGATACTGATCGGACTGGCGGCAGGCATTATTCTGGCCTCGGTATCAACCCAGGCCGCCGCTGCCGCCGGTTTATTAGGCACGCTGTTCGTCGGCGCCCTGAAAGCCGTTGCGCCAGTGTTGGTGCTGGTGCTGGTCATGGCGTCCATCGCCAACCACCAGCAGGGCCAGAAAACCAATATCCGCCCGGTGCTGATGCTTTACCTGATCGGAACCTTCTCGGCGGCATTGATTGCCGTGATACTGAGCACCCTATTCCCTTCCACCCTGGCGCTCAACGCGCAGGCGGAAGACATTACGCCGCCAACCGGCATCGTGGAAGTGCTGGAAGGGCTGTTGATGAGCATCATCGCTAACCCCATCCACGCGCTGCTGCACGCAAACTACATCGGCATTCTGGTGTGGGCGGTGGGATTAGGGGTCGCGTTCCGTCACGCGGCGCCAAGCACCAAAACCCTGATCGCCGATGCCTCCAACGCGGTCACGGTGATCGTCCGCGTCGTTATCCGCTTCGCGCCGTTGGGGATCTTCGGTCTGGTGGCCTCGACGCTGGCTGAAACCGGGTTCGGCGCATTGTGGGGTTATGCGCATCTGCTCACGGTGCTGATCGGCGGCATGTTGCTCGTCGCGCTGGTTATCAATCCGCTGATCGTTTACTGGAAAATCCGCAGCAATCCTTATCCGCTGGTACTGCGCTGCCTGCGCGAAAGCGGCGTCACCGCCTTCTTCACCCGCAGTTCCGCCGCCAACATTCCCGTGAACATGGAACTGTGCCGCAAGTTGAATCTGGATGAAGACACCTACTCCGTCGCCATCCCGCTGGGCGCCACCATCAATATGGCGGGCGCCGCCATTACCATCACGGTGCTGACGCTGGCCGCCGTCCACACCCTGGGGATTCACGTCGATATCCCCACCGCGCTGCTGCTCAGCGTCGTGGCGTCCATTTGCGCCTGTGGCGCTTCCGGCGTCGCCGGCGGCTCGCTGCTGCTGATCCCGCTGGCTTGCAGCATGTTTGGTATCTCCAACGATATCGCCATGCAGGTCGTGGCCGTCGGCTTCATTATCGGCGTCTTGCAGGATTCGGCGGAAACCGCGGTGAACTCGTCAACGGATGTGATCTTTATCGCCGCGGTCTGTCAGGCGGAAGAGGCCAAGCTGGCGAAACAAGAACAGCTGAGCACGTTGTAATCATGGCAAGGGATAGCCATTGCTCGCGCCGGCTATCCCGCCGCCTGGAAAACCGGGCGGAACGTCCACGTCTGTCCGGGAATGATGGAAGATAACTCAGGCCTTGCCGGCCTCTTTTCTCTCCGCCTTAAACGGATCGATACCGCGTTTCTGCATCCGCCAGAAACGGATAATATTAAATCCGTTCATCAGCAAAAAACTGCCTTCAATCATCGAACCGCCAATCGAGCCCAGCCAGATATTATGCGCGACCCAGCATGCGGACGAACACCATATCATGCAGCGCGTGGTTAAACCGGAAGTGCGAAACAGCGCCCAGGTGCTGGAGATCGTCCCTAATATCGGCAACAGTTCCATCGCATGCCGCAGACTGGTCAGGCCGAAAACCAGCGTCAGAGAAATAAACACAAACATCACGACGATATTATGCGTTTTGATTGCTATCACGGTACGCGTGGCGTTCAGCATCGCGCTGACTCCCGCCGCATTCGCCCCCATGAGGAAAAAATGACAACCAATAACCGCGCTATAGACCGCAAGCTGTATCTTGAATCTCTGGTCATTGCGATTAAAGAACATGGTTATACCGACCAGAAAGGCCAATATCCCCACCGACTGGGCAAACCAATAATGCGTCATGACCTCTGCCTATAAAAACGACGACGAAAAACCAAACGGCGTCATATAAATGAAACGCCGTTTTATTTTAAATGCAATGCAGAGAGTTTACAACGCTGCGCCATAGCGGTTTCACAACTCGATGGCGAAATAATTTTTAGCGTTATCAAAACAGATGTTTTTAACCATTTCACCCAACAGCGGCAGGTCGGCTGGCGCTTCCCCGTCCTCCACCCAGCGTCCGATCATCTGGCATAGAATACGGCGGAAATATTCATGACGAGTATAAGACAAGAAGCTGCGGCTGTCCGTCAGCATCCCCACGAAGCGGCTCAATAACCCGAGTTGCGCAAGCTGGGTCAGTTGACGCTGCATTCCGTCTTTCTGATCGTTAAACCACCAGCCGGAACCAAACTGCATCTTGCCGGGCGTGCCTTCCCCCTGAAAATTACCCACCATGGTGCCGATCACTTCGTTATCGCGCGGGTTCAAGCAATACAGGATGGTTTTCGGCAGGTTATTGTCTTTAGCCTGCGCATCCAGCAAACGGGAAAGGGGCTGCGCCAACGGCAGATCGTTAATGGAGTCGAAACCGGTGTCCGGCCCGATAAGCCTCAACTGACGGCTATTGTTGTTACGCAGCGCGCCGATGTGGTACTGCTGCACCCACTCGCGACGGTGGTATTCGCCGCCCAGGAATAACAGCACGGCCGTTTTAAACTGCGCCGCTTCTTCCGCCGTCGGTTTGCCGCCGCTCAGGCGACGGGACAGGATGGCATCCAGCGTAGCGTCATCCGCTTCGCCGTAGACCAGCACATCCAGTCCATGATCGGAAACTTTACAGCCGTGCGCGGCAAAGTGATCCAGCCGTTTTTTCAACGCATCGCGCAGATCGCCAAAGCGACTGATCGAAGTATTGGATGCCGCTTCCAGTCGATGCATGTAATCAACAAAGCCGTCCGCTTCGATATTGAACGCTTTGTCCGGACGCCAGCTCGGCAGCACTTTAATCGGGAAACCGCTGTCCCCGGCGATGGCTTTGTGATGGCGCAGGTCGTCAATCGGATCGTCGGTGGTACCCACCATTTTCACGTTCATTTGCCGCATGATGCCGCGAGCCGTGAATTCATCTCGTTCCAGCAACGCATTGCCGCGCTGCCAGATATCTTTCGCCGTTGACGGGGACAGCAGCGTGCCGGTAATGCCGAACGGACGGCGCAGTTCCAAATGCGTCCAGTGATAGAGGGGGTTACCGATAGTATGCGGAACGGTCGCGGCCCAGGCTTCGAATTTTTCCCAGTCGCCGGCATCGCCCGTACAAAAACGCTCGGCCACGCCATTGGCCCGCATCGCCCGCCATTTGTAATGATCGCCCTTTAACCAGATGTCATACAGATTCTTGAAGCGGTAGTTTTCTGCGATTTGTTCCGGGGGTAAATGACAGTGATAGTCAAAGATAGGCTGATTGACGGCATAGTCATAATACAACCGACGGGCAAAGGCGCTATCCAACAAAAAATCTTCACTGAGAAACTGAGGCATAATTTTTTCCTTACCGTGCGCGGTATGCCCCGATGGGCTGGCCGAAGAAAGATGTCATACCAATCATGCTGGATCTTACATATCATTAGTGAGGTCATGATCGCAAAATCCTCACAAACGGCGCACTACCACAGATTTTTGCTCTCTTTCTGTGTGACATCTCCTTTTTAACGCCAACGCTGTTATTCCTGAGGAAATTTAAGTGGTATAACAAATCATCATCTGAAAATTAACCAGATAGGCATTCAGGCCCGACGTAGTACAAGGACCGTCATCTATCTAAGAGCAGGCATCATGGAATTTACCGAACCCCGACGTCTCTATCGGCAACTGGCCGCTGAGTTAAAGCAGCGTATCGAAAGCGGCGTTTATCCGGTCGGCGAGAAATTACCTGCGGAACGCTATATTTCTGAAGAAATGAACGTCAGCCGCACGGTGGTGCGTGAAGCCATCATCATGCTGGAAGTGGAAGGCTATGTTGAAGTTCGTAAAGGTTCGGGCATTCATGTCGTTGCCAACCAGCGGAAAAACCTGCCGACTCATAACGCGGATATCGAATTCGCCGCCGCAGGCCCGTTTGAACTCCTTCAGGCCCGTCAGTTAATTGAAAGCAATATCGCCGAGTTCGCCGCCACGCAGGTTACCCGACAGGATATCGTGCAATTGCTGGAAATTCAGGAACACGCCCGTCAGGAAGCCCGCTCCCGCAATTCGCAATGGGATCTGAAATTCCATGTGCAGGTCGCCTTGTCCACGCAAAACTCGGCGATGGCGACCATCGTCGAAAAGATGTGGAGCCAACGCGTACACAACCCATACTGGCGCAAACTGCACGAACATATTGATGATAAATCGATCGATAGCTGGTATGAAGAACACGACGAGATCCTCAAGGCGCTGATTCGTAAAGATCCTCGCGCGGCCAAACTCGCGATGTGGCAGCATCTGGAGAACACCAAACAAATGCTGTTTCGCGCGACTACCGACGACTTTGAATTTAATGTCGATCGTTATATGTTTACGGAAAACCCGGTCGTCCATTTGGATCAAATCAGCGGCAACAAACTCTGACGCAAGTCGTGCTATGCGGCGTTTTTTGCGCGGGCAATAAAGTCAAAAAGCGTCGACTTCTGTCAGCCAGTGTAAAATGTGGCGAAAACATCGTTATTTCCGCCATAACATGCCTTAAATCAACCCGATTGCTGTGATATTTTCCTGTCTCAGCATCACCTGTTTTGTTACAGTTAGAAGGTCTTTTTTACGCTTAATTGGTGGCTTTGGGGGAAAAACGCGCCAATGGCCGAGAATTCATGCCCAGCGTGATTTGGCCTGGATCTCCGCCAAATAGGCTGATGATGCAAGCAAAAGCAGAAATTCTCCCAGACCCCGTATTATCATCGACATGACGCAATCAAAAAATTATTAAGAAAGACCTTGGATTGCGTCATTTACTATTACTATTTCAACAAGCAGGAAGGGGCCGAGTCATGCAGCGAACGCGTCTGCGGCTTGAAAGATGACCGGTATAGACCGAATCTACCCACACCACGACCGGGAGCGCTCGCATCGCCACGGGTTAATGTAATGCAGCAGTATTAGGAATACCGGATGGATATTATTAAAGAACTGTTAAACGCACTCTGGCTCCAAGATTTCGATGTTTTAGCCGACCCTAAACTGGTGTGGACCATCTACATTTTACTGTTTTTAATTCTTTTTTTAGAAAATGGCTTATTACCCGCGGCGTTCTTGCCGGGTGATAGCTTACTCATTCTGGTCGGCGTGCTGGTGGCCAAAGGCACCATGAATTACCCATTTACCATCGTTCTTCTGACAACCGCGGCCAGTCTGGGATGCTGGGTCAGCTATATTCAGGGAAAATGGCTGGGTAATACGCGAATAGTGCAAAGCTGGCTGTCGCATCTGCCCGCCCACTATCATCAGCGGGCGCATCAGCTTTTCCATCGGCACGGGCTTTCCGCGTTATTAATTGGGCGTTTTCTGGCATTTATACGTACACTGTTACCGACCATTGCCGGATTGTCCGGCTTAAATAACGCCCGTTTTCAGTTCTTTAACTGGATGAGCGCGCTGTTGTGGGTGGTCATTCTGGTGACGCTCGGTTTTGCATTAGGGAAAACCTCGGTCTTTCGCAAATATGAAGATGAACTGATGTTTTTTCTGATGATGCTGCCGCTGGCGTTGCTGTTTATCGGTCTGTTTGGATCCCTGTTTGTGCTTTGGCGTAAAAAGCGTACCGCTAGCGCGGGAAAAGGAAATTAACGGTGTCGACCCGCTGGTTTTACCGTAAAAAATTATGGCGTATTGTGCTGCTGGCGGCGTTGCCGCTCATCGCGCTGATGCTGGTTGCGCATCGTCCTCAGGATGAGGCGATGCTGCACATCCAGCCGCTTTATCATGGCGCGGCGCTGCCCGACGGTTTCTACATCTATCAACGATTAAATGAACGCGGTATCGAGATAAAAAGCATCACGCCCGCGAAGGACAGTCTGATTGTACGTCTGGCGTCGCCGGCGCAGAGCGTGGAGGCCAGAGATATTTTGCGCCTCTCATTGCCGAAAGCGAATATCACCACGCAACAAACCCTCGCACCGACCCCTTTCTGGCAGCAAAAGCTGACGCAAAAACAGTCTAAATTAGGATAAGAAATTGAAAAAACATTATTTGATGGCCCTCGTATTGGCGTTTTCCGGCAACGCGCTGGCTCAGGCGGCGAATATACAAAGCGGCTGTATACAAAAAGAACAGGATATTCAACGCCAAATCGAGCATGCGCGTCAAAACGGCAATCAGCAGCGTGTCGCGGGATTGCAAAGCGCGCTGGATGGAGTCAAAGCAAATTGCAGCGATGAAAAGCTGGCCGCCGAGCATCAGAATAAAATTGCGGAAAAGCGCGCCAAAGTCGCAGAACGTCAGCGGGAGCTGGAAGAGAGCCGGCAAGACGGCGATACCAAAAAAATCCGGAAAAAAGAGAAAAAGCTGGCTGAAGCGGAGCAAGAATTACAAGCGTTGCAAAAAAAGTAAAGATGAAAGGGATACAATAAGTTATCAGCACTAACTGCCACACATCGCCAGGCAGAAATTGAAATTTAGTCTATAGTTAATATCCCAGGCTTATAACATAAAGGTTATCTAAGATGGCTAAAGACCAAAGTTCCGAGATTTTACGCGCTGAATTGAAATCACTGGCGGATACACTGGAAGAAGTATTAAGCTCCTCCAGCGATAAATCCAAATCGGAATTGGATAAGCTTCGCAGTAAAGCTGAAACAGCTCTGAAAGAAACACGTTCTCGCCTGAGTGATACCGGCGATCGTATCGCCACCCATACTCGTGAAGCGGTGGGATATGCGGATGACTATGTCCGTGAAAATCCGTGGACCGGCGTGGGGATCGGCGCAGCCGTTGGCGTCGTACTTGGCGTCCTGCTTGCCCGTCGTTAATTGCCCTGACCATTATGACTGATAAACAACGACAAGGCCCCGCTAGCGGGGTCATATCCTCCGCGCAACGCATCATCACCATTATTGTCAGTATGGTTGAAACTCGCGTTCGCCTGGCGGTTATCGAGCTGGAAGAAGAGAAAGCCAATCTGATTCAGTTGCTGATAATGGCCGGGCTGACGTTGCTTTTCGCCACCTTTGGTTTAATGAGCCTGATTGCATTGATTATTTGGGGAATCGATCCTCAATATCGCCTGTTTGCATTAGGGTGCATTACCGCCGCGTTGCTTGGGTTATCCCTCATTCTCGGCATATGGACCTTGCTAAAGGTGCGGCGACCGACGCTACTCAAATCAACCCGTAAAGAATTGGCAACCGATCGTGCGCTGTTGGAGGACGAATCCAAATGAGTCAGCAGCGTGATAAAGAAAAAATCCTGCTGCTACGTAAAATCCAACAGCAAAGGCTGGATTTATCGGCGAATAAACAATACCTGCTGAAATCGACCGCCCCGATCGATCGCTATTGGAGCAATTTAATGCAATGGCGAAAGTATTGGGTCGTCGGTACCGGTCTTATCGCTGTTTACGGCATACGCCATCCCAGTCGGCTAATCCTTTGGGGGCGTCGCGCGATTGGTTTGTGGGGGACGTTTCGTTTTCTTCGCAAAACCCTCGCCCTCCCCCGTCGCTAGCCGCGCGCATCCTGGTTGCCCTGTGGCAACCTTCTTTTATTATTTTATTAGGCGCTCGCTTTGCTTGCGTCCGTTATAGCGACAAACCAAACATCAATTTTTCTGAAATAAACCGACAATTATACTCGCTGTAACCTTATGCCATCTCCCGATAGTATTACCCTCATGACCTGGCGGCAGGACATTTTTCCTTAAACACCTGCTACTAACATACACATGGCGATAAAAGCCGTTGAAGAAATACATTGGAGAGATGATGAAAAATTTAGAAAGTATTGCTCTGTTAGTTGCTCGTATTTTAATGCCTATTCTGTTTATCGTGGCGGGTTATGGCAAGCTGGGTGATGCTTATGCCGGGACTCAGCAATATATGCAGGCCATGGGCGTTCCCACGTTCCTGTTGCCGCTGACGATTCTGCTGGAACTCGGCGGTGGTCTGGCGATCCTGTTTGGTTTCCTGACCCGCACCGTGGCGCTGTTCACCGTGGCTTTCACCATACTGACCGCGCTGATTTTCCACACTAACTTTGCGGAAGGCGTCAACCAGGTCATGTTTATGAAAAACCTGACTATCGCCGGCGGTTATCTATTATTAGCAGTGACCGGTCCTGGCTTATACAGTATCGACCGTCTGCTGAACAAAAAGTGGTAAGGAAAACCATTTCCTGCCAGACCGATAAACAGAACGGCGACAAGACGTAGTCCTACGCGCTTGTCGCCGTTCCCTATGGTTTAATCAACGGGAGGATCCATGGGACAACTGGTTGACGGCGTATGGCACGACACCTGGTATGAAACCAAATCTACCGGCGGTCGTTTTAAGCGTTCAGAATCACGTTTCCGTCACTGGATTACGCCAGACGGGAAACCGGGCATGACCGGCGACGGCGGGTTTCAGGCGGAGTCGGGGCGTTATCATCTGTATGTTTCCCTCGCCTGCCCCTGGGCGCATCGCACCTTGTTGATGCGCCATTTAAAAGGGCTGGAGACGCACATTCCCGTTTCGGTAGTACACCCGTTAATGCTGGACCAGGGTTGGACATTCGGCACCGATTTCCCCGGCGCCACCGGCGACTCGCTCTATCAGCATGAATTTCTCTATCAGCTTTATCTGCACGCCAGTCCCGACTATAGCGGGCGGGTTACCGTACCGGTACTGTGGGACACCGTAAAACATACGATAGTCAGTAACGAGTCGGCTGATATCATCCGCATGTTCAACAGCGCTTTCGACAATATCGGCGCGCAGCCGGGAGATTACTATCCGCCGGCGCTGCAAGCCCAAATTGATGAGCTGAACGGCTGGATCTATGACAAGGTGAACAACGGCGTGTATAAAGCCGGCTTTGCCACCAGCCAGTCGGCCTATGATGAGGCCGCCACAGAAGTTTTTGCCGCCTTGTCCCGGTTGGAATCGATTCTGGCACAGCAACGTTATCTGACGGGGAGAGATCTTACTGAAGCCGATTTACGGCTGTGGACGACGTTGATACGCTTCGATCCGGTCTACCATACGCATTTCAAGTGCGACCAATACCGCTTAAGCGATTATCCGAATCTGTATGGCTTTTTACGCGATATCTACCAGATGCCCGGCGTGGCCGATACCGTCGATATGGCGCACATTCGGCACCACTATTACCGCAGTCACGGCACCATCAATCCACACGGGGTGATATCGTTAGGCCCTGCGCAGGATCTGAACAGCCCCCATGGGCGGGAAACGAAATTCGCCGGCCAATAGATAAATCAACAGGGAAGACGTGGAAACATCCCGTCTTTCCCTGCATTCCTGTTCACGGCGGGAAATTTCAGGCGTGATTCAGTAATTTGGGAATTTCCCGTAAAAACCAGGATTTCGCCTCCCCCATGCTGTCACGCCGCCAGGCCATGATAATCTCGCTTTGCAGAGAATATTCCGGGCTGATCACCCGCAATCGCCCTTCGGCGATATCCTGAGCCACCAGGGGATAAGGCATAGTCGCCACGCCCAGCCCGGCCAGTAACGCCCGCCGTTTATCATCCATAGAGCTGACGGTCAGTCGTTGCTGTTTATCCAGCAGTTGTACGGTCAATACCGGACGATCGCGAGCGGTATCCGCAACGGCAATACCGCGGTATTTTACACGGGTTACTTCGGAAAGCGGTTCCGGCTCCTGGTGTATCGGGTGATCGGGGCTGGCGACATAAATATTTCTCAACGTATACAGCTTACGGGTATTCACTTCGGCAGAGGCTCGAAAATGCATATCCGGGGCAATGACGATATCCGCCCGCCCCTGTTCCAGACGCTCCCAGGCTCCCGCCAGCACTTCCGTCAGAATGGAAACCTGCGTATTGGCTTTTAGCGATAATTTATCTAATAAAGGGAAAAGCTTCTCGCAGGGGACGAGGCCTTCGGTCACGATGGTCAAATGCGTCTCCCAGCCGCGGGACAGCGCTTCCGCATCCGAGGTCAGCTTATCGGCCGCCTCCAGCAAGATACGTCCGCGATCCAGCAGCATACGGCCGACGTTGGTGAACTTGGTGCGGTGTCCGGAGCGATCGAACAACACGACGTCCAATTCTTCTTCCAGTTTTTGCATGGTATAGCTGAGGGCCGAGGGTACGCGGCCCAGTTCGTCCGCCGCCGCCGCAAAGCTTCCCCGACGCTCAATCGCATCCATGACTCGCAATGCTTCCAGCGTCAATGCGCGTTCTTTTGACATTTTCGACTCATTCAGGAATTTTGAATATACTCACCAGATTAACTAGCTAACAATCCAACGTCCACACAATTACTATTTGTTTAAGCAATATTATCCATTATCCGGGTCCTACTACCATGATCATAAAAAGAGCAGCGGAACAATGCGGTCAGGCTGACTATGGCTGGTTGCAGGCGCGTTATACTTTTTCTTTCGGCCATTACTTCGATCCACAGTTGCTGGGTTATGCCTCGCTGCGCGTGCTGAATCAGGAAGTATTGACGCCAGGGGCATCGTTCCAACCCCGAACTTATCCACGCGTCGATATCTTAAATATCATTCTGCAAGGTGAAGCGGAATATCGCGACAGCCATGGTCTGCATATCCATGCCAAAGCCGGCGACGTGCTGCTGCTGGCGACCCAGCCCAATATCAGCTATAGCGAACACAACACCAGCGGCAGTAAACCGCTGACGCGAATGCAGCTATGGTTGGACGCCTGCCCGACGCGGGAAAACAGTCCGCTGCAACGATTAACGCTGAAAACCGATCGCCATAACGCGGGTCACCGTTTATTGGCCTCGCCCGAAGGGGAAAACAACAGTTTGCAGCTCCGCCAGCAAGTATGGGTCCATCATATTGAGTTGCGAAAAAATGAGCGGCAAACCATTAAACTGAACGGCAATCGGGCCTATCTTCAGTCAATTCATGGTTCTGCCGCCATCAGCAGCCACAAGCATAGCGGTGACACGCTGCATTGCGGCGACGGCGCCTTTATCCAGCAGGAAAACGAGTTGACCATCCAGTCTGAATCCCCGTTTCGCGCGTTGCTGATCGATCTGGTCGTTTAGCTTTTCCCCGCTCATCGTCGCCAGGCTATTCAACCAGACGTCACCGAGTCTACGTTTTCCCTCAGCCGTGGTAAGATATCTACCATCTTCTCTATGCGTCGGGGTATATGGCAATGGCTTCAACCAATCAGGACACACTACTTGCCCAGGCTGAACAGATTTGTCAGCACCGCGGCGTACGCCTGACAACACAGCGGCTGGAAGTGCTACGCCTGATGGCTCAACAGACTGGCGCCATCAGCGCATACGATCTGCTCGACCTGTTACGGATATCCGAACCGCAGGCGAAGCCGCCGACGGTGTACCGCGCACTGGATTTCCTGCTGGAACAAGGCTTCATCCATCGCGTGGAGTCAACCAACAGCTATGTGCTTTGCCATCACATCGAAGATCACAGCCATACTTCAGCGCTGTTTATCTGCGATCGCTGTGGTCTGGTCACCGAACGCCAGACGGAAGGCGTGGAAGAAACGCTGCGCCAGCTGGCGCAACAGGCGGGATTCACTTTGCGCCATAGTATTATTGAAGCCCATGGTTTGTGTAAGGATTGTCAGGAAGTCGCCGCCTGTAAACATCCCGAGCAGTGCGATCACGACCATTCCATACCCATCAAAAAACGCTAGCGCAGCGATGGTGTAATGATAAGGATGGGTGGGAACATCCGTTGTTCCCGTTATATCGCTGAACCCGGCTTTTTGCAGTTGGCAAGAAAAGAAATAAACCACGTATCTTTTCCCAATCTGCATTCCGGTACCGCCGCAAATACAGTCAATGGTTAACACCTCGACACAGGAGCCACTTATTCCGTACCTGAACGTACCGGCATTACCGGTTAGCAGTCGAACTTATTTTTGCTTCCCCATACCTTTACTTCTTTTTTTCAGCCGATTATTTTAGTTAACGTAATACGTCTGGATTTTAATTACCAGAAAATCTTTTCAGCCATAATGAGTCGACTTATCATCCATCAGAATTCGCGTTGCTGATTCGTTGCCGTCTCTTTAAGTAGCGCGTCTGACGCCTTGTTCTTTATACCTGGCACGATGACTTAAATAGACTCGTCATACTGCAAGTGACAGATACGTTGGTTTTGTTACTTGAATTATTTAGGGTATAGCGCATTTCCGCGCCATTGGCAAAAGTCAGTGATGAAATCGAATAACTAACAAGCCGCAAAAAAAACCTGCTGAAATATTAACGAAAAATAATAGTTCCACAATATTATTTATAACACGCCTTCAAGAACCCGCATTAATCGTTTAATAAAAAAAGCGCTTTGATCAAAAAATAAAATCAGCCAATAACACCCGACAAAAAGCAGGATTAAATGCAACAAAATGTATCGTAAATATAGGCTCAATAAATATTGAAATCCGCTAAAACGCGCCTAAATAGATCGGTAAAAGCTGTTTCATATCACTATTCAAGGAAAATGAAGCGTTTCCAGGCGCGAGCGTTAACACGGCGTACCGCGGTCCGGAAAAAACGCGTTACAAAACCGACGCCTCTGCGGTTTGAAATAGGATGGCGATATTCGCCTCAGTGCTGAGGCGAATATCTCCGTCATACGTGAAACTAACCAGTCAGGATGGGAATCAGATTGGCAATAGCCGGAATCAGCTCCAGTCGCCGTTTCGAATAACGCCGACCGCCAGCCCTTCAATGGAAAAACTTTGCTGACGCAGATCGACGACAATCGGCGCAAACTCTTCATTTTCCGCCAGAAGATGCACCGTGTTACCCTGCTTCTTCAAGCGCTTAACCGTGACTTCATCTTCAATGCGCGCCACGACGACCTGCCCGTTATGCACATCTTGCGTTTTATGCACCGCCAGTAAATCGCCGTCCATAATGCCGATATCTTTCATCGACATTCCGCTGACGCGCAACAGAAAATCGGCGCTGGGTTTAAACATGGACGGGTCGACCTGATAATGACATTCGATGTGCTGCTGAGCCAACAGCGGCTCACCCGCGGCGACGCGGCCAATCAACGGAATGCCAGCCTCTTCTTCCATCAACAGACGGATGCCGCGCGATGCGCCGGAGACAATTTCGATAACGCCTTTACGCGCCAGCGCCTTCAAATGCTCTTCAGCGGCATTCGGCGAACGGAATCCCAGCTGTTGGGCAATCTCCGCTCGCGTAGGCGGCATACCGGTCTGTGCAAGATGATCGCGGATCAGGTCATAAACCTGCTGCTGTCTGGCTGTTAATGCTTTCATTCCGCCCCCTGGTTGTTTATACAGTTTTGCTGTGAGTATATACAGCTAATTGCCAATTGGGAACCAGGATGTGAGTAAACCTCGGTTTTTATTGATTTCTGCAAGCCTTCACGCAAAACGCTGCCAGAGAATAGCGCCCCAGACGACGACCGCCAGCAGAATGGCGACAAACACCGCGGCCGAGCCGATATCCTTTGCCCGGCCTGATAATTCATGATGCTCAAGACCGATGCGATCGACGACCGCTTCAATCGCGCTGTTAACCAGTTCAAACAGCATGATCAACACGACAGAGGCGATAAGCAGCAGTCTTTCGACCAGGGTGACAGGCAACAGACAGGCGACGATCGCCCCGACAATGACCAGCAGACTTTCCTGACGAAAGGCCGCTTCATGCCGCCACGCCTGCTGCAATCCCTGTAGGGAATAGCCGGTAGCTTTGATTATCCGGGTTATCCCCGTTGCTTTGTTCATCCATCCTCCATTATTTATCAGCGTTCGCTCGCATTTTACCGCTTAACCGTTGTCTTATCACAACAGATCTCCAGCGCAGTTTCTGGTATCCTTGCGACGCATTGCTAACAAGAGGCTTCAAGTTGTTATGTCAGGTTGGCGTAAAATTTACTATAACTTACTGAATTTTCCACTCAAACTGTTAGTGAAGAGTAAGGTCATACCCATAGATCCCGTGGCTGAATTGGGATTGGATCCCTCACGCCCGATCCTCTATGTGCTGCCTTACAATTCACAGGCGGATTTACTGACCCTCAGGGCGAAATGTCTGGCGTTGGGTCTTCCCGATCCGCTCCAGCCGGTCGACATTGACGGAGCGCAATTGCCCAGCCACGTTTTCATTAACGATGGCCCGCGCGTATTCCGCTATTACGTTCCCAAACAGGAATCCGTAAAACTGTTTCACGACTATCTGGATCTGCATCGAAACAATCCGGAACTGGACGTGCAAATGGTGCCGGTCTCCGTCATGTTCGGCCGCTCCCCCGGCCGCGAAGGACAGCAGAATCAGGCGACGCCGCATCTGCGCCTGCTTAACGGCATTGAGAAATTTTTTGCCGTATTATGGCTGGGTCGGGACAGCTTTGTCCGTTTTTCCAGTCCGGTGTCTTTGCGCTATATGGCGACCGAGCACGGCACGGATAAGACCATCGCTCACAAACTGGCTCGCGTGGCCCGCATGCACTTTTCCCGCCAGCGTTTGGCGGCGGTAGGCCCGCGTCTTCCGGTGCGTCAGGAGTTGTTTAATAAGCTCCTGAACTCTAAAGCGATCAAAAAAGCCGTGGATGACGAAGCGCGCAGCAAAAAGCTCTCGCGCGAGCGCGCGCAGCAAAACGCCATTGCCTTGATGGAAGAAATTGCCGCCGACTTTTCTTATGAAGCCATCCGTTTATCGGACCGCGTATTAGGCTGGACCTGGAACCGCCTCTATCAGGGGATCAACGTCCATAACGCCGAGCGAGTACGTCAACTGGCGCAGGACGGACACGAGATTGTCTATGTTCCCTGCCACCGCAGCCACATGGACTATCTGCTGCTGTCCTACGTACTCTATCACCAGGGACTGGTTCCGCCGCATATCGCCGCCGGGATCAATCTGAATTTCTGGCCTGCCGGCCCGATCTTCCGTCGCCTGGGCGCCTTCTTCATCCGCCGCACGTTCAAAGGCAACAAGCTATACTCCACCATTTTCCGCGAGTATCTGGCGGAACTCTTTAACCGTGGCTACTCTGTCGAATACTTTGTGGAAGGCGGTCGTTCACGCACCGGCCGTTTGCTGGAACCGAAAACCGGTACGCTGGCGATGACGATCCAGGCCATGTTGCGCGGCGGTACGCGCCCCATTACCTTAGTGCCGATTTACGTGGGCTACGAGCATGTCATGGAAGTCGGCACCTATGCGAAAGAGCTGCGCGGCGCGACCAAGGAAAAAGAAGGGTTTATGCAGATGGTGCGCGGCTTACGCAAGCTGCGTAACCTCGGACAGGGTTATGTGAATTTCGGCGAGCCCCTGCCGTTAACCACCTATCTGAATCAGCATGTGCCGCAATGGCGTGATGCCATCGATCCCATTGAAACGCAGCGTCCAAGCTGGCTAACGCCAACGGTGCAGGATGTCGCGCTGGATATCATGACGCGCATCAACAACGCCGCCGCGGCAAATGCCATGAACCTCTGTTCCACCGCATTGCTGGCTTCACGCCAACGCTCGCTCACCAGAGAGCAGATGCACGAACAACTGGATTGCTACCTGCAACTTCTGCGTAATGTGCCTTATCACAAGGACATCACCGCGCCGCAAAAAACGCCTGCCGAATTGCTGGAACATGCGTTGAGTATGGATAAATTTGAAGTCGAAAAAGACAGTATCGGCGACATTATTATCCTGCCGCGGGAACAGGCGGTGCTGATGACCTATTACCGCAATAATATTCAACATCTGCTGATCCTGCCGTCGTTGATTGCCAGCATGGTGATCCATCATCGCCGCATCGCCATGCCTGAATTGATCCGTCAGATCACGCTGGTTTATCCACTGCTTCAGGCGGAACTGTTCCTGCATTACGGCAAAGATGAACTGCCGGCGGTGTTGTCTGCACTGAAGGATGAACTGGCGCGGCAACAGTTGGTATGCGCCCAGGAAGATACGTTGCTTATCAATCCGGCGCGTATCCGTACGCTGCAACTGCTGGCGGCCGGCGTTCGGGAAACATTGCAACGCTATGCCATCACGCTGTCGCTGCTGGGGGCGAATCCCGGCATTAATCGCGGCGCGCTGGAAAAAGAGAGCCGCAATATGGCGCAGCGGCTGTCGGTTCTGCACGGCATCAATGCACCGGAGTTCTTCGATAAAGCGGTGTTTTCAACGCTGGTGGCGACCCTGCGTACCGAAGGCTACATCACGGACAGCAGCGAGGCGCCGCAGCGGGATATTCTGGAGATCTACAACATCCTGGCGGATTTAATCACCCCGGAAGTCAGATTGACCATCGAGAGCGCCAGTTCGCCGGCGCTGACGGTGACCGACAGCGAAAAGCCGATAAGCGAAGAGAATTCTCCTCCGGCGTAAGCGCCTTCGGTAAATCCCGACCTCCCCCTGACCAGCTGTCTCTTATACACAAATCCCTGGTCTCATCGCTGGGGATTTTTTTGAACTTTTTCTGGCGGCGTTGATCTGTCTTGCTATTACTTTCCGGATTTGAGTATGGTGCTTTCCGACTGTTATTCATGGGCTCAGCGCATTTTTGGGCTCGCTAACCTCGGCGATGTCCGGCGCACACGCCGCCTCGTCACTCTGGCCTCTTCACTAGCCCAACATGCCGGACTTTCTATTGTGAAATCATCCCAATCCACTGCTGAAGTCGAAGGCGCATATCGCCTCATGCGCAACGCCGATGTTTCCCCTGACGCCATCGCGGAGGCTGGCTTTATCGCCACTGCCAACGCCGCTCAGCCACATGCGCTTCTCCTTGCCATCGAAGACACCACGTCTATTAACTTCAGCCATAGCACGGCTTTCGACGCGTTGGGGAACACCACGACCAGCAAAAACACCCGTGGCCTGCTTGCCCATTCCGTCCTGCTTTACTCACCGCAGAAAGCACAAATTATCGGCCTTATCGCGCAGCAGCGCTGGAGCCGTGAAACGGCGGCATACGGCAAGAAACATCAGCGCAAACAACGTCTTTATGAAGAGAAAGAAAGCTTCAAATGGCAGCGGGCCTCAGAATTGATGTCGCAACGCCTCGGCGATACTCAGTCCCGGGTTATCTCCGTCTGCGACCGCGAGGCGGATATCTTTCACTACCTCGACTACAAGGTAAACCAGAGAGAGCGCTTTGTCGTGCGAGCCGCGCAAAACCGCCGTATCGGGGGGAGCGTGGGTAAACTGTTCGACCTGCCGTCAACGCTCACGCAAGCGGGAAGCCACACGCTGAATGTGGCTCAGAAAGGGGGCCGCGCTGCGCGTGAAGTTGCCATGTACGTCAGCTATAGCCCGGTTCAGGTGAGACGTCCGGACCGGGCGGGAGAGTCGTTGTCCCTGACGTATATCTGCTGCCGGGAAGAGGTCGAAGGCGGCGCGTGCTGGCACCTGCTGACGTCAGAGAAAGTAGAGAGTGCGGCGGATGCACGGGTCATTATCAGCTACTACGAGCGGCGGTGGCTTATTGAGGAGTATCACAAGGCATTGAAAAGTGGTGGCACGCAAGTTGAGCAGTTACGTATGCAGAGCCGCGATAATCTGGAGCGGATGATCGTCATTCTGGCGTTTGTTGCGGTGCGGATCCTGGCGCTGCGACAGGGCGGCCTGAATGAAGAAAGGCAGGATGAGTCCTGTGAGCAGGTGCTGAGCCCGGTGGAGTGGAAACTGCTGTGGGTAAAACAGGAGAAAAAAAAGCTGCCGGGAAAGGCGCCCTCGTTGAAATGGGCTTACCTGAATCTGGCGAAGCTGGGACGCTGGCATGACAGCAAACGCACAGGCCGCGCGGGTTGGATAGTGATGTAGGACGGCTGGTACAAGCTTCAGGACATGGTTGAGGGCTACAGACTGGCACAGTCTCTTGACCAGAAGATCTGATCAAGAGACAGCCCTGACCAGGGGGAGACGCTAACCCATTAAAGAGACCAAACTGGCTCCCTCCCCTGCGACTGTCTCTTATACACATGCAGGGAGTCATGCCGGATTTTTCCCTTACCCGGCGTAAGAAATTATGCTGAGGTGAACTTGACCGCCGAGTGAGCAGCATGGATGCTGCGAAAACCAGTGCCGCGTCGGGCGCGTGCTACGACGTGGCATAAAAATACCTTTCATATCGAGCACGAAATAACACTGAGCTCACATATACCGTTATCGGTAAATGTGACTAAGAGACAGCCCCTGAGAAGGTAGCGAGTCGGGATAGGGTTAACCTCGCAAGGCGGCGCTTACGCCGCCTTGCCATTTACAGACCGCACAACACGCCGATAAACAGCGCCATGCCGACATAGTTATTATTCTTGAACGCCCGAAAGCACGCATCCCGCTCCCGCCCGGCGATCAGCTTCTGCTGATAAACAAATAGCCCGGCGGCAACCAGCAGCGCCACGTAAAATACCGGCCCCAGCGCTATCATATAGCCGAGCGCCGCCAGCAGCAGCAGCACGCCCAGTTGCAGCAGGCCGATTATCAACCTGTCATAGCGACCGAATAAAATAGCGGTGGATTTGATGCCGATCTTGAGATCGTCATCCCGGTCAACCATGGCATATTGCGTATCGTAGGCGACCGTCCAGCAGACGTAGGCCAGAAACATCATCCAGCAGGTCACAGGCAGCGACTCGCTAACCGCCGCATAGGCCATCGGTATCGACCAGCCAAACGCCGCGCCCAGTACAAACTGCGGTAAGTGACTGACACGCTTCATAAAGGGGTATATCCACGCCAGCGCCAGTCCGGCGACAGACAGCCAGATCGTCATCATATTCAGCGTCAAGACCAAACCGAATGCCAGCAAAACCAACACGACAAACAAAATTTTGGCCGACTGCTCGCTGACCATGCCGCTAGGCAACGGACGTGAAGCCGTACGCTTGACGTGTCCATCAAAATGACGATCGGCATAATCATTGATCACACAGCCCGCCGCCCGCATCAAAAAGACGCCGGCGACAAAAACCAGCAATGTCCACGGTTCGGGAGTTCCTCGCCCAGCCAACCATAACGCCCACAACGTCGGCCACAGCAGCAGCAGAGAACCTATTGGCTTATCAATACGCATCAACCGACAGTAAGCCAGCCATTTCCCCGCTGTTACACTTCTTTCCAACGGACTAATCTCCTCAATTACCGGCTAGCCTTCACGGCCATCCGTCAAATAAAGCGGCGCCTCTGGTAAAAATAGCTCGGTCAACAACAGCGGATGACCAAAAAGACGCAAACGGGAACGCCGCGCCCATAACCCTTCACAGAGTCCGGTATGTATATAATCACGCGTCAACGCGTCATGTTGAAAAAGATAACGCCCCAGCGGCACATTACCGACTTTCGTCAAGTCGATACCGGCTCCCGCCAGCGTTTGCCGGGGAATCAAGGTTCGACCGAATAACCAGGGACGCCCGTCGCCATAAAGCACAACCTCACGCAACCAGTAACGCTCGCTAACGGGCAAATGGACACGTTCATCATTCAGTTCATCCGGCGAAATAAAGCATTCATTGCGGACAGATACCGTCAGCCGATCGCAATGTCCTTCAAGACGCAGCGTCATTGAATTCGTTTCCATCAGCCAATCCCGGATATGCGCAGGAATTGTCGCCGACCGTGCGGTAAACCATTCCGTCGTACGCAGGGAAAATCGCGCCTCGTCAGACATTATCCCTACTCCGCTCGGGGGGAATTCGTAAATAAAGTAAGCGACTCATATTGTAGCGCAGAATAGCGCCCTGATAACACGTTCTCACCCTATTGATGCCAGAGACGATAACATTCTCGCCAGGCGGACAGAAGAGTAAAAAGCCAGGAAACAAGATGAAAATCAAGAAGAAAACAGGCAGGAAAACAAAAAACGGCGGCGAACCGGCAACAACGTAAAAAAAGCGCTGACCAGTGTTGTTCACCAGACAGCGCCTTTTGTACGGCATAGAGAAAACAAATGTAAAGCGGGTCATGCCGCCATGAGAATATTAGCCCTCATGGCAGCGACGGCGCATTACATCATGCCGCCCATACCGCCCATGCCGCCCATACCGCCGGCTGCACCTAAATCTACTTTTTCTTCTTTCGGCAGATCGGTCACCATACATTCGGTGGTGATCATCAGACCGGCGACAGAAGCTGCGTATTGCAGAGCGGAACGGGTCACTTTGGTTGGATCCAGGATACCGAATTCCAGCATGTCGCCGTATTCTTCAGTCGCCGCGTTGTAGCCATAGTTGCCTTCACCCGCTTTAACGGTGTTAGCGATAACCGAGGCTTCTTCGCCGGCGTTAACCACGATCTGACGCAGAGGGGATTCCATCGCGCGCAGCGCAACTTTGATACCGACATTCTGGTCTTCGTTGTCGCCTTTCAGGCCAGTCGCAGCAATGGAGGAAGCCGCACGAATCAGCGCCACGCCGCCGCCGGCGACCACGCCTTCTTCAACTGCCGCACGGGTAGCGTGCAGAGCATCCTCAACGCGCGCTTTCTTCTCTTTCATTTCAACTTCAGTTGCTGCGCCGACTTTGATAACGGCTACGCCGCCAGCCAGTTTGGCCACGCGTTCTTGCAGTTTTTCTTTGTCGTAGTCTGAAGTCGCGTCTTCAATCTGCTGACGGATCTGAGTAACACGACCTTCGATAGTCGCCTGATCGCCCACGCCGTCGATGATGATAGTGGTATCTTTGTTGATAACAACGCGTTTTGCCTGACCCAGATCTTCCAGCGTGGTTTTTTCCAGTTCCAGACCGATCTCTTCAGAGATAACCGTACCTGCGGTCAGGATAGCGATATCCTGCAACATCGCTTTACGGCGATCGCCGAAGCCAGGCGCTTTAACCGCAGCCACTTTCACGATACCGCGCATGGTGTTAACCACCAATGTCGCCAGCGCTTCGCCTTCAACATCTTCTGCGATGATCAGCAGCGGTTTGCCTGATTTAGCGACGGCTTCCAGAACCGGCAGCAGTTCGCGGATGTTGGAGATTTTCTTGTCAGCCAGCAGGATGAACGGGCTTTCCAGTTCAATAGAACCGGTTTCCGGCTTGTTGATGAAGTAAGGGGACAGGTAGCCGCGATCGAACTGCATACCTTCAACTACGTCCAGCTCGTCTTGCAGACCGGAACCTTCTTCAACGGTGATAACGCCTTCTTTGCCCACTTTTTCCATGGCTTCCGCAATGAGTTTACCCACGGTTTCGTCGGAGTTTGCAGAGATGGTGCCAACCTGTGCGATAGCTTTGAAATCAGAGCAAGGGGCGGATTGTTTTTTCAATTCTTCAACCGCGGCGATAACAGCTTTATCGATACCGCGTTTTAAATCCATCGGGTTCATACCCGCGGCAACGGCTTTCAGACCTTCAGTGATGATGGACTGAGCCAGCACGGTCGCAGTGGTCGTACCGTCGCCCGCCGCGTCGTTCGCTTTGGAGGCGACTTCTTTAACCATCTGAGCGCCCATGTTTTCGAACTTGTCTTCCAGTTCGATTTCACGCGCAACAGACACGCCGTCTTTAGTGATGTTTGGCGCACCGAAGGATTTATCCAGTACCACGTTACGGCCTTTAGGACCCAGGGTAACCTTCACTGCATCAGCCAGTACATTTACGCCGCGCAGCATTTTTACGCGAGCGTCATTACCGAATTTTACGTCTTTAGCTGCCATTGGTGTATTTCCCTTAAATTCGTTCAGTTCAGATGAGTTACGCGCAATTACGCTTCAACAATTGCCAGGATATCGCTTTCAGACATGATCAAGACTTCTTCGTTATCAATCTTCTCTGCCTTCACGCCATAGCCATCATTGAAAATAACGATATCGCCTACTTTCACATCCAGCGGTTTAACTTCACCGTTTTCCAGGATGCGCCCATGGCCGATGGCCAGTACTTCACCACGGGTAGATTTACCTGCAGCGGAGCCGGTCAGAACGATACCGCCAGCAGATTTGGACTCAACTTCTTTGCGCTTGACGATCACGCGGTCATGCAATGGACGAATTTTCATTGATAGCTCTCCTTTGAGAAAGTCCATATCAGTTTTGGGATAAACGCCGGATATGCCCTCATATCCGGCCTTGTGGTGTTCTAGATGGGGGCGTTTCTTACCCCTTCAAGGGAGGAAATTCATTTTTTTTGCGTCAAACGATGACTTTTTATACTCAATAAAATAAAAAACAAGGATTATCAATATGATAATCCTTGTTTGCTTTTTAACTTATCACACGCTCAGCGATCGTCGTTTTTATCCTGATGCTCAATATTTCTACCGGCGTCATCTTTACGCTGATACTCGCCTTCAAACGTATTGCCGCCGGAAGCCGACGCGCCGGGGCCGGAACGCCAGATATGCAAATGCGGCATCAGCTTAAGGGTCAGGCGCTTTTGTACCGGCGGCAACAGTAACAACAGTCCCAGGAAATCGGTGAAAAAGCCCGGCACCAAAAGCAGGAATCCCGCCAGCACCAATGATACGCTTTTCACCATCTCCGCCGCGGGGCTCTCTCCCTGTTCCATTTTCTGTTGCATTTGCACAATCGTTTTCATTCCCTGATTGCGCACCAGCGACACGCCGACGCAGGAAGTGAACACCACCAGCAACAGGGTTATTGCGACGCCCAGCACCTCCGCCACCTGAATGAACAGAGATATCTCTATGTAAACGAAAAGAAAAATTAACAGCAATGGTAACCAGCGCACCTGATTCTCCTGTTTTTGATAACGCCCGCTGTTAAAAACAAGCGCTATTGTTGTAAACAAATTATGTTATAGAAAACAAATATGACCAGGCATCGCTGCACTGCACATTATAATCTACTGAGGTGGTAGCGAGATCGGCTGTTTTCAAGCTATGACAAAGCCATTTGTTATCTTAAAGTAGCCAGTCGTGACGACTATCACAGTTCATTTATCTGAGTGTAATGGAAAGATCAGATAGTGATCCAGGCTACTATTTTTTTGATACGTACAGCATATCATCACGATAATGAGCATGGTTTTAGTTAAACATTCTGCAATCATGTCCGTGATAGTGCAATTAGTTCAAACAATTTCTAGTCGGTAGAATATAGAGAAGGCTCTCATGTCAGATAATTTTCGTATTGAAGAAGACCTGTTAGGTACCAAAGAAGTTCCCGCTGATGCCTATTATGGCGTTCATACCTCACGGGCTGTCGAAAATTTTTACATCAGTAACAGTAAAATCAGCGACATTCCGGAATTTGTACGCGGTATGGTCATGGTTAAAAAAGCTGCTGCACTGGCGAACAAGGAACTGCAAACTATCCCCCGAAAAATTGCCGATGTCATTATCCAGGCGTGTGATGAAGTGCTGAATAACGGCAAATGCATGGATCAATTCCCGATTGACGTTTACCAGGGCGGCGCTGGCACCTCGGTAAATATGAATACCAACGAAGTGTTGGCCAATATCGGTCTGGAATTGATGGGACATCAAAAAGGCGAATACCAGTATCTCAATCCCAACGATCACCTGAACAAGTGTCAATCAACCAATGACGTCTATCCTACCGGATTCCGTATCGCGGTGTACGCCTCGATTCTGAAACTGATTGACTCGCTGACGCAGCTTGGCGACGGCTTCGAACGCAAAGCCAAAGAGTTTGAAAACATATTGAAAATGGGACGCACCCAACTGCAAGATGCGGTTCCCATGACGTTGGGTCAGGAATTCCATGCTTTCAATGTGTTGCTGAAAGAAGAAAATAAAAACCTGCTGCGTACCGCGGAACTGTTATTGGAAGTGAATCTGGGCGCGACGGCGATCGGCACCAAGCTCAACACGCCGGACGGCTATCAGCAGTTGGCGGTAAAACGCCTGGCGGAAGTCAGCGGCCTGCCGTGCGTACCCGCGGAAGATCTGATTGAAGCGACCTCCGACTGCGGCGCATACGTTATGGTGCATAGTTCGCTTAAGCGCGTGGCCGTGAAGCTGTCGAAAATCTGCAACGATCTGCGCCTGTTGTCCTCCGGGCCGCGAACCGGTTTGAACGAAATCAACCTGCCGCAGTTGCAGGCCGGTTCATCAATCATGCCGGCCAAAGTCAACCCGGTGGTGCCGGAAGTGGTCAATCAGGTTTGCTTCAAGGTGATCGGCAACGACACCTGCGTCACGATGGCCGCTGAAGCCGGACAGCTTCAGTTAAACGTCATGGAGCCGGTTATCGGTCAGGCAATGTTTGAGTCGACGCATATTTTGTCCAATGCCTGCTACAACCTGCTGGAAAAATGCGTGAGCGGCATTACCGCCAATAAAGAGATTTGCGAAGCCTATGTCTTCAACTCCATCGGCATCGTCACCTACCTGAACCCGTTCATCGGCCACCACAACGGCGATATCGTCGGCAAAATCTGCGCCGAAACCGGCAAAAGCGTGCGCGAAGTCGTTCTGGAACGCGGTTTACTAACCGAAGCCGAACTGGACGATATTTTCTCCACGCAGAACCTGATGCACCCGGCGTACAAAGCCAAACGTTACACCGACGAGAACGAACAGCCTTAATTCTCCGCCTTAAGGCACGCCGTTTCCTGAAAACGGCGTGCCTGTGTTTAACCGCGCCGGCCGCGCGATTCCCCTTAAGATACAAAGCAAGGTATAGTGTTCCTCATGTTCACCATAAACGGAGGCCACGATGTCAGACCGTCCTGCTTGCGATGCCGTCGTCATACTCTGTACCGCGCCAGACGAGCCTTGCGCGCAACGCCTTGCCGCATCATTACTGGAAACGCAACTCGCCGCCTGCGTGACGCTGCTGCCCGGCGTTCAATCGCTTTATTATTGGGAAGGCAAACTGGAGCGGCAATCAGAAGTACAAATGCTGATCAAAAGCGATACGTCACATCAGCACGCCCTGCTGACTCACCTGAAACAACACCATCCTTATCAAACGCCGGAACTGCTGGTGTTACCGGTACTGCATGGCGACAACGATTATCTGACATGGCTCACCGCATCTTTACGCTGATTATCCTGCTCGGCGCCGCGCTTGCCGCCGCCGCCTCCCCTTTTGGTCAAGCCGGCTTCGGCAATCATGCCGGCTCATCGTTTTTACCTGTCGATCAAGCCTTTGCCTTTGACTTCCAGCAACGGAATAACCAACTCACGGTGAGTTGGCAAATACAGCCTGGCTATTACCTCTACCGTCAGCAGATAAAGCTGGAAAGCAGCGACGCGGCGCTTGGCGAGATCAACCTGCCGGCGGGCATCAGCCATCAGGATGACTATTTCGGTCAGGTTTTCATTTATAAACAACATCTGGCGCTGACCGTACCGCTGCGTCAGGCGCAGGAAAACGCCACGGTAAAAGTGAGCTATCAGGGCTGCGCCGAAGCCGGATTTTGCTACCCGCCGGAGACGCGCATCATCCCGTTGAGCCAGGTGGTCCAGTCCGCCGGCGGAGGCTCCGTACAACAGCCCGCGCCAACGCCGCTGCCCTTCTCCCCCTGGTGGGCGTTGCTGATTGGCATCGGCGTGGCGTTTACGCCCTGCGTGTTGCCGATGTATCCGTTGATATCCGCCCTGGTGCTCGGCAGGAAAACGCAGTTGACGCCCCGACGAACCTTCTGGCTGTCGATGACTTATGTACAGGGGATGGCGCTGACCTACACGCTGCTGGGGCTGATCGTCGCCGCCGCAGGACTACGCTTTCAGGCCGCGCTGCAACATTCGTATGTGCTGATTGGCCTATCGGCGCTGTTCGTCGCACTGGCGCTGTCGATGTTCGGCCTGTATACCCTGCAACTGCCGTCCGCCATACAGACCAGGCTGACGGAATGGAGCAATCGCCAGCAAAGCGGCTCGCTGGTCGGCGTATTCAGCATGGGGGCGCTGGCGGGACTGATTTGCTCGCCCTGCACCACCGCGCCGCTCAGCGCCATCCTGCTTTATATCGCGCAAAGCGGTAATTTATGGGCGGGAGGCGGTTCGCTGTATTTGTATGCGTTCGGCATGGGGCTGCCGTTGATTCTGGTCACGCTATTCGGCAACCGGCTGTTGCCGCGCAGCGGCCCGTGGATGCAATACGTCAAAGAAGCCTTCGGCTTTGTTATTCTGGCGCTGCCGGTTTTTTTGCTGGAGCGCATACTGGGTGAAAACTGGGGCGTCAGATTGTGGAGTCTGCTGGGCGTCGCCTTTTTCGGCTGGGCATTCGCACTGAGCTTACGCAGCGGCAAAGGCTGGATGCGCGGCGTTCAGCTATTGCTGCTGGCTGGCGCGTTAGTCAGCGCCAGGCCGCTTCAGGATTGGGTATTGTCCCCTGAGCTCTCGGAACAACAACCCGCTTCATCCGCTCTCGATTTTACGCCGGTGACGAACGTCGCCGGTTTGCATCATGCGCTGGCGGCAAGCCACCAACCCGTGATGCTCGATCTGTACGCCGATTGGTGCGTGGCCTGTAAAGAGTTTGAAAAATACACCTTCAGCGATAACAACGTACGGCAACGTTTATCGCGCATGACGTTATTGCAGGCGGATGTCACCCAAAATCGGGAAGAACAGAGCAACCTGTTGAAGCAGCTACAGATTCTGGGGTTGCCCACCATCCTGTTTTTTGATGCGCAAGGCAAAGAGATCCCCGGCTCACGCGTCACTGGTTTTATGGATGCGGAGAAATTTCAGGCGCATTTGCAGAAGTTCGCCCCATAAACGACACTATTCTTTCTGGCCACAGCTCTTTTGGAGGAAACCCAATGCAACGGGAAGAGGTACTTGAACAAGCGCTCACTCTGTTAGAGCAACACGGTTTCGCCATGACCACGCTGGACATGTTGGCTAAAAAACTGGACGTTCCTCTGGCTGAGCTACAGCCGTTCTGGCCCGACCGGGAAGCCCTGCTTTATGACAGCCTGCGCTACCACAGTCAACAGGTTGATGTCTGGCGGCGGCAGGTGCTGCTGGATGAAACGAAAAGTATTGAGCAAAAACTGCTGGCGAGGTATCAGGTTTTGCATAATGCGGTAAAACAACAGCGCTATCCCGGCTGCCTGTTTATCGCCGCCTGTAGCTTCTTTCCTGATATTAACCATCCTATTCACCAAATCGCCGAACAGCAAAAACAGGCGTCTTATCGCTACACGCGCGATTTGCTGGATGAGCTGGAAACGGACGACCCGGAAATGGTGGCGCAACAGATGGAACTGATTCTGGAAGGCTGCTTAAGCAAGCTGCTGGTAAAACATCAGGCATCCAGTATTGCGACGGCACAACGGCTGGCGGAAGACATCTTACGTATTTCCCTTTGTCGCAAAAATGGCGCATTGACCTGACATCAGCAGTCAAACGTGGCGCGCCCCGCGCTTTGGCTGAAAAGTCGGCAGTCGGCAGGGTTTTCCACGGTTTAGCGCATAAATCCGTTGACGACGCGTAGGCAATACGGTTTAATGCGCCCCGTTGCCCGGATAGCTCAGTCGGTAGAGCAGAGGATTGAAAATCCTCGTGTCCTTGGTTCGATTCCGAGTCCGGGCACCACTAATTTAGTTTCAGGATGTCCTTATGCGTCCGGGAACGTTGAAAAATCAGTAAGTTGATAAGAATCTGGAGTACCAACAGGTACTACCAGATTTTTTGACATCCGTAGTTTTTGGGGGCTTAATTGGGGGCCTGCCGGTTCGATAAACTATGGAGCCCCCACCATGCCTCTGACAGATACCGCCATCCACCGATACAACCATCCGCAGCACCAAGCCACTCGATAAACCTTACAAACTCAGCGACGCGCAAGGTTTATACCTGCTGATTAAACCTAACGATCCCAGGCTCTGGCATCATAAGTACCGCTTCGGCGGCAAAGAGAAAAAGCTGGCGTTTGGCGCTTACCCCACCGTCACGCTGGCAAATGCCCGTAAGCTACGCGAAGAAGCCCGCTCAGTACTCAACACAGGCGACGATCCCGGCGTAAAAAAGCAGCAGGAGAAACATTCGCGCAAAAGCGGCAATACCTTTGAAGAGATCGCCCGTAAGTGGGTAGCGGGTAATATCCGCTGGACTGAAGCCCATGCCGCCAAAGCCCTGCGCTCGTTGGAACTGCACGTTTTTCCGCTGATCGGCAAATTTCCCGTTGCCGACCTGAAAACCGCCGATTTGCTAATCCCGCTGCGGATGGCGGAAAGAAAAGGCAATCTGGAAACCGCCGCACGAATACAGCAGCGTACCACGGCGATCATGCGCTATGCAGTGCAGGAGGGACTGATTGCCAGCAACCCTGCCAACGATCTGGCCGGAGCCATTGCGCCGCCGCCAAAAAACCACTACCCCGCCCTGCCGCTGGAGAAGCTGCCGGAGGTGCTGGAACGGATCGAAGGCTATTCCGGCAGATTATTAACCCGGCTGGCGGTGCAGCTTAATCTGCTGATCTTTATTCGCTCCAGTGAGTTACGTTTTGCCCGCTGGACGGAGATCGATCTGGATGGCGCAATGTGGACTATCCCCGCACAACGTGAACCCATTCCGGGCGTGCGCTATTCGGAGCGTGGCGCAAAGATGAAAACGCCGCATCTGGTGCCGCTGTCAACACAGGCGGTAACAGTACTGAAGCAGCTAAAGCTGCTGTCCGGTAGCAGTGAGTTGCTGTTTCCCGGCGACCACGATCCGCGCAAACCGATGAGCGAAAACACCATCAACAAGGCGCTGCGCACGATGGGCTATGACACGCAGGTGGACGTTTGCGGTCATGGTTTCCGCACGATGGCCTGTAGCGCGCTGATTGAGTCCGGTCGCTGGTCAAAAGACGCCGTGGAGCGGCAGATGAGCCATCAGGAGCGCAACCACGTCCGCGCCGCCTATATCCACAAAGCGGAGCACCTCGACGAACGCACGCAGATGATGCAATGGTGGTCAGACTATCTCGACGCCTGTCGGCAGAAATTCATCCCGGCTTACCGTTTTGAGAGACATATTCAGGTTGCCTGAACCCGCGATTGATTGACGCCGAAAAGCAGATCTTTGCGCCAGCGGATCTGCTTTTTTATTTGCACCAGTTCACTGACGCCGGAAAATCGCAGGACTGCACCAGATTCCCCGTCGAACGAATATAGAACAGCGCCAATCACGGCCTTTTCAGCCCTTTGGCCCTTTCCGGTTTGGCGCTGTTACCCTTAGCATCCTTTACCCTTTAGCCCTTTTTCCTTTTGGCTGACGCAATGATCGAACATTCATCAACGGCTGCACCAGCACGGAAACTCACTCCTCTCCCCGCCGTCCATAAACCTGCGCCACATAACGCCCGCGCCCGTCGCCGTGGCCTAAATCCATCGCGACCAATGCCAGAGCCTCTTTTTCACTGAATCTCTGCGCCAGGTAATGGCGAATGGCATCCTTCGCCCAGGCGTAGCGCAATGAATGCGGGGAATATGCGCCGGTCAAGCCGATACGCGAAGCCTGACCGTGCCAGTACTTCATCGCGCTTTTCAGATCGGGTTTATCAATCAGCCTGCCGTTGCGTTGTTCCGCCACAGCTAACGCATTTTCCAGCGCTTTTCTGACTGCGCCAGCATCCAGAATTATTGTCCCGCGGGACCGTCCGCCTTTGGTGCCAAAAACGATGGTCAGCCGGGTTTCATCACGCTCCAGCGCCTGTTTCCACGTCCTAAGCGATTGCGCACACTGCACCGCTTCCTGTGAACGCAGGCCCATCAACTTTGAAAGTTCCAGCGCCGCCGCCATCCCGGCGTCTTTTGCGCGAGCGATTTCCAGCACCTGCCGATAATACTCCGCCGTAATCGCCCACCGGGTGCCGTTGCGGGATGCGCCGGACAAGCCGAGCGATTTATTGGACAGCCGTTCACTGGCTGCTAACCGATCACGCCCGGCCTGCTTCAACAGACAGCGGATCGCCGCCATCTCGTTTTGCAGGCTACGTTTCGTTATGCCCTGATCCAGTCGTTCCCGAACATAATTCTCAATATGCCGCGCTTTCAGTTGCTCCACCCGGCGGATCTGTACATTCTGTTCCAGCAAGCGCTCACAAAATCGCTGCGCCAGCGCCATGCGATCGTGGACGGTTTTATGACTGCCGCCCGCCTGCCGCGCCAGCATTTTCATTTCCTGCTCCAGAAGACTCATTTTTACATGTCCCCTTTTCATGATTGCCGCAAAATCCAAAACAGATACAACCTTCCCCGGCGCATAGGCCGATAGCCCCTGATTTTTTGTCGGGGCTGCGAACGATACCTGAGCGCCGGGGCGGCAGCCGTTGAGGTATTGCGGGGCTTCGGTTGTGCTCTCTGAGCAGCCGCCCGCTTGCGCGGGTTATCCCCCGGATCGTCCTGATCCCCCTCCGGTATCGGTTCAAGTTCTCCTGTGAGTGAAAGTGGGTTGAATTTAAGGTGTCAGAATCCCGCCGTACGTTGGCGCAGTTGAATTCTCTGGTGCAGTCAAAAGGCGCTGGTGCGTCACTTTCCCGCTTTGCGCGGTTAAAGTGACGCACTGGACTGGCGCAGTGATTGAGAATTGAAATTCTGGTGCAAGATAGCGGTCACGCGGCAGCAAAGCCTTACGGCAATGCAGGCCGTTGCCCGTCACGTTTATAGGCTGGTGCAGAAGTGAAGGATGACCTTAACCGTCTGTTAGACGGTCCGGCAGTTTGCAAAGGTAGCCGCCGGTAAGGGATTGACCATCCTGATTCATCAGGCGCTTCTCTCAGGTCATAAAGCATTTTGTGCAGGTGCAAACTTACACCCGTGGCAACAAGGCAGAAAGGGAAAACTGTTTTTTGCTTTTATAGAGTTGTTTGTTGATTTTTTCGTCATTTTATGAATGACAAGCTGCCGCGCTTCGCTTGCCTTCTCCCGTCCCGTTATCCGCGTTCGCCGATAACGGGGCGGGAGAGATTGTTTTACTTTAGTGCTCCTCTGGCTTGCGGTAACGGGAAGGCCAGATTTCCGCAGGCGCAACACCCAACGCTTCCGCAATCAGCCGTTCTCCCTTGGGCCAGTGTTTTGTCAGCGCATTCGCCAGCGTGGAAGAGGCCAGCCCCGCGTTACGCGAAACCGCCGCCAGTGTTGTTCCCCGCTTTTTCAACGCCGCAATAATATCGGCGGGATGCCAATCCTGTTGGTTCATGCCACCTCCTCATCAATACACTTCACGCCATCCGCAGTACGTATCCAGCGCGGGGCTTTCAGTTCAGCGGCGAAGTAATCAACCAGTTCCGCCAGAAGCCAACACAATTGTTCTTCCGCTTGTGGCGGAAACATCCGGCAAAGCAGAAGCTGAGTCAGGGTAAAACAGTAATCGCAAAGCGTATCCGCATCAGGGGCAAAACGAGGAGAGTTTGTGGGCAAGGTATCAACGGTCAGGCTGTCTATCAGGTGAGGCGGAATGGGATCGCGTAGGCCCGGTTTCAGCAGCGCAAGACCGGCGGCAAGCCGACCGCAGAGAGCCATCTTCAGTATAGGATCGTAGCTTTCCGCCTGAGTACCTGCGCACTTTTCACAATGGTCGGCCAGGAGGATGAAATCCGTGGCGGCGCTGAAAGGAACGGTAAGTAACGGGTGAGTCTGGTTGAGGGTTGTAGCCATAATGGCAGCCTCCAGTGAGAAGTTAACTTATAACCACCACCAGAGGTTCCAATCTCAGGGTGGTGGACTGAACGGGGTTGGAACTACCGGCCTCACTGAAACCGGCGCACCTTGCGGTGCCCCCGCCCAGCCCACCATAATTTGGGTGTAGCTAAACGCGCGACATAAAAAAAGACGCGTTGGCGTCTCGTCGCCAGTGAGGTTCATCGGGGTTCCAATCCCGGCACCTGATTTTGCAGGTGCGGGTAAAAGATAGCGCGACAGGGAATAAACGGCAAGAGGGTTATCGTATTTTTCGTAATATCATGTAGAGTGGAGTTAACTATTTGAAGTTATTGCAATCGTTCTCGCAATGAAAGTGAGATTCAACCATCATTTCGAAAATGTTATGCAAGATGACACCGATCTTGGCTCTTCTACCCTGTAACGGTAAACTGTGTACCTTTACAGGAGTTATTAACCAAAGACATCAGCGCTGCCTGCGTTGAATGTGGCTCTTACAGGCGTGTCCATGACCAGTCGTCCCCAAATGATTATCAACGTGTTACAGGCGAATCCTGATGAGCAATTTACTGCTCGTCAATTGGCGCAAAAAATCATCGAAACCTATGCGGATGAGTTGGCTGAAAAACGTAAGAATCCGCGTTTTGCCAGCGATGACGCTTTTTTGAGCCAGATAACGGCAGAGGTAGGCGGTAGCCGCACCGTTAAGGCAAAAGCCATGTGCCCGTTAGTGATGACGCGTGATAAGCCCCGACCGAGGCTGTTTTATTGGGGAGGCGAGCCTGCGGACGGTGCTCAGGTGCAATTGCCTTCTGATATCACCCCGGTACCTTCGGCGGAAACAGTGAATTTATCTGAACATGCGCTTTATCCGTTGCTGATTGAGTATCTCTCTGAAGAAGAGGATTTACTTTGTCGCCGTATTGATGAAAAACGCTCAGGCAACAACAAAGGCCTGGGGGCCAACCACTGGCTTTATCCCGATATTGTTGCGTTGCAGCCTCTTGATAAGGGCTGGGATACCGTGGTGCAAAACTGTGTCCGCCATAGCGAAGGACGTTTAACCCGCCTGTGGTCGTTTGAAGTAAAACGCCAGCTTAACCGTAGCAACGTGCGCGAATGTTTCTTTCAGGCGGTGAGCAATTCAAGCTGGGCACACTTTGGCTATCTGGTCGCCACCGAGATTAACGAAGATAAGCAGCGCGGCGTTGAGCGAGAGCTTCAGATGCTGTGCGCGCTGCACGGCATTGGGGTGATCCTGCTTAACCCACAGGATCCGGGCAATAGCCAGACGCTGATCCCGGCGCGCGAGCGGACCAGCATCGACTGGCAATCTGTTAACCGGCTAGTGGAAGAGAACAAAGACTTTAAAGAGTTTATCGATCTGGTGGCTGAGTATCACCAGACCGGAAAAGTACATAAGGCGTTATGGAACAGGTAACGTCTCTACCATTTTCCCCTGTAGATCAGAACAGGGCAGGCATACGAGTTCAGGAATTATTCATGCAAAATAGTCAGCATCAGAACCTTGTTGGGTTTATCTGGAACATTGCTAACAAGCTGCGGGGCCCCTATCGCCCGCCGCAGTACCGGCGAGTCATGCTGCCTTTGATTGTATTACGTCGCTTCGATCTGGTGCTGGCGGAAAACAAGCAGAAAGTACTGGATGAGAAAAAAAGGCTGGAAGAGAAAGGCATCACCGGTCCTGCGTTGTCCAAGGCGTTATCGCGTATCGCCACCAATGGCCGCAAGCAGGAGCTATACAACACCAGCGGGTTTACTTTTGAAAAACTGATCGGCGATGCGCCTAATATTGCAGGCAACTTAATTGCCTATATTCAGGGTTTTTCACCGCGCGCGCGTGATATTTTTGACAAGTTCGAGTTTGAAGCCGAGATCGCAAAACTGGATGAAGCAAACCGGTTGTTTCTGGTTATGCAGGAGTTCTGTTCATCTCAAATAGATTTGTCTCCGAAGCGCATCAGTAATTTGCAGATGGGATATTTGTTCGAAGAGCTCGTTCGAAAGTTCAACGAGCAGGCGAACGAAGAGGCGGGAGATCACTTCACGCCTCGTGAAGTAATTCGTCTGATGGTGCAGTTGCTCTTTACCGGTGAAGATGGCATTTACGAAAAAGGTATTTACCGTAGTATTTACGATCCTACGGCGGGTACGGGCGGGATGCTTTCAGAATCCGAAAAACATATCTGTGGCGACGGCGTTACCGAGGGTTTAAACCCTGACGCCAATATTGAGTTATTCGGTCAGGAATATAATCCTGAATCTTATGCAATCTGTTGTTCTGATTTATTAATCAAAGATGAGCCTATTACTAACCTGATATATGGCGACACGTTAGGCGTAAAAGATGCCAAGAATAAAACCAATGGTTTTGTTCCTCACGATGGTCATCGGAACAAGAAGTTTCATTACATGCTGGCGAATCCTCCTTTCGGCGTCGAGTGGAAGCCAGAAGAGGCATTTGTACGTGAGGAATATGAAGACCTCGGTTTCTCTGGTCGCTTTGGCGCTGGCCTGCCGCGTATCAACGATGGATCATTGTTATTCCTCCAGCATATGATCTCCAAAATGCACAACCCGCCACAATATAATGAGCTTGGAAAAAATATGGGGGGCGATGGTTCCAAGATAGCCATCGTGTTTAACGGCTCGCCTCTATTTACTGGTGATGCGGGCAGCGGCGAAAGCAATATTCGCCGTTGGATCATCGAGCAGGACATGTTAGATGCGGTTGTGGCTCTGCCGGATCAAATGTTCTATAACACCGGTATTTATACCTATGTTTGGATCGTGACGAATAAGAAGCCAGCCCACCGTAAAGGCAAAGTGCAACTCATCGATGGTACCCGCCATTTCCGCAAAATGGATAAGAGTTTAGGCAATAAGCGCAATGAGCTTTCTGACGAACATATCAAACAATTAGTACGCCTTTATGCCGAGCATGAGCACGATGCACGGAGCGATGTCACTGTTGATGGCAAAACCGAATCGCGGATTTGCAGTAAGGTACTTGATAACCGGGATTTTGGTTTCCTTAAAATTACCGTTGAGCGCCCGCTGCGCCTTAATTTTCAGGCCAGTGCGGAGCGCATCGCCAGGCTTGCCGAACAGAAAGCCTTTATTAACCTCGCCTCCAGTAAAAAGCGTAAGGATGAAGCACAGTATCTTACTGAAATAGCCGAAGGTGAACGAGTGCAGTTTGCTATTCAGACCGCGTTGCAAAGCATGGATGGCGATAAGCTCTATCGCAACCGCCCTGAGTTTGAGCGGGCGTTAAATAAGGTATTTAAAGCGGCCGACATTAAAGTTGCCGCACCGGTTAAAAAAGCGATTCTGGCCGCCTTATCCGAACGCGATCCTGAAGCCGATATCTGTTTGGATGCCAAAGGGGCTACGGAACCCGATGCCGACTTACGGGATACTGAACTCGTGGCGTTGCCTAAAGACATCGCTTTACCGCTGCCTTTAGGCTATGACAATGAAACGGGTCTGAGTAAGCTGCTGGCTTTAGTGAAAACGCATTGTGAAGATTACCTTAAAGCTGAGGTTTTACCGCACGTTGCCGATGCGTGGATTGATCACGGTAAAACTAAAATAGGCTATGAGATCCCGTTAACTCGCCACTTCTACGTTTATCAGCCACCGCGTCCGTTGGAGGATATTGCGAGCGAAATCAGCCAGCTTGAAAAAGAGATTGTGGCGATGTTGCGGGAGGTGGTGTGATGGCCTATGCCGCTTATGAACATTACAAACAGTCAGGCATCAAAACTATTGGTTTGATGCCACAGCATTGGTCTATTCGGCGCCTGAAATTCATGGCGAGAATTCAGAATGGCAAAGATTATAAAGGGGTGGTTTCCCACGAGGGTTATCCTGTCATCGGCTCGGGGGGAGAATTTGCCAAGGCAAATACCTATTTATACAACGGTGAATCTGTATTGCTTGGCCGCAAAGGGACTATTGATAGACCACTTTATATCAACGGCCCCTTCTGGACGGTTGATACCATGTTCTATACAGAAATTTCTGACGATGTGTCAGCCAAATATTTGTATTATTGCTCGCTTACAATCAACTTTCTCAAATACGCAACTAGCACGGCATTACCGAGCATGACGCAACAGGATTTAGGGACAATTCCGTTTGCTGTGCCGGAGTATGATGAGCAGCAAACCATCGCCAGCTTTCTCAATTTTAAAACTGCGCAAATCGATGCACTAATCAGCAAGCAAAAGGACTTGCTTGACAAATTGGCTGAAAAGCGTACTGCACTAATAAGCCATGCCGTTAGCAAGGGGCTAGACCTATCGGTACCGATGAAGGATTCGGGGGTGGATTGGTTAGGGGAAATCCCCAAGCATTGGACTATGACTCGTTTGCGGTTTGTGACCACATGTATTGAACAAGGCTGGTCTCCTCAGTGTAATAATCAACCGGCATCTGAAGAACAATGGGGAGTTCTGAAAGTCGGTTGTGTTAATAGCGAATCATTTGATGAAAATGAGAACAAATCATTGCCTGATAATTTAGAACCAAGGCTACAATATGAAGTCAAATCAGGAGATATATTAGTAAGCCGAGCAAATACAAAAGCACTTTTAGGTAGTGCTGCGCTCATTAATCAAGTCCGTCCTAGGTTATTGCTTTGTGACAAACTTTATCGAATCAAGACTAACTCGCTTGTTGAAGCTGGTTACTTAGTACGCTTTATGAGGTCCACGATTGCACGTTTTCATTATGAAAAGAATTCAACAGGAACCAGTGGCTCAATGCAAAATATTGGTCAAGATACCTTAAAAGATCTACCAATTCCGTTACCTCCTAAAGATGAACAAGTTGCCATCTTAAAATATCTGGAAAGCAAATCTACAACAATTAAACTCTCTGAGGAAAAGATAGCATCAGTAATTGCAAAGCTAATTGAATACCGCGCTTCACTAATCACCAACGCCGTCACAGGAAAAATCGACGTCCGTGATTTTTCCATTCCCGAGCAGCGTGAATTACAACAAACTGAGTATGCTTAATTCAATACAGCCAGCCATTGACTAAGGAACAGCCATGCACAAAGAAATCGATTTTGAAAACGAGATCGAACACGAACTTATCAGTAATGGCGGCTATGAGAAGGGTGACCCTCACGCCTACAATGCGGAAACTGCGCTATTTCCTGCTGATATCCTCGCCTTTGTGCAGCATACCCAGCCCAAATTTTGGGATCGTTTAACCATGTTGGATGCGCATAAAGCGCCTGATATGTTGCTGGATAGCTTAGTCAAGGAACTGGCTGCTAAAGGTTCACTGGCCGTCTTGCGCGAGGGGTTTAAATGCGTGGGTAAAACGGTACGTTTAGCCTACTTTTCACCAAACACCGGACTCGATCCCTCCGCGACAGCGCGCTACTCCGATAACCGTTTAACCATTGTACGTCAGGTAAACACCAAGAGCGGCGCAATCCCTGACGTCCTGTTGGTGGTTAATGGTTTACCCGTGGCGACGATGGAGTTGAAAAACCCGATGTCGGCCACACAGTGGAATGTTGAAAACGCTAAACAACAGTATCGATTTGAACGCGATCCGAAAGAGTTACTTTTTGCGTTTAAGAAGCGTTGCCTGGTGCATTTTGCCGTGGACACCGAGTTAGCCTTTATGACGACAAAATTAGAAGGGAAAGAGACTTTCTTTTTACCTTTTAACTTGGGTCACCACTATGGCGCTGGCAACCCACCGGTTTACGGTGATGTGCGGACCTCTTATCTATGGAAAAAAGTATTAACGCGCGATTCACTGATGGATATTCTGGCGCGTTTTATTCATCTTAATATTGAAGAAAAAACGGTCGTTACAGAAAAAGGGATTAAGCGTCACTATAAAGAAACCATGATCTTCCCGCGTTATCATCAACTGGATGCGGTGAGAGCCTGTATCGCTCATGCGCAGGTTAATGGCTCCGGCCATAATTATTTAATTCAACATTCCGCCGGTTCCGGTAAATCAAATTCGATCGCCTGGCTAGCGCATCGTTTATCTTGTTTGCATGATGCTAATAATGAGAAAGTGTTTCACTCAGTGGTGGTGATTACCGACCGACGCGTACTCGATCAGCAGTTGCAAAATACCATTTTCCAGTTTGAACATAAGCTCGGCGTGGTACAGAAAATAGATGAAAATACCCAACAACTAGCCAAAGCGTTGGCGGATGGTATCCCCATTATTATCTCTACGATTCAAAAATTCCCCTTTATTACACAAGCTATCCGTACGATGGAGGCGAATGGGAAAGGGGTTGAGATCTCTACTGCTGGCAAGCGTTTTGCGGTGATTGTCGATGAAGCCCATAGCTCGCAGAGCGGCGAAACAGCCATGGAGCTACGTAAAATCCTGAATAAGGATGGTATCGAGTCCGCTATTGCCGAGCAGTTGCTGGATATGGACGACGAGGTACTCAGTGAAGAAGCTAAAAAAGCGCTATTACGTGAACAATTAAAACGAACTAAACAGCCTAATCTTAGTTTTTTTGCCTTCACGGCAACGCCAAAATTCAAAACGTTAGCCGTTTTCAATGAGCCCGGCGTGGATCGCAAAGCACCGTTCCATCATTACAGTATGCGTCAGGCTATTGAGGAAAGGTTTATTCACGATGTATTGAAGAACTATACCTGTTATAAGCGTTATTACCGCTTGCTTCAGAAAGTTGAGACCGATCCTGAAGTCCCACGCCGCAAAGCGGCTCGGGCATTAGCTCGCTTTGTCGAATTTCATGATTATGAAATTGCACAAAAAGTTGAAGTTATTGTCGAGCATTTCCGTACCCATACTCGCCATAAAATTGGCGGTCGCGCCAAAGCAATGGTCGTAACAGGATCTCGTGAACATGCAGTGCGTTACAAGCTCGGTTTTGATAAATACATTAGAGACAAAGGCTATAACGACGTTAAGTCTTTAGTCGCTTTTTCTGGTGAGATTACGCTTAAAGAATACAGTGATAAAAAATTTACTGAAGTGACCATGAACAACGGTATTAAAGAGACCGAGTTACCGGAAAAATTTAATACCGAAGAATATCAGGTTTTATTGGTTGCCGAAAAATACCAAACTGGATTTGATCAACCGTTACTGCATAGCATGTATGTGGATAAGCGGTTGTCTGGTATTCAGGCGGTACAAACGCTTTCGCGACTTAATCGAATAACGCGCGGTAAAACAGATACCTTTGTACTGGATTTTGTGAATGAACCGGATGATATCTACACCGCATTTAAACCCTATTATGAGTTTACCCCGAAGGGCGATGATACCGACCCACAGCAGTTGAATACGCTGGCCTATGCGCTTGCGGGTTGGAAAGTATTTACCACCGAGGAGGTCAACGCCTGGTGTGAAATTTGGTTCCGTAATAGGTTAAACCCTACGGGCAGCGAGCATAAAAAACTTAATGGCTTACTCGATCTGGCCATTGAACGTTTTCAAGCGCTGAGTGAAGAAGATCAGAATTTACTCAAAGGGCAGCTTGTCAGTTTCCGCAATCTCTATAGCTTTGTTTCTCAAATTATCCCTTATCAGGATTCTGAGCTTGAAAAGCTCTATACCTATGCAAGGTTTCTGTTGACCAAGCTACCGCATACAACCGATAGCCGTACCGTTCAGGTCGATGATGATGTTGAGCTTAAATATTATCGGCTACAAAAAATTAGCGAAGGTGCAATCGATCTTAAAGCCGGTGAGCCTGAAGCGTTGTATGGCCCTACTGATGTGGGTACCGGTCAGGCAGATGAAGACGTGCAGCTTTCAACCTTAGTCGGGCGATTGAATGAGCGTTTTGGCACTGAATTTACCCCAGCAGATCAGCTCTTTTTTGACCAAGTGCGTGAAACGGCCGTGGCGAATGAACAATTGCGGCAGGCGGTGAAAGCCAACAGTATCGATAACTTTGAACCCGTATTTAATAAAATGCTCGAAAACTTGTTCATTGAGCGTATGGATGGAAACGAAGAAATCTTCATGCGATTGATGAATGATGAATCATTTAGAGACATTGCATCGGGTCACTTAATGCGAGCGGTGTATCAACAGGTCAAGGCAACTACTGGCGACTAACTGCAGTAGCGCCAACCAGAGCGGACGGGATGGCCCTCCCACACCGGGCCAACGGTACAAAATTGAAATATGATATCGCTGAACGGCAGACCGGGGATCGCGGCTATCCCCAGCGACTTTTTTGTTTTTAATACAACGCCATAATCCTCTTCTCACTATAGTGTAAATATTCTGGCATTTTAAAACCAATTTCGCAGTAATATTAACATCTCACTCATGTTTTCAGGTTCGCCACATCGCTCAAACTCAACAGATATGCTAATATTATGTCGATAATCAACTCATAAGGATAAAATACTTCCACTATGGCGAAGAAAACGGCCCCCCTGCTTCCTGATACTCACCAGTTGCTTGCTGACTTTGGCGAGCGACTTAAGCTGGCGCGCCTGCGGCGTAAGCTGACGGCTAAACAGGTCGCTGAACGTGCGGGCATGTCGCCAATGACGTTGCGTTCGCTTGAAGCGGGCGGCGCAGGTGTGACAATGGGCGCTTATTTGTCCGTCATGCAGATTTTAGGGCTGGAAAACGATCTGAATAAACTGGCGGCCGAAGACGAGCTAGGACGCCAGCTACAGGATTTCCGGATGATAAAAAAAGCGCTCGTCTCCCGTACTTCTGCAACCACAGGGAAACGCGCTTCCAGAAATGCGTCTACCGATACTACCGTTAACCATGACACATCCGGCAGGCGGGAAACGTCTAGCTCAGAATTATCTTCAGAAGAAGCACCGGTAAAAACGTCGGGCATCACATCTGCATCGCTGGCGGCCCTGTTAAAGCCAATAAAGAAACCCATAAAAGGTAACTAACGATGGCAACAATCAGTGTATACGCAGACTGGGAGGGGTTGCAGGGACCCAAACGAATTGGCTCTCTGCGCAGCCGTCGAACCCGAACACGCGAACTCTTTGAATTTCAGTATGATCCGCAGGCGTTAAGCGATCCTGAACTTAATTTTCTACAGCTTGATCCAGAAATCGGGCTGTTTGAGGGCGCTCAATATCCAACTTCGCCACGAGATAAGTTCGGCGTATTCGGCGATTCCAGCCCTGACCGCTGGGGACGAATGCTAATGAAGCGCCGTCTGGAACGGGATATTCGTGCAGGTATTCAGGCTGAAGGTACACGGCTTTACGAATCGGACTATCTGCTTGGCGTACATGACCTTTACCGGGTTGGCGCTCTGCGTTACAAGCTGGAAGATGAAGGTGAATTTCTCGATAGCCGGATAGATGTTGCAGCCCCCCCTTTCACCGAAATTGGCGCATTAGAAAGAGCCAGTCGGGCGCTTGAGGACGATCCTGATAATACCGCCTTAGTGGGTCAGGAATGGCTAAGAATGTTGATCGCACCGGGTGGCTCATTAGGCGGCGCACGACCAAAAGCCAGTGTCGCTGATAATAATGGATGCCTCTATATCGCTAAATTTCCAAGTACAAGGGATGAGTACGATGTGGGCGGCTGGGAGATGGTCGTTAACGCGCTCGCCACAGGCTGTGGGCTCAACGTAGCCGCGGCAGAAGCCCGTAAATTCGCCAGCGATTATCACTGTTTTATGGTCCGTCGATTCGACCGGACGGAAACTGGCCAGCGTCTGCATTTCGCGTCGGCGATGACGCTAACCAGACATCAGGATGGCGAGGATGCGTCAACAGGCGTCAGCTATCTGGAACTGGCGGACGTTCTGATAAGGCAGGGCGCACAAACCAATGTCGACCTGAAGGAACTCTGGTCGAGGATCGTTTTTAATATCCTTGTCTCCAATACCGACGATCATCTGCGCAACCACGGATTTATTCTGGTTCCCGGCAGAGGCTGGCGGCTGTCCGCAGCCTACGACATGAACCCTACGCCGTGGTCTGATGGCCTAAAACTCAATATCACCGAGGCAGATAATGCACTTGATCTCGAATTAGCACGAGAAGTAGCCGGGTACTTTCGCCTGAATCAGGCAGCGGCTCATGAGATCATTGCTCATTTCTGCGGGATCGTCAGCCAGTGGAGAACGATTGCGGACAGACTGCACCTTCCGCTTCGGGAGCAGGAACAAATGGCGGAGGCGTTCAGGGTGGCGGAAAGATAAGTGGGCTATCACTTATGTCCATTCAAAAACAATTTTGTTTGGTTATCTTAAAGGCTGTATGAACACATTTTAAAAGCAGAATGAAAATTAATTTTAATCATAATGTTAAATAATACGATGGTAATATTTATCTCAAATACACCCTGAGCAACATATCAAATTCCGGTTTGAAAGGCGTAAAATTCAGAGGGTATCAGACCATTGTTTGCACGCGATGAACTGTGAGGATAAAGGCTGAGTTTTTAGCGTCGTAATGTGAGGAGCCCTTACTGTTATATGTGGACCTGACTCCACACATAACGAAGCCTCTCCCCTTAAACACCGATTCCTCGTGACAACCATCACAAAAACAAAGCGATTTTTTATGGGGGCTTTAGTGGGAGCGCTGTTTCAATAATTTCGCAATTAAACCAATAATAAACAGAAAGTTAATCGTGAGTATGATTCCGAGTCCGCCACTAATTCTGCATCAAAGCACGCTGGTTAGAGGAGAAATCCTTTGACGGGCGGAAAAAATGGAACCGGCAAGTTAATCTCGTCGTGTTTTCTAAGACCTGTACACTCGATGTTGATGATTCGTTCCTCTTAAAAAGGATGCCCGTTACCGCAGGCGTCCTTTTCTTGATCGCTGGCAATTAGTTATATCAAGGCGTGACTGGTTTCTGCTTCGTCCGCCGAAATGACATCCATATACAGCGACAATTCCTCTTCCAGTACCTGCCCGGTGATCGCCAAATCCAACTCGACGTATTCCATTGTGGTACTGACGCTCCGATGCCCCAGCAACCCTTTGACCAAAGCCAAATTGCGATCGGGCGACTTCATCATTTCCGTCGCCAGGGTATGCCTGAATCGGTGAGGACTCACCTTAAAACCACACTCCTTTGTCAGTCTGGTGAAAAACGAACGAACAGGCTGTATCGCCGGTTCGGGGCCAACTGCACCTATACAGCTCGCCTTCAATCGCGCAAAGGTAGAAAAGCACATCCAGGGACGTTTTCAGGTCAAAAGCATTAGTACGGAAGTTAATTGGGGTATTCATCGGTAAATCCTCTTTAAAGCGGGATTTACCCCCTTGAACGGAAGTAAATCCCGTCAGGGTATCAGTGCGTAAAATGACCGTTTTAAAAGCGGTAACGCAGTCTGGCCAAATACTCAGCCAGCTGGCAGGCGAGTCGGTAAGCCTTTTTGCGTTCGGTATTCCTGTAAGGCAACGCAACCTGGATACTGGCATAGATATAGTTGCCTTTGTACCAACCTTTGCGCAGCGTCAGTAACGCGCTGACCGAACCGTCATCACTGCAGATAACATGCGCACGAGCGGCAAAATTACCTGCTTCATTGACGTACCAGTGACTAAAGCGCGGCGGGCGTCATACGAAGTGATATTCGCTGGACGGTCGATTTAACACGCTGCAGGGTTGAGAACAAATCAGGAACAACTGAAGACGTAAAAGCCGGCATGGTGTTTCTCCGATAAAGAAGAGAGACACCTGCCCGGGGGGGGAAGGTATTCCCCGGGGGACTGGATTGTGACAACCACAATCACATCAATTTCATGCATAGAGTCTGAAACTACCTTCATCACCGTCAAGAGATCTTGTGATTTACTATAAACGCCACGCCTTTATAGCTTAGAACCGTCAATTAATCACTATGATGGCGTATGAATAAAACATTATTTCTCTGACCCAACCGGCAACAGTCGATCCTGTACGACTGACTTCATTACTATCGTTGAGGTTAGTCGCTGAACACCTGGCATACCTGACAGTTGTTCATCATAAAGCCGCTGAAAAGCAGGCAGATCGCGTGAAATAACATGCAGCAGATAATCCGGGTCGCCGAAGAGACGCTGTGCCTGAATAACCTGCGGTATCTCTTTAACTGTTTCCTCAAATTTTCTGACTGCCTGGCGATCCCCGTCACGTAGAGTAACAAAGACAATCGCCGAGAAATTAAATCCTAAGCTAACCGGGTCTAGTTGAGCCCGATAGCCGCGAATGATGCCTTCCTGCTCAAGCGCTTTTACCCGGCGATGACAAGGCGACAAACTCAGCCCGACCCTCTCGGCAAGATCTGTCACAGACAGGCGACCGTCAGTTTGCAGCTCAGCAAGAATTTTAATATCTATCCTATCCAATCGATAATATCTCCCTTTAAATGACCCTTTTTTGGGTGATTTTGAAAACACATTCTAACGATAGAGATATATTCTTGCTACCGAACTTGACGACGTGAAAGAAATGAACAGGAGTCCCAAATGCGTATTTCTGAAAGTATGGCTGAGCAGGAAGAATGGCTGAACAGGGAGATCTCTCACTCATGCCGCTAAGTATGTTTGCTGCATTCTGGGTGGTTTCTATTTTGTTTGTAATTACCCCAGGAGCGGATTGGGCTTACACCATCTCTGCAGGCATTCGTGGGCGAAGAGTCATTCCTGCGGTGCTCGGACTGTTGAGCGGACATCTGATTGCAACTATTGTTGTAGCCGCCGGGGTGGGTACTCTGATTGCCGGTAAGCCAGCCTTGATGGCAGCAATGACTATCACTGGCACATGCTATTTGCTGTGGTTGGGTATTGGTATGCTTTGCCACCCTTCCGTACCCGATTCCGGTGAGAGAAACGATGCTGGTTCACGGATGCAATGGGCGCTTAAAGGGCTCTGCATAAGCGGCCTTAACCCGAAAGTTTTTCTACTGTTTCTGGCCTTGCTACCTCAATTCACAGACATGCACGCCGCCTGGCCGCTATCGATACAGATGGCGGCACTGGGGCTGGTACACATTTTCAGTTGCGGCGTGATTTACCTGCTGGTCGGGTACGGCTCCCAGGCAATACTGCGGACCCGGCCTCGTGCTGCTCAACGTGTCAGCCGGATTTCTGGAACGCTTATGGTTATCATCGCTGTGCTTTTACTGGCAGAGCAGCTTATCTGAGAAAAAATTATGTCTGAGATTACCCTTACACACCTGCAAGAAATGAAACAGCGTGGTGAGAAAATCGCCATGCTGACCTGCTACGACGCCACATTTGCGCATGAATGCAGCCGGGCCGGAGTGGATATGCTGCTCATCGGCGACACATTAGGGATGATACTGCAGGGGCACGACAGTACCCTGCCCGTATCGCTGGAAGACATGGCGTACCACACCGCCAGCGTGAAACGCAGCAGCGCCTCAAGTTTTATCATCTCCGACCTTCCTTTTATGACCTATAACTCACCGGAACAGGCTATGCGCAGTTCAGGTTGCCTGATGCAGGCGGGGGCTCAGATGGTCAAGCTGGAGGGTGGCGAGTGGCTCTGCGAGTCAGTTCGTCAACTAACACGTAACGGTGTACCGGTTTGCGCGCATATCGGCCTGACACCCCAATCCGTCAACGTATTTGGTGGCTTTAAGGTACAGGGACGTAGTCGGGAACAGGCGTTAGTTCTCACTGATGCGGCAATGAAGCTGGAAGAAGCAGGTGCGGCTATGATATTGGTCGAGGCTGTTCCGGCTTCTCTAGGCCGAGCTCTCAGCGAAGCTGTGTCCGTACCTGTGATCGGTATCGGTGCCGGCGCTGGCACAGACGGACAGGTACTGGTATTACATGACATGCTCGGCCTAAGCATAACCGGGCATACACCAAAATTTGTACGCAATTTCATGACCGGGCGGTCAAGTATTCATGCTGCGCTGAAGGCCTACGTTGCCGCGGTAAAAGATGGCTCTTTTCCAGCGGAAGAGCATTGCTATACAGAGCATCTATGACAATTATTTCAAAAAAACAGATTAAATGAGGAGGCCTTATGCCATTCGATTTCGTGCAAGTCGATGCTTTCGCACACCGACCACTTTATGGAAATCCTGCCGCCGTAGTGTTCGACGCCGATAAAATTCCGGCGGAAACCATGCAGAAAATTGCACGCGAGATGAACCTGTCGGAGACGGTGTTCATTCTTAAACCGACTACGCCGGAAGCCGACTACCGTGTCCGGATTTTCAGTCCGATGAGTGAATTACCCTTCGCTGGGCATCCGACGGTTGCGGCAGCCTATTCGGTGCTCGCAAGATACCCGGACAAGGCTAACGCCACGTTGCTACGGCAGGAGTGCGGCATTGGCATAGTACCTGTCGAAGTCATCGCATCCGCATCGGGCCGTTTGCTGCGCATGACCCAAGGCGAGCCGACCTACCGTAACAGCGGGCTTTCATGTGAAACAGTGGCAAAAATGTTGGGCTGTAGCGAATCCGACCTCGCGGAAACTCCCTTTGAGGTTGTCTCGACCGGCGTACCGTGGCTGATCGTCGAACTATCTCGATTCGAAGCCATTTCGGCACTCGCCCCCGACCAGAGCCTGATCGCACGCGAATGCAGGGCCTTGCGCGCGGCGGGCCTTACAGTGTTCGCGGAACGCGATGATGGCGGTCCAGTGCGACTCCGGGTACGGACTTTCGCACCCGGTGAAGGCGTGACTGAAGACCCAGTGTGTGGCTCCGGCAACGGCTGCGTAGCGGCATTCGTCGCTCGTCACAAACACACGGGCGAAGCGGAGGGCAGCTATGTTGCTGAGCAAGGGATCGAAATCAACCGAGATGGCAAGATCTATGCCTCGTGGGAGCACGAAGGTGGAGCACTACGCGTACGTATTGGCGGTGAAGCAGCGGTGGCCGCGAGCGGCCAGCTATTCGTGTAATGATCTGTCGGCTATGCATGTAAAGCCGCAGCCCAGTGCGAGCTGCGGCGGCTATGTCCATTATAATCGGCCCAACAGTTTGCAAATCGTCCCTAACGACTATCTGGCTTGCTGTAACGGGAAGGCCAGATTTCCTCAGGCGAAACACCCAACTCTTCCGCAATCAGCTTTTCCTCTTTGGGCCAGTGCCTTGTGAGAGTATTCGCTAACGTAGAAGAGGCCAGCCCTGCTTTACGTGAAACCGACGCCAGCGAAGTCCCCCGCTTTTTCAACGCCGCAATAATATCGGCGGGATGCCAGTCCTGTTGATTCATTCAGGCACCTCTTCAGAACTTTCAATGAAACATTCGCAAGAGCGGAAAGGAATGGTAAATAGGGCGTAAATCCGGGGGAGGGTTTGAACCATAAGGCAACCTCCAGTGAGTAACAGATCATACCCACCAGAGAGGCTAATCTCATGGGGGTGGAACCGGACGGGGTTAGCCTTACCGGCCTCACTGACACCGGCGCATCTTGGCGTTGCCAGCAAGGTCGTTTTTTATACAACCGTACCAAACCCCACTCATTTTCTAATTTTGGCTCGTGCCATTGCCTGACGTAATTTGGCCACAACACCACTGACATGTTCCCGTGAGGCTATTTGAGGACGAACGGATTGCGTTTGTGTTGACATGGCCGCAGGACGTACCGCCCTGGGTTTGGCCGGGTGGGGAAATTTGCCTGCTGTGAACAATTCGCCATTCCGAGCGCGCTTTATCACCGTCAGCAGCCAGGCAGTCGGGTTATTCAGGTTTCCTCTCGCCATTGTCTGAACAAGGCTATCCAGCACTTGCCGGGCAGCTTCAGCAGGCAATGCGCAAAGCTGAGCGGTGACCCTTTTCCACCAGACTAAAAGCGCAAGGTGTTCCCAACAGATGACTCAGTGAGAAAAGTGGTGTGGCTGGCAATACAGGAGGCATCACAAAAATTGACGATGCCGCTGAGGGACTGGCGACTGGCAATGAGCCGCTTTATTATCAAGTTCGGTGATCGCCTGAACGCTCACCTCTGAGAGAGGCATTTACACACAATTATGTACAGGGTCTGGACGGACCGCTACTGGCGATGTAGCTGCCGCCATTTATAAGGGGTTAGCCCGGTCAGATTTTTGAGCGTGGTCGTAAAGTGGCTTTGACTGGAAAAACCACAGGTTTCAGCAATATCATGTAATGACAGCGCCGAGTTTTTCAGTAAATCCATCGATTTCTCCGCTCTTAATTTCATGACCCAGCGCAGAGGCGTTTCTCCCGTCTCTTTTTGAAAGTTACGTGAAAAATGCCTGACGCTGAGTCCGGCCGCGCCAGCTAAATCGTTTAGCGAGATCTCGTCTGCAAGACGACTGAATACATACTCTTTGACGCGTTTCATGCGCCACTGCGGCAGCGCAATCTGCGGATTATCAAGCTCCGTTCCGGCAATAATAAGCAGTTGGGAAATGATGGACATAATAAGACCATCGGCCAGATAACTATTACTCAATGAGTCCGTGTTCGCACAAAGCCACAGTCGGTTCATCATTTGCTCAACCAGCGGCTCTTCCCAAATATCCGAGGTGAGCGGATCAAAAACATTATCTAAAGTGGTGGGACATGCACCACCAAGGATCATTTTTGTCGTTTTGTTCGGGACGGCAAGCACCAAAACAGTGCGTCGCGCGTTAACCTCCCATTCGCTGGCCGTATTTGAAGGCACAACCAACATCCGTCCCGGACGTGATATCCGGCTGTAATTATGATCATTAATGCTCCATGACCACCGACAGTTGTGCTCGGTTTTTAGTGGTAAGGCAATAATGGTCTCTTCCAGTGCCGGATCCGAAAAGTTGTGGGCATTTTGTTCAACCAGGATCATCCGGAACGGAAACTTTCCTTTGGATTCACGATGCTGCTGTGAAAAGGAAGAGTAGCCGGATTTTTGGTAGAACTCAGAATAAGTTGACCATGTATCGTTACGCATGAGTTTTAAAACCTCAGTAAAAATATGGATGTCATTGAGTCGATAAAGCCATGAGGCAGCTCCCCCCATCTCCCGGATAGAGACAAACGGCATCCTTTTATAGCGAATTTCTTGCAAGAATCGTGCCGGGGAAAGCATGGATGGAAATGCGCCTGGGCGGTTTCTTTTTCTATAAAGACATAAATTACATAAAAAAGACGCAGCGCGCGGTTTTGGCGAAATTAGCCTATGCGTCGCGTTGACAGGTATTCCGAAAATTGAATAGGTTGAACCGAGAGGAAATCGCGAGGAGATGATTGCGTGAGCAGGGATGTTTTATCGAAATATGATGATTATCCGGGAAATGAATTTGGTTAATCGTATGAGCTAATTTTTACAAAGAGAAGTGAAGTATGGTGATGAGCACAGACAAACCTTTGAAAGGTGACCTCCTTGGCGGTCATAATTATTCTGAAATAAAAGATGAGTCTCTGCATCGGGGCCTGTCAAACCGACATATTCAATTGATATCTATTGGCGGAGCAATAGGGACTGGATTATTTATGGGCGCGGGGAAAACCATAAGTATGTCTGGGACATCAATAATTTTCACTTATGCCATTATCGGTTTTTTCCTTTTCCTGGTTATGCGGGCAATGGGGGAGTTATTACTCTCTAATTTAAAGTTTAAATCCTTTGCTGATTTCGCATCCGCTTATTTGGGCCCCTGGGCCGGTTTCTTTATCGGATGGTCTTATTGGCTTACCTGGGTGGTTGGCGCCATTGCGGATTATGTGGTTATTGGTAGCTTTATGCAGTTTTGGTTCCCCGAACTACCAACCTGGATACCGGCGATATCAACCTTACTGTTCCTGGTGTCATTAAATTTATTTACCGTAAAAGTATTTGGGGAACTTGAGTTTTGGTTCGCTTTGATAAAAGTGATTACTATTTGCGCTCTTATTATAACCGGCATCTATTTAATCGCGACTTCGTTCGTTTCGCCAGACGGCGTGCAAGCATCTTTAAGGCATGTGACCAATAAAGAAACATTATTTCCCCATGGGGTTTTTGGTTTCTTCGCTGGATTTCAAATTGCGATATTTTCCTTTGCCGGTATTGAGCTTATCGGTACCACCGCTGCGGAAACCAAGGATCCGACCCGTACTTTGCCTAAAGCGATCAATTCCGTACCGATTAGAGTACTGCTGTTTTATGTCTTGTCGATCATCATTGTTATCTCGGTGTCTTCCTGGGAGTTTATTGCGCCTGACCGGAGTCCGTTTGTTCAATTGTTTATGTTATCAGGCCTTCCCGCTGCGGCCGCGGTGATCAATTTTGTTGTTACATCATCCGCCATGTCTGCTGCCAATAGCGGGGTATTTTCCACTAGCCGGATGCTGTATGGCCTTTCCGTTGAAAAAGATGCCCCGGCGTTATTTAAAAAGCTGGCCAACTCATCAGTACCTGTTCCGGCGCTGCTGTTTTCTGGTTTAAGCATGTTAATCGGAACGACGCTGCTTTTTATCATTCCAAACGTCATGACCGTTTTCACACTGGTATCAACAGTTTCTGCCATTCTGTTTATTTTCACATGGGCGATGATCCTGGTTTCTTACCTGGTTTATCGTAAGAAACGGCCGGAATTACATGCTAAATCAACGTTCAAAATGCCGGCAGGAATATTCATGTCATGGTTTGCTCTGGCTTTCTTTGCTTTTGTGATCGTGCTCCTTTCGCTCGAGCCAGATACGCGTAGAGCGTTGCTGCTTACGCCCCTGTGGTTTATCGGTTTAACCGTGGTTTATCTGGTCCGTTCAAAGTCAGAGAGAAATATTATTTTAAGAAATGGGATCAGGGCGGAAATTAATTAAACCCGGTGAACAACGAAGTTACAAACAATTGGAATATGCGAAATGAACAAATTTTTTGCCGAGAGAATTGAAAGAGTTAAACCTTCTGCTATCCGACAGTTGCTGAAATTCGGTGCGGACCCTGACATTATTTCCTTCGGTGGCGGTTATCCCGATGCAAATATGTTCCCAATTAAAGAGTTGAGTAATATCTATACCAGCTTGCTGTCCGGGCCGGCTGATATTTCGCTGCAATACACGCATTCCGCAGGTATTCCCCGATTGCGCGAACAGGTTGCGGAAAGGATGAATGCCGATGGCGTTGTCTGCACTCAAGAGAATATCCAGATACTTCAGGGGGGGCAGCAAGGCTTGGATCTTGTCGCCAAGTTGCTGATTGACAAGGGAGATATTATTGTCACTGAGGCCCCGACCTTTTTGGGCGCGCTAATAGCGTTTAATCCCTATCAGCCTGAGTACCTTTCCATCCCAATGGATGAGAATGGTCTGATGACGGATGAATTGGAAGCGTGCTTAAAGAAACAGGGTAAAATTAAATTTCTTTATACCGTTCCTGATTTTCATAATCCGACCGGGATCACTTTATCGTTAGAGAGAAGAAAGAAGCTGATCGCTCTGGCAAACGAATATGATTTTATTATTCTCGAAGATACGCCTTATCGTGAAATTCGTTATCAGGGTGAAAAGCTGCCCACAATCAAGAGCATGGATACCGAAGGACGTGTCATTTATCTTGGCAGTTTTTCAAAAACGCTGGCGCCTGGATTACGCATTGGCTGGTCCGTCGCATCGCCATTATTAACAGAGAAGATAGGACTGCTGAAACTGGCCGCCGATACGCAGTGCAGCACGCTAAATATGAGTGCGGTTTCCCTCTATCTTGATACCTATGATATCGATAGGCACATTGAAAATGTTCGTCGCGTTTATTTACGCAAAAAAGAGCTAATGCTGAATACCATTGCTGAAACATTTCCAGATAATGTTCGTTTTACCAATCCAAGCGGCGGAATGTTCACATGGATGGCGTTCCCTGAAGGGTTTAATACCGAAGCCTTTTTAATAGAGAAATCGGTTCCCCTGGCCCAAGTAGCCTATGTCCCTGGCGGAAGTTTCTTTGCCACAAAACAGCAAAACAACTACGCAAGATTGAGTTATTCGACGCATACTGACGCAAACATAGTCAAAGGAATCTCTTCTTTAGGCGCTTTACTTAAGTCGGTGCTTTGATATACCAATGATGCAGGGACGCATATGTCAGCTAAAGTGAGGCTAATATGTTTGACGATCTTGAAAGGATAAGAATGATGATGATTTATTTTGCCATCATTGTTTTTTATTCAGGTTTTTTTAAGAAAAGCATAGTAAAGGTTGTCAGGTTTATTCTCCTTACCTTGAAGCGGAACTTTATCAATCATTTTTAAATGCATTTATGTTAGTGGCGGATTATTTGCAGCAGGGAGCGGTATGCATTATGCCTGGCTGCAAACCTGGTGAGTAAGTTGGAAATACATAGAGGTTTTTAACCAATTCGATGAACACGCAGACTGCTTTGAAGATAACTTTCCCGTCAGAACTGTTACGTACGGCACAGGGTTTGATTGCCGCCGCCAGTTTTAGCCTGCTGCTTGCCGGGACCAATTTAACCACGCCGCTGATACCCCTCTACAAAAATGTATTGGGGTTCACTCCTTTCCTGATGTCGCTGACGTTTGTCTGCTATGTCGGCATTTTGATTGGCGTGCTGCTCGCGCTGGCGAAACCTTCGGTTGTCAGATGGTCGCCTTACTTTATCTGCGCGGCTTTGTCGATGGCCATCCTTTCCGACTTACTGCTGGGAACGGCGACGGAAAGCGGCATTCTTGCCGGCCGGGCGATAGCGGGTATTGCCGGTGGTCTTGGTACGGGAGCGGCGGCGGCGCTGGTCGTCGCGGCGCTAGGCGTCAAGGGGCGTTCATTATCGGCGACGGGCAACTTGGTTGGCGCGGTGCTGGGGACATCATTGTCGCAGTGGTGCGTGAATCATTTGGGTGAGATATCAATGCATCTGGTTTTTTATATTCATGCCGTCGCCAGCTCCGTTCTGCTGATTTTATTAGCCATGGTTTTAATTTGTAATCGAAATACCAATCAAAATATTCTTACTCATCGTAAATCGCAAAATACCGCAATAAAATTCTCGGCTTTTGATTACCTTGTGCCAATCGGCGTCGGATGCGTATCGTGGATTGCAATTAGTACGGCGATCGTTTTTCTTCCGTCCTTTTTTGATTCTCTTCATATGATGGCGGCAAGCAGATATGGCGTTATTGTCATGCTGGTATTTTGTGCGGCGGGGCAATTAGGCAGCCCGTGGCTTACCGGGAAAATGCCTTCGGCGTCGGGTATCATTTCTCTGCTTGCCGGCGTTTTTTTAATCATCCTTTCAGGAGTGATCCGCTCCTCGGAGACGGCGATTATCGCCTTCGGCATCATCGGGTTGGGGGTTGGAATATCCTATAGACTGTGTCTGATAATGATTACATTGGGCGTATCGGCATCGGAACATGGCGCTCGAAGTTCTTATTATGCCGCGGTAACCTATTGCGCCGCAGCATTAGTTATATTATTGGCTGGTATGCTGGGTAATTTTGTCGGCTTAATAGAGATTGTCTATCTTCTTTTCTTTGTAATCCTCGTCTCTTGTTCTTTATTTTTCTTTAAAGCACCACGTCTTAAGGATGCCATTGAAGTGCATAAGGTTAACTAACCGCATTAAAAAGAAAACAGATGACTTATCAACCCATATATTGCGAGAAACGGCACCGCTGGTTTGAATTTAAATTTTTGTTTTATATTGTTTTTTGCAAATTAAAAATAGAATCGATATGAGGCCTTGATTAGGCCCTACGTTGAAAAAAGTGGCCTTTTGATGAAAGCAACTCGCTAACACTGTCGATAGTATCAAGTTACAAGCCTCACTTATATTTTGTGATAGACAAGATAATTCCGGGGAAACGATTTATGAATCAGCAAGGCATACAGCATGACCCGAATGTTTCTTCTACAGTGGAATCACCTTTATCCGAGGCTATTCTTTCCTGTGAAAACTTGGTCATGAACTTTGGTTTATTTCGAGCGATAAATGATTGCTCCATTTCTATAAATAAAGGAGAAATAACGGGTTTGGTTGGGCCAAATGGCGCAGGAAAAACAACGTTATTTAATTTGATTGCCGGCGCTTATACGCCAAGTTTCGGGAAAATAATTTATCAGGGTAAAGATATTAGTCAGTTAACGCCCGACCAGCGTTTTCATCAGGGATTGGTCAGAACATTTCAGATCCCTCATGAATTTCATCATCTTTCCGTGCTGGAAAATTTAATGATGGTCGCGCCAGGGCAACCGGGAGAATCATTACTGACTAATTGGTTACAGCCAAAAAAAGTTGAAAAGTTTGAGGAAGATATCCGTAATAAGGCATGGGAAACACTGGCCTTTCTCGAATTGACCCATATTGCTCATCAACGCGCCGGACAAATTTCCGGAGGACAAAAGAAATTACTGGAACTTGGCAGAACCATCATGACGGATGCCGAGTTGGTATTGCTGGATGAACCTGCCGCAGGCGTAAACCGTACGCTTTTAAGAAAGCTGGAGGAAAAAATCCTCTATCTGAACCAGGTTCGCGGCTATAGCTTTATTTTAATCGAGCATGATATGGGCATGATTGAACGCCTGTGTCATCCGGTTATCTGTATGGCGGAAGGACGCGTGCTTATCGAAGGCGATTTCGCCGCCGTCCGTTCCGATCCCCGCGTATTAGAAGCCTATCTGGGTGAATCCGGGAGTGCCGTCGCATGAGTGCATTATTAAGCGTCAAACAGGTTTGTGGGGGATACGGAGACACCGATATTCTTTTCGATCTCTCTATGGAAGTTTCCCGCCGGGAAATCGTCGTCATCGTTGGTCCGAACGGCGCCGGCAAATCAACGGCCATGAAATCTATTTTTGGGCTTATCAACATTCGTTCCGGTTCGATAAGGGTTGGAAATACCGAACTTGTTGGTAAACCAACAAACCAGATTGTTAATTCCGGCGTTTGTTATGTACCCCAGGTAAATAATGTTTTTGCCGATATGAGCGTGCAGGAAAATCTTGAAATGGGCGCCTTTCTGAAATCGGGTAAGGCGGATATCAACGCGTCGGCCGAACGTATCTATCAATTATTTCCTGACTTAAAACAGAAAAGAAAAGCCCTTGCCGGCAGTTTATCCGGCGGTCAGCGTCAGATGGTCGCGATGGGGAGAGCGTTAATGCTGGATCCTGAAGTTCTGCTATTGGATGAACCTACAGCGGGCCTGTCGCCAAAGTATATGGAGCAAATCTTTCGGCTTTGCCGCGATATTCGCGATACGGGCGTGGCGATTTTGTTGGTAGAGCAGCATGCAAAACAAGCTTTAGCATTTGCCGATCGTGGTTATGTCCTGGCTTCAGGACGTAATCGGCACGAAGGCACCGGGGCCTCATTACTGGCTGATAAACAGGTTGCAGAAATGTTTTTGGGTGGCTAATTTGATGGACTTTATTAATTTCTATTTGATCCCCGGTATCGTTCAGGGTTCCATCTATGCGCTGGGCGCTATCGGTATTACCCTGGTTTACTCCATTATGCGTCATGGGCATTTTGCTCATGGCGACCTGTCGACGTTCGGCGCATTCCTGGCGTTATTTTTTACTACTACGCTGGCATTACCATTATATGCGGCATTATTGCTTGCGATTATGTTCACCGGATTGATTGGCGTCGGCCTGGACCGTTTATTTTATGCCAACTTGCGCAACAGGCCGAAAATTATTACGACCATCGCTTCGTTTGGCGTGGCGCTGATGCTGCGCTCCGTGGTTCAGGTTGTCTGGGGCGTGAATACCGAAAATTACGTTCAGGGTATTTCTCGTCCGGCTAACTGGTTTGGCGTGCGCATTAAAGAAGATGAAATTATTACCATCGCGGTGGTCTTGGGAATTGTTTTTATACTGAATTTTTTCCTTACCCGAAGTAAATGGGGCAAGGCGATGCGCGCGATGTCGGACAATCCTGATTTAGCGCTCTTGTCGGGGATAGATAATAAAAAAGTTATCACTCTGACCTGGATGATTGTCGGCGGATTATGTGCGGCGTCAGGATTTCTTCTCGGCCTTAATTCCGAAGTCAAATCGATGATGGGCTGGAATATGTTATTGCCGATGTTTTCCGCCGCAATTCTTGGCGGCGTAGGACGAATAAGCGGTGCGGTAGTCGGCGGATTTATCGTCGGTATTGCCGAAGAAATCTCCGTCTTATTCTTGCCGGCCGAATACAAAATGGTTAGCGCCATCGCCATTCTGTTATTGGTATTGTTAATCAGACCTACAGGCATATTCCGTGGGAAAATACTGTAAAAGAGGATATCTTTATGGAATGGCTTAATTACCCGGTATATTTGGCGATTTTTGTTTGTATTTACGGCTGTCTTGCGATTGGTCTGAATATTCAATGGGGATATGCGGGGCTATTTAATGCGGGGGTCGCTGGTTTCTTTGCGGTCGGGGCATACTCTTCGGCTATATTAACCTCCCCGGCGGTAGCAGGCCGATTAGGCGGCTTTGAATTACCTGTTATTTTGGGCATGGTCGGCGCCATGTTTTTTTCCTGTTTGCTGGCATGGCCGATAGGAAAAATATGCTTAAGGTTTCGATCGGATTATTTATCTATCGTTTCATTAGGATTTGCCGAAACCATTCGCCTGGTTGCGCGTTCGGAAGAGTGGCTGACTAATTCCGCTCGGGGAATTAGCGGCGTACCCAGACCTTTTGGCGACTTTTCTTATGCGTCTTCGCAATGGGCCTATCTTGCACTTAGCGCCGTCATTTTGCTGGCGGTCTATCTATTGATTGAGCGTCAGGCCCGCTCGCCCTGGGGAAGAATGATGCGGGCGATTCGTGATAACGAAATTGCCGCTCGCGCCATGGGTAAAAATGTCGCCAAACGTCAACTGGAAGCCTTTATTTTGGGCTCAGCCCTTATGGGATTGGCCGGGGCGCTCTACGTACATTTTACCCGGGCGATCACGCCTGACGCCATTGACCCGATGCTGATCACCTTTTTAGCCTGGATTATGGTCATCCTGGGCGGTTCCGGTAATGGGCGCGGCGTTCTGATAGGGGCGCTGATTATATGGGTTATCTGGTCGTGTTCTGAATTAGTGACCGATCAGCTTCCGGCCGAATGGGCATTAAAGGCGAAATATATCCGCTTATTTTTAATCGGCTTGTTATTACAGATAGTGCTGCGCTTTCGTCCTGAGGGTCTATTGCCGGAAGTATTACGTAAAGCGCCGCGTAACAACAATGAACCTGTTTTAGATAACGGCAAAGAAAAGTAGTACATAGGGCGGTAAATTGTATTGGCGAAAAGCACGTCTCGCTAATTTAAATAAATATTCATTCGGGGGATGTATGAAGAAAAAATATCTGGCATTGGGTTTATGCTCGGCTTTGATGGCAACATCATCTTTTGCCGATGTTAATATTGGCCTGCTTGGCGGTATGACGGGCGGCACTGCGGCCATGGCTCCCCAAATTATGAAGGCTTACGACCTTGCAATAAAACAGGTTAATGAGCAGGGCGGTATTCTCAAGGGAGAAAAACTGATCGGGATTACTGCGGATGATGGCTGTAATCCACAGCTTGGCGCCGATGCCGCCTCTAAAGTGGTTAATGTTTCGCGGGTGATAGCCGTTGCCGGTCCGTGGTGTTCCGGCGCGGTATTGGCGGCGGCAAATTCAGTCACCATTCCCGCCGGCGTGGTGCTTGTCACCCCGGCGGGGACATCGCCCCAAATTACCGCGTTAAAAGATAACGATCTGGTATTCCGTACCGTGGCTTCGGATGAGTATCAGGGACAGGCGTTGGCCCGCACATTGCTCAAGAGAGGAACAAAAGAGGTTGCGGTTTCTTTTCTGAATAACGATTACGGCAAGGGATTGGCTGAATCCTTTAGAAAAGAATTTGAAGCTAAAGGCGGCAAAATTTCCGGCTATGCGGCCCATGAAGAAAACAAAAGTTCATATCGTACCGATCTCGCCAGCCTTGCCAGGGCGGGCGCCGACACCCTGGTCATTTTTGACTATGCGGATACTTCCGGACTGACCGTCATGCGCGAAGTGCTGGAAAATGACTTCTTCCAGAATATCGTCGGCGGCGAGGGCATGAAAACGTCGACGTTGATTAAGTCACTGGGCGCGGAAAATTTATCGACGTTACTTGTCTCTTCGCCGGTGAGTACCACCTCCACGGCGTCAGAGCTGTTTAACCAGCAATTTAAAGCGGTAAGCGGCGATCCGAACGCGGTTTTTACTAATACCGGTTATGACGCCGTATTTATGCTGGCATTGGCGATAGAAAAGGCCAAAGGCGATAAAGCCGGGATTTCTTCTGCGCTAAGGGCCATTTCCGGTACAGAGGGCGATGCCATTTTGCCCGGCGAATGGAGTAAGGCCAAAGCCCTGATTGACTCCGGCAAACCGATTCATTATCAAGGCGCGTCTGGTTCACTGAGTTTTGATGCCAATGGCGATGTCCCTGGTTCATACGCCTTATTTAATGTTGCAGATCAAGACTATAAGTTGATCAGCAACATGGAGTAAATTTTTAAGCGGCCCCCCTCCGGTTGATGGCGGGGGGCGCTTTCGCGTATTGATATGTTCAATCAGGGACTGAATTTTTGTGCAAATACCCGAGGTGGTTAAATTTTAAATCGCAGGCGCCAGCGAGCTGGCGTCATACCGGTGACTTGTTTTAACACCGTGGTCAAATGGCTTTGACTTGAAAAACCGCAATGATGAGCAATGTCGCAAATTGACTCATGAGTTTCTAAAAGCAATGTTTTGGCTTTTTCCAGTCGTTGATTCATTAGCCAGCGATGAGGCGTTTCCCCCATTTTTTGCTGGAAACTACGAGCAAAATGCCGACGACTTAAACCCGCCGCTTCAGCTAAATCATCGATACTGATTTCATTGCTGATATTGTCGTTCACGAATTGATTTACTCTTTTGATTCGCCATTGCGGGAGGATCACTGACGTATTCGAAGCGAGGTCGGCGTCAGCCCTGATAAGCAGTTGGGAGAGAATGGTGATTAACAACCCATCTGCCAGATAGCTCTGCGCCATATTTTGTCCTGCCGAGTTCTCCCACAAATGCGAAAGCAATGTTTCAACCAGCGGGTCTGACCAGGTATTTTCCGATAGTTGCCATAATGTCTGGCCGATCTGATCGGGACAAGCGCCGCCAAGGATTTTGCGTACTGTTTCATTTGGGAGCGTTAGCACCAACATAGTGCGATTTCCGTCGACTTCCCATTGGCTTTCAATACCTGCGGGTACAACCAACATCTGACCGACATGGGCCTTCTGCTTATGTGTTCGTCCATTGATGGTCCATAACCAGTTGCATTGACTTTCTACCAATAACGGTAAGGCAAGGATAGTCTCGTCCAGCGGCGGATCAATGAAGTTATGCGCGCCTTGTTCAACGCGTATCATGCTGAAAGGCAAACGGCCCTGAGAGTGCCGATGTTCCTGAGCGCATAAGGAGAGCGTTGATAGAAATCAGAGTAGCTGCGCCATGTTGGACTCTGCATAATGTTGACCCTCTTTCACCACATATAACTCTTTTTGCTATCTGTGCATTGCGTTGATTCAGATCTTATGACTGAGTTATGCAAAACTCAGACCATTTATATCAGGCAAAATAGCTGCGTGTTGCCGGTATCTATCCATGTTCTTTTATGCCCGGACTGCATCGCTATAAGCGCAAGCTGTGGATTGTTATTGCGGGAATCCCGGTGTGCGGCCCCGTGGTTATTCGAAGCATCATCATGTATGGCTGTCCTGCAAAATGGACATTGGGATATTATAGGTGAACCCTGCTTCGCACATACCAAAGACAGCGATTTTTTATCAGGCCTGAGTGGGCGCTGTTTACGATAACTATCAACAAAACCAATAATAAACAGCTCGTTAATCTTGGATGTGATCCCGAGTCCGGCGCCACTCATTTAAAGAAACCAGCCTGGTGGGAACTTTATCCCGGCCACTGACACTCATTTCCAATGCCGGTTTCCCCGTTGAACCAATAGGGCAAGTCACCTGCCCCTGATACTGATGGGATAGGGGGGCAAGTCTATTAATTCTTTACGGAGAATGTTCATATGTTTCCCATTCGGTTCCATGATGCGGTCGCCAGCCAGGACTGGCTCAATGTGTCGCAAAATGCAGAGGGCGATGCGGTGAACCAGCAACGTTACCATACCCCGCCTTCAAGCCCGCAAAGCCCCCATCCGCCTTCCTCTCCCGACGCCGAATCATCATCTTCCTTACCTGGAGGGAGAAGCCATCAACAGATGGGGTTGTCCATACTCAGCCGGTTTCATCATCTCTTTTCAAACGGTGAAAACAGCAATGCCGCCCGACCGGCCATTGGCGGGGAAGAGATGCGCCGCTATGTGCATAAGGCTTATAAAGACCTTCGTTATTATCATGGCACCAATAAAGCCAGCCTGGACAACATCCGCGCCAATGGTATGAATACGAGACTGAAACGCCCGGGAGCGACTGATACCGCGCTTAATGACGCGCCTCAGTCGCAATCCGCCGTGCATAGGGCGCGCCAGTATAATTACTTCACCACAATAAAAGGGGCGGCGAAATCCTATGCGCTGCCCGCCTGCGTCACCAATACCCGGGATTGGACCCGGAAATCCGGCGATGACGGCATCCCTAAAATCGCAAGATTGTTTAAAACCGCTGATTTTCCGCCCGCTGAAAAAGACACGGATTTCCCAATTCCCATCGCGTTTATCAATCCGCTCTACCGAACCAGTGATAATATTCCTCCCCATGCGGTCCGGCAGGCGCAAGGAGACGGCCGGTATAGCGAGGCGATTCTGACTGCTATACAGAAACGAATAGAGGACAAGTTTAACGCATCGTTAAGCCTGCAACAGATCGAGAGCATCCTGATAAACGGCGCGGAGTCGGATTCGGACGACGATTTCCGCTAAATGTTGCAGATCGAGTGTTAACGCCTCAGCCCCGTGATGCGAAACATGCGCCAGGGTTTGGTTTGCAGCGCAACGGAACGGAAAACTCCCGCGGAAACCATAAAAAAGTTATTCGCCGCGCTTATTCATCACCCTCAGGATGTCTGTAACGCTCGCCATACCCGCTCCGGCGTGGCAGGCAGGTCAAGCTGGCGATAAGGGGCGCTATCGCCGCGACCCGCGATCGCGTCCTGCAACGCACACCAGACGGCGATCCCCAGCATAAACGGCGGCTCGCCGACGGCTTTGGAGCGGAACACCGTTTCCGCGGCGTTGTCCGCATGCGGCAATAGCTGCACGCGAAAATCATGCGGAATATCCGCCGCCGTGGGAATTCAGTCGTACCGTCCGCTCCAGCTCTTGCGGCATGCTGTCGCGCTGTAGTCCCGCCATATTTCCGCGCTCCCGTTCAATATGCGCCTCAAGCCGTTCAGCGAGCGTCATCGGGTGCAACGAGCGCCGTGCATGGAACGTATGTTTTACTTGCAAGCGCTCAAAGAAACACCCGCGCTAAAAATTAAGCAAAGGGCGCTCAAAAAACCACAACAATAAAAGGGTGTTTATTTATCGAATTGAAAAACAGCGTTTTTTACCAGCGCATATGCGGAAGAAAACACGTTCAACGAAGAGAAAAGGCAGACAAAGACGCAATTCTGGTGCAAATTTCTCCGGCGGCGCACCAAAAAAAAGCTACAGAGCATGTGAAAAAGATAACCGGATAACGCACGACGGCGATCCGGCGAATCGCCGTGCCGACAGAGGTCAGTCGGCGTGCTTACGCGAACGGAATGCCGCCACCTTCATCCTGTTGCCGCAAATGGCCATGCTGCACCACCGTCTGCGGCGTGATTTAGTGACATCAAGAAAGTAAAGCGTGCAGTCGTGCGCCTCGCACTGCCGAACATACTGACGTTCATCCGCCGCAAGCAGGCGTGCCAGCGAAGCCGCCACCGGTTCGAGCAGACTGGCGGCGCTGAGATCATAGCGATCATTTTTCAATATGAAACCGGCCTTGCCCGCATCCCATAAAAGCCGCCTGACCGGGCGGCCGGCTTCCAGTATCTGATTGACTATCAATGCTTTTCCCGGTCGGCCGGTTTTGGCGATTGCGATTAATGTTTCCGCCTCCTCGCGCAGCGCCCGCCCCAGTTGCGCCAGACCCGCAGGACAGCCGTCGAAATCTTCAGGCAACTCGCCAGCGGCCTTGAGCCATGCAACGACGCTGGCGTCATCAGTTAAATAGTCGCGCCTTTCATCTCCGGTGCCGTAGGCGCTATTGACGAAATCCAGAGCCAGGTTGTTGGCGATGAAATGAAGATCCTGTTGATTAGACATGCTCATTTTTGTAACCCATAAAAAACATATAGACAGGTTACCAAATTATTATGTAACCTTCAAATAACCACCAATCAGGTTACAAGGGAATCATTATGAGCATCAAAACCACCGTCAAACCCCAGATTCACTACCGCTACGAACAGGTTGGCGCTGTGAAAATCTTCTATCGTGAGGCGGGCGACCCGGCATTACCCACCGTGCTTCTGCTGCATGGCTTCGCGGCTTCTTCTTACATGTACCGCGATCTGATCCCGGCGCTGGCGGATCGCTATCACGTCGTCGCGCCGGACCTCCCCGCCTTCGGTTACACCGAGTCGCCAGAACACGGGGCTTACGCCTATACCTTTGATAACCTCGCGCAAACGATTGATCAGTTCACCGAACAGCGGCATCTCGCCCGTTACGCGATAATGGTGCATGACTATGGCGCGCCGATCGGCTGGCGCCTGGCCAGCGCGCACCCCGAGCGTATCACCGCCATCATTTCCCAGAATGGCAACGCCTACGAGGAAGGACTGGCCCAGGGCTGGGATTTGATCAAAAAGTACTGGCAGGCGCCAACGGCGGAGAATCGCGCCGCGCTGCGCGACTTCCCCACCCCGGCGTCAGTCAAATGGCAGTATCTGGAGGGCGTGGGCGATCCCAGTCTGGTCTCGCCTGATGGCTATACGCTGGAAGGGCTGCATGTCGCCAAACCCGGCAATGCGGACATTCAGTTAGATCTTGTGTTGGACTATGCGTCGAATGTCCGCCTGTACCCGCAGTTCCAGGCTTATTTTCGCCAGCGACAGCCGCCGCTTCTGGCGGTCTGGGGCAAAAACGACCCCTATTTCCTGCCGGCCGGCGCAGAGGCATGGAAGCGCGACATTCCCGAGGCGGATGTGCGCTTTTATGACACCGGCCATTTTGCTCTGGAGACCCATGGCAAGGAAATCATTCCGGCAATCCGCGCGTTCCTGGATAAAAACATCAAGTAAGCAATTGATAGCGATAGCGAATAATCCGCCCCGCCGCGCGATCAGGAAGCCCGGACTGAAGGCGATTCAATGGAGTCCGGGCGTTTTTCCGTTAACTATTCGGCAGTTGAAGCGCGAAAGCGTATCATTGCCAATGGCGGAGAGGCTCTCTTCGTCGCATCCTTTATTATCGTCGCCGGTTATTTTCTGGAAACCGTCAACGGAAGCGGTAGGTCAGCGGCGCCAGTCGGGCATACCCGGTAATCCAGGAAGGAAAGAGACATCTTTGGAGCGTTTACATTGATTGAGATATTGAATTCACCCTCGTTATGGTTCTCCATCGGACAGATTATCGCTATCGATATACTACTGGGCGGGGACAATGCCGTCGTGATTGCCTTAGCCTGTCGAAAACTCCCTGTCGCCCAGCGCAACGTGGCGATCATGGCCGGCACATTCGGCGCAATCCTCCTGCGGATTGTCATGATCTTTTTCGCCCTGGAACTGCTGGGACTGCCGTACCTGAAAATCATAGGCGCCGCGTTGCTTATCTGGATAGGCATAAAAATGCTTATTCCCGGCGATGAGGAGGATCATAAGAGCCTCACCGCCAGCCCGAAGCTGATTAGCGCGATAAAAACCATTATCGTCGCCGACGCCGTGATGAGTTTGGATAATGTAGTGGCGATAGCCGGCGCGTCCAATGGGCATCTGGGGTTGGTGGTTATCGGCATCTTTATCAGCATCCCGATCATCATCTGGGGCAGCAAGTTGGTCCTGCACTTTATGGAGCGTTTTCCGCTGATCATTAAACTTGGCGCGGCGCTGCTGGGATGGATCGCAGGCGGTATGGCGATTAGCGATATCAGTCTCCCGGCTATGCCATCATGGTGGCACTATGCGGCCGGTGTGGCCGGCGCGGTATGCGTATTGGCGGTCGGCGCCCTTATCGGCCGAAAAAAATACAGGTATATTGAGCACTAAAAACCGCGCTCTTTCAGATCTGACGCTCAACGCGAGACAATGAGCGGTATTTCGTCAGAACCCGGTACTATTTAGAAAAACCAGTCTGTTGGCTGGTTTTTTTACTTTTTAACGTATGCCCTCGCCGGCGAAAAAATTAACTTCATACTCTTTCTCTCTGTTGAAAATATTAACGCTATGATTATTCACCTGTATTCCCATATGACTAGCCACAGACTCATTCACCTTTTCCATCGTGGTTGACGTGTTTCTTCTTGAACATCACAGCCTTTCTTCATTCTCGGTTTTGGTTTTTTTCCCGAATTTAAAATTTTATTTTTAACTGCATAGGGAAAAGCCAAAGATACGACAACCTCTATTTCATTGATTACTCAACCGATATACAACCATATATTCAGCGCTATTATGGCGAAAAAATAATAAACATTAAGTCATTTTTCAACCTCAACAGACAAACGACATTCGCCGTTCTATCGTTATCAGACCTTAGGTAGCAAACGCTGTTTGTATTTTAAAGGCGCGCACCCCACTATTTCATTAAAACACTTAATAAAGTAAGTGGTGTAATTAAAACCCGACTGTGCCGCCACTTCCGCCACCGACAGAGAAGTGTACTCAAGTAATTCACTGGCGTGTTTAATACGACGGATAAGAATGTACTCCTGGATGGTTCCGCCAGTCTCCTTGCGAAAGGTACGAGACGCATAGCTAGCGGAAACTCCTAGCTTTTTAGCCATGTCTTGCAAACTAAGTTTGTATAAATAGCCTTCTTCTATTTGCTGCATAATTTTTGAAGACAGCAAACCGCTCTTTCCCGCGCGCACATGAACACCGGCCGAAAGAAAGTCGAGTATATTCAACAATAATAGTGCCATTAATTCACTTTTCCCGGAGGAGGAAAGGTAACTACACCAAAATAAATCAAAGATATTTTCTATTTTTTCCTGCGATTGCGACAGATCATAAATAGAGACATGAGCATCGGCAGCGGATATTTCAGAAAAGAGTTTATAACGCTGAGTAAAAGTACGCAGATAACCGGACATTATCGCCACATCCACATGAATGATGGTGCGCTGATAACAATTGGACGACGTATTGTCTACCATAACCTTGTGAATTTTTCCCTGCGGAAAAATAAACATCCGCCCAGGTCTGGCGGTAAACTTTTGATTATCCACCACCACAATGCCTACGCCGCTCTCAATAAACAACAGTTCCAGGCACTGGTGCCAGTGATAATAATTGACGCTTTTACCACGAGTCCTTTTGAACTCCACGGAAAAGTCATCAAGAGAGATACGATCCAGCAATGCTTCGTCGGTCATCATGTTAAAGGTCAAGATAGTGACATTTCACTTCAGCATAGTTAAAAATAATCTGTGAATAAAGCACAAAGCCTCTTTCTCAGGCTCTATTCGTTTCCTTTTGTGATCCTCTTAACGATCTTTTATCCCCGCAATGCTTATTTTCTGACGAAATAAATCATCAGTTGAAACATTGTTTCACTTGAAGAAATCAAGAGGGTAAATATGCATCTCTCAACCAAAAATAATGAAAAATTCAATAGCCGAACCGCACTACGCGACTGTTTTACCTCGTTGTTTAATGCCGTCTGGCGGCAACGAAGCGATAACGTCGCCGGCATTTTAACAGGTAATCGTATTCCTCTTTACGGAGAAAAAACGGCGGCATTCGAAACTTTTAGCCGCCTGCTGTGGGGTGTATTTCCCTTACTCGCGTCCGGTGAATCCGGAGACCTTGATATCCGCGCCCTATTTCGCCTTATCGCCGCCGGCGCCAACCCGGCGCATCCCTGTTATTGGGGAGAAACGGGAGATTTCGATCAGCGAAGCGTAGAGATGGCCGTGTTCGGCGTGGGCCTGGCGCTGAGCGAATCAACGTTTCGCCAACAGCTTGACGCGCAAGAGCAACAGCAGTTGTTTCACTGGCTGCGGACGCTGCGCAAGGCGCAGATCCCGCAAAATAACTGGTCATTTTTTCCGATTATGGTGGAAATGGGGCTTTGCCTGAGCGGCGAATCGTGGTCACCCGAGGTCGTAGCGCGGCATTTTGCCCGACTGGACAGCTTCTATCTTGGAGATGGCTGGTATAGCGACGGGCTTAACCGCCCGCGAGATTATTATAATGGCATGGCGCTGCATTTTTACGGACTGATCTACGCACAGTTGATGCGCGATATCGACCCGCAGCGCTGCCGGATTTTGCGCGAGCGCGCCGCCCTGTTCGCGCATGACTTCATCCACTTTTTTAGTGAAGACGGCGCGGCCATTGCCTATGGCCGCAGCATGACCTATCGCTTTGCCCAGGCCGCATTCTGGAGTGCGGCAGTGTTCGCCGGGCTTGACGTGTTCCCGCTCGGGGTGATGAAAGGCCTTATTTTCCGCCACCTGCGCCACTGGCTGGCGCAGGATATCACCGATACACGCGGTATTCTCACCGTCGGCTACGGTTACGCCAATGAAATTATGGCCGAGGAGTATAACGCGCCCGGCTCACCTTACTGGGCGTTTAAAACCTTCCTCATCCTTGCGTTGAAAGAAGATCACCCCTTCTGGCAAAGCGCGGAACTGCCGTTGCCGCCGCGCAATCATCGACATGTGATTGCGCGCGCCGGTCAGTTGATTATCGATGATGAAAATAGCGGCCACCACTACATGCTCAATGTCGGGCAGACGCCGGGGAAAAACTATGCCAATAGCGAGAGCAAATACGCCAAGTTCGCCTACTCTTCGCTGCTCGGCTTTAACCTTGAACGCAGCCGCTTCGGCCTCGAACTCAGCGCCTGCGACTCCATGCTTTTACTCGCCGAACAGGATGGGCATTACCGCGGCCGCCGAACGAATGAGCGCAGCGACATTAGCGACAGAGGCATCTATACCCGCTGGTCGCCCTGGCACGATGTCGCCATCGACACCTGGCTAATCCCGTTGGCCTGCGGCCATTTGCGTATCCATCTGGTACAAAACGCCCGCCCGCTAGAGAGCGCGGAAGGGGGATTTCCGCTGCCGTTGGCTGCGTTTTCGCCCGATGCGTTCGACACGCAAAACGGCACGGCGCGAAGCCCGGAGACTGGCCTCTACTCGCGGATCGTCGATATCTCCCCGGCGCTGAACCGCGCCTGTAGCCAAATTATCAGTCCGCCCGCCAGTAATATCCGCTTTCCCTACAGCAGTAGCGTGCCGACGCTGAAGCAGACTTTAGCGCCAGGCCGCCATCTTCTCTGCTGCGTGGCGGATGCCGGACATACTCTCACGACGCTCGTTTTGCCCGCGATCTCACTCACGTCGCACAGCATAGAAATAAAACAGGATGACCAGTTAATGGAAATCCCTCTATAACCACACGCCTTTTGGGAGCGTACTATGACCACCGTTAATCGTTATGATTACATAAAAATCAGCGCGTTTATGTTCTTATATTTTGTTGTCTGGACCATGAGTTTCAGCCTTTACTCCATCTGGCTGGGACTGGAGGCCAAATTAACCAGTGCGGAAATTGGCGCGGTATTCGCCGTAAACGGCGCCTTTGCCGTAGTGATGAAACCGATTTACGGCTTTATTACCGATAAGCTGGGGATGAAAAAGCATCTGCTCTATTTTGTGGCGATCATGTCGTCGCTGCTGATGCCGTTTTTCGTCTATGTCTATCACCCGCTGCTTAGCGAATCGTTCTACGCCGGGGTATTGGCCGGAGCGCTCTATTTAAGCCTGGCCTGGTACGCCGGCATCGCCGCCTCGGAATCTTATTGCGATCGGTTCGGACGACTGAAAGGCTTTGAGTTTGGCCGCATCAGAATGTGGGGCTCCTGCGGCGCGGCGGTGACGGCATCCTTTGCCGGGGTGCTTTTTAATATTTCCCCGACCATCAACTTCACTATCAGCAGTATTACTTCGCTCATTATGCTCGGCTTGTTGATCAGCATTAAAATTCCCGCCGCCGACAACCACGAAAACGCAGTGGTGCCGGAGAAAAAGATCAGCCTGCCGGATGTTAAGCGTCTGCTGAAACAAGGCAATTTCTGGCGCTTCTGTTTCTATGTCGCCGGCATTGTATGGATTATGCATATCGCCGAGCAGCAATTCCCGCGCTATTTCGTCTCTTTCTTCCACGGTGATTCCGCAGGCAATTCATGGTACGGCTATCTGAGCACGGTACAGGCGATTGTCGAATTTATTTCCATGCTCACCATGCCCTGGGTGGTGAATAAAATGGGCGCGCGCCGGGCTTTAATTTTCGCCGGTCTGGTGATTGGCGCGCGTCTTGTGGTATCGGGTTTTGCCACCGGGCCGTTAATGATCGCCTTTATTAAACCGCTGTACGGCCTGGAAAACGCGCTGCTGCTTATTGCGGTATTTAAATACATCGCCAACCACTTCGACAAGAAAGTGAACGCCACCATGTATCTGATTGGTTATCAATGCACGATGTATATCGGCACCATCTTTGTTTCCGCGCCGGTTGGATATATGTACGACCATATTGGCTTCGGCAATACCTATTTCATTATGGGCGGCGTGGTGATCCTCTTTGCGCTGATTTCCATATTCGTGCTGACCGATAACGACGAAAAGATCAATCTTACCGCCGCACCAACCAATACCACTTTATCCTGATGGAGTATTTCATGAGCCTTATGAGCAGCAAAGAAACGGATTTACCGTGCGCCACAACCTTACTCTCAGGAATACGGCAACGCGCGACGGAGCAATTAAAACGGCAACTAAGCCAATTCGCCGGAAAATTTCCCGCCGCTTGTAGCATTAACGGCAAATATCCGCTGACGGCGAATACCGACTGGACCACGGGCTTCTGGAGCGGCATATGCTGGCTGGCCTGGCAGATGAGCGATGATGAGGTCTTTTTGCAGCAGTTACAGCAGCAAATCCCAAGTTTTGGCGAACGTTTGGCGCAGCGCCACGATATTGAAACCCACGATCTTGGTTTTCTCTACTCGCTCTCCTGCGTAAATACCTGGCGCGGCACCGGGGACGAAGCGGCGCGGCGCTATGCCTTACAGGCGGCGAACCTGCTGGCCGCGCGCTACCATCCCAGGGCGAAAATTATTCAGGCATGGGGGGATTTGCAGGATCCCAGCCAGCAAGGGCGCATGATCATCGACTGCATGATGAACCTGCCGCTGCTCTACTGGGCATCGGAACAAACCGGCGATCGGCATTACGCGCAGTTGGCCTGGAACCACGCCAGCCGTGCCTGCGACTATCTGGTGCGCGAGGACTTTTCAACTTTCCATACCTTCTATATGGATGTAAACAGCGGCGCGCCGCGCAAAGGCTCCACCCACCAAGGCTTTGCGGATGACTCTTGCTGGGCGCGCGGTCAGGCGTGGGCGATTTATGGTTTTGCCCTCAGCTATGGCTATACCGGCGATCGTCGTTTCCTCGTCACCGCCATTGAAACCGCCCGTTATTTTCTGGCCTATTTGCCGGCGGATAAAATATGCAACTGGGATTTGCATCTCACTACCGCCGACACGGCGAAGGACAGTTCCGCCGCCGCCATTGCCGTATGCGGGTTGCTGGAGCTGATAAAACATTTGTCGGTATTACATCCGCAACGCGAATATTTTGAACGGCAGGCATTGCTGATTATGGATGAGCTCTGCACAAGCTATTATCAACACGCCGACGTGAATAACGGTTATTTATTGCATGCGGTTTATAATATGAATAAATCCCGCGGCGTCGATGAATATTGCATCTGGGGCGATTATTTCTTTTTTGAAGCGTTATCGCGCTTATCCGCGCCATTAGCAAAATACTGGTAAACATAGCCTGTGATTAATTAATCAGCTCTGCTGAGGATCCCCTACGTCCTGATAAGGATAAATGATGAATAGACAAATTGTATTTCTGGCGCTGGCGTTGCCCGCAGTTGGCCATGCCGGCGGTTTTCTCGAAGTCAGGGAAGCGTGGAATAGCGCATCCGAAGAACATCAGTTTAAACTGGGTGCGGGCTATAATTTTAACAACGGGGCCGGGTTATTATTTCAAACCGTGTATAACACCGCCAAGCTGAATCAATTTAAGCACAGCTTTGATGAAATTGAAGGGTGGTATCCGCTGTGGAAGATTACCGACAAGCTAACGTTAAGTCCCGGCGGCATTGTTAATTCCACCAGTTCGGGCTCCGCCATATCGCCCTATATTCAACTGGGATATAGCGCCACGTCAGATTTATCGATGGCCTTTAAATATCGCTATAACCATATGAATTATAAAACGCGCGATCTCGACAGCGAGATGAATTACAACGACAACCATCAGCTTGTTATGGTGGTTAATTATAAAATCAACGATACCCTCAGCTATGAATTTGAACCGAACCTTTACCTGAATACCGATAACTACAGGCGCAAGAATGGCAAAGATCATAGTTGGGAGCTCAACCATAAAGCGACGTGGAAGCTGACATCGAACTGGCGACCCTTTGTGCAACTGTCCTGGCTGGATCGCGATATCGCCAATAATGCGGAGCAATATCGCATCCGGCTAGGCGTACGTTATTACTTCTGATCGACAAAACGCCCGGCGGACATCGCCGCGGGAAGCCGACATCAACGTTTTTCGGCGAAGATATCGAGGATGTCCACACCGCGTGATCCGTTGCGCGGTGCGACATTAAAACAACGGGCTTGCCGATCGGCTTTATCATTTCATCCTGATGACCGGGCGATCGATGATTTCGCAGCCCAGCGCGCGCCGCCACGCCGCCGTTGCGCCAATCGGCGTAAACAGCGGCGCCAAAGCGCGGCATGCCAGCATCGCGACCAGCTTGCGCAGACAATGCCGGGTGGGATGGACGTTCCAACGACAAAAATCGACCTCGCCGGCCCGCCACTGCCGGCGGGATGGCTGATTGAGGTGGCCGGTGAACAGAACCCGGTGGCTGAAACCGGGCTGCGCCCGCAGTGCGCCGGCGGTGCCGCTCTGTCCATCCGGATTCGCCGTCAGCAATACCGGGCAGTCTGCTGAAAAAGGAGGCAGCGTCCGGGCCAGTCGTTTCAGTTCCGCCTGTACGCCGGGTTGCAGGCTGCCATCGTCATGTTGCGCCATCTGTACCAACATCGCCAGGCAAGGTTCATCCAGCGCCACGCCGGCCGCATTGCGGCGCGCCAGCAGCAATGCCATTTCCACCGCCCGGCCGGAAGGCGGCACCGGACACAGCGTCGGCTGCACCAACTGCGACAAGATCGCTTCCCGCTGCCGATGCTGCGTCACGTCATACAGCGCGTAGGAGGCATCCACCAGCGCCAGTTGCGCCGCCGGCGGTTGATCGAAACGGAATAACGCGGATTCCAGGCTGACGTCGCCGCTGTAAAACAGGCCGCCGGCCAGATCCAGATGAAACCAAACGCCGCCGTAGGCATGACCGCAGCTACCGGTGGTGACGGTCAACGCACCTAGCTGGAATTGCCCGCGAACCGGGATCGGCCGTACATTCAGGCCGGCGGGCAACGCCCGGGCCGTGGTCGCGGTACAGTACACCGGCGTTTGGGGCGGCAAACGCAGCAGGCCGCCGATGTGATCCTCATGATCGTGACTCAGCAAGATCGCGTCCAGATCGTCCGGGATCGGCCAGGGTTCGGCATTCGCTTCCAGCGCGCCGCCCGCATCGAGCAGAATGCGCCGCGACGGCGTCGTCACCAGAATGGCCGCGGGCGCCTTGCCGTGCAGACCGCTGATAATCTCGATACCGACGCTCATGCCGCCTCCAGCCGCCAGCCCTGATGCAGGCGAACCGCTACTGACTGCCGCTCGCTCAGCGGGGAGTGATGATACGCGGTCAGCGGCTGACCGTCGGCCAGCCGCAGTTGCAACAGATAGCGTTCTCCCTGAAAAATACAGCTCTCCACCAGCGCGGCGATGCCGCCGGCCGCGACTTCCACATGTTCAGGACGGATCAGTATCGGCTGACGGCCATGTGCGGCGGACGTCCGCGCCAGTCCGTGATGCAGTTGCTCGCCGTCCAGACGGGCGGCATTTTCGGCCACGGGCAGGGTCAATATGCTGCCTTTGCCGATAAAGCGCGCGATCCAGGCGTTCTGCGGATATTGATAGATCTGTTGGGGAGAGCCCCACTGCATCAGCGCGCCCTGATGCATTACCGCGATGTGGCTGGCCAACGCCATCGCTTCGGCCTGATCGTGGGTCACGTAGATAAACGTCGCGCCGGTGCGGCGGTGAAAATCACGGAAAGTCTGTTCCATCGTGGCGCGCAGATGCCGATCCAGATTGGCCAGAGGTTCATCCAGCAGCATCACCTGCGGTTCCGACACCAGACAGCGCGCCAGCGCGACGCGCTGACGCTGCCCGCCGCTCAGCGCCTGCGGCGAACGATCGGCGTAAGCCGCCAGTTCAACCTCTTCCAGCGCCGCCATAACGCGCTTTTGCCGGGCGGCGCCGTTAACTTTCTTCAGCTTTAACGGATAACCGACATTTTCCGCCACCGTCATATGCGGCCACAGGGCATAGGATTGGAACACCATCCCCATGTTGCGCGCCTCCGGCGGCAGATGATGGTGGCGATCCGCCAGCAGCTTATCGCCTAACGACAGCCGTCCCTGGGTCAGTTGCTCCAATCCGGCCAACATGCGCAGCGTGGTGGTTTTTCCGCAACCGCTGGGACCCAGCAACGCGGTAAACGCGCCGGCGGGAATGGTCAGGCTCAGATCGCGCACGACGATCTGTGCGCCGAACTGTTTGCCTATCCGATCCAGTTTCAGCTCTGCCATGGGATGACTCCTTTGGGAAGATAGCGGCCCAAACCGCTCAGCAACAGCATAACCAGCGCGACCAGCGCCACGACCAGCACTGAAACGGCGGCGGCCAGCACCTTATTGCCGCTTTCATCCAGATTGAAAATGACGACGCCCAGCGTCTCGCTGCCCGCGCTCCACAACAGGGCCGAGACGGTGAGTTCATTCACCGCCGTCAGAAACACCAGCAGCGCGCCGGCGAAGGCGGCCGGCGCCAATAGCGGCAGAACGATATGGCGCAGCCGTTGCGAAAAGCCGGCGCCCGCCAGACTGGCCGCCTCTTCCATCGCCGGATCCATTTGCAACATGCCGCTATGAACGGGCTTGAGGCAGACCGTGAGGAAACGCGCCAGATACGCCAGAAAAATGATCGTCAGCGTGCCGTACAGCGCGATATTCACGATGGGAATCGGCCGCGCAAACAGCAGAATGAACGCTATCGCCAGCACCACGCCGGGCAAGGTATAGGGAATATCAATCGCATTGTGCAGCCAGCGCAGCGGGCGGCTGGGATAGCGTACCAGCAGGTAGGCGAGAGGCAGACTCAGGATCATCAGGACGACAGCGGCGCTGACCGACAACAGCATGCTGTTGGTCAGCGCCCGCCAGGTGGCGCTCTGCCCTTCCAGCATGGCGCCGTAGGCGGCAAACGTCAGCGTTTTGCCATTCAGCGGCACGCCCAGCGTCGGCACCAGCGAGGTGGCGATCAGCGCCAGCAGGGGCGCGGCCAGGATCATAAACAGTACGATCCCCAGGATCAGCTCCGTCGGCCAGCGCCACGCGCCGAGCCGAAACGCCAGCGCGCGGCCGGCCATGCCGATAAGCGGCAGCGCATGACGCCGCTGCAAACGCCCTTGCAACATAACGATGCCCACCGCCAGTACGCCCATCAATACCGACAGCGCCGCCACCTGATTCAACATGCCGGGGCCGAAGCCGGCCATCGTCTGGTAAATCTGCGTCGGCAGCACAAAGTAGGAAATGGGGATCCCCAGCATCGCGGGAATACCGAAGTTGCCCAGCGCCGACACAAAGGCGATGGCGCCGCCCGCCCACAGCGAGGTGCGGCACAGCGGCAGGACGATATCGCAAAACACCCGCCACAGCGAAGCCCCGTTCAGGCGCGCGGCTTCAATTTGCTCCTTGGGCAAACAAAGCAGTTGACCGCGCAACGCCAGAAAGACCAGCGGCGCATGCTGGATGCCCAGCAGCAGAGCGATGCCCTGCGCGGAATAAAGCGGGTTCGGGCTGCCAAAGGCCGGCGCTATCCCCAGACTATTCAACAGGATGCTGCTGGGGCCAAAAAGTTGCAGCCAGCTTAGCGCCGTGACCTGCGGCGGGATCATCATCGGCAGCATAAACAAAAATATCCCTATCTGTTTGGCGCGGATATCGGTCAGCGCCAGGCAGAAAGCGAAAAGACCGCCCAACAGCACGGAGAGCAAGGTTCCCATTCCGCTGGTATATAAACTGTTGTACAGCGCCCCCCAGGTCGACTGACTGGATAACACCCGCCACAGGCTGCTGTCGGCGCCCTGATGCCAGTCAAACAGCGCCGAGATTAACAAGCGCAGGCTCGGCAGCAGACTGAACAGCGTAACCAGACCCAGCAACAGCCAGAGCAACCCTCTGGGAGGATTGCCGCCGGCGGGATAACGTTCGGTCAGGCTGCTCATGGTCAACGGCTGCCGAAAAGTTGGCTAAAGCGCTGTTTGTTCTGCTCGGCCCCGGCCAACGCTTTACCGGCGTCGAAGGCCATTAACTTGATCTGGTCGCGCGGAGGAAAACCTTCCGGCACCGGCAGATCGGCGCGAGCTGGCAGATACCCCTGCTTCAGCACCAGCCTTTGCCCCTGCTCCGACAGCACGAAATCGATAAAGGCTTTGGCGGCAGCGGGGTTTTTCGCCGCTTTCATCATCGCCACCGGTTCGGTCACGATACTGACGCCCTCTTGCGGAAACAGAAACTCAATCGGCGCGCCTTTGGCTTTCTCGCGGATCGCCATGAAATCCACCAGTACGCCGTAGGCTTTGCCGCCGGATGCAATCGCGCTCAGCACCGCGCCGTTGCCGCCCTGAGGCATGGCGCCATTTTCTTTCAACTGCTGGTAATACGCCCAGCCAAGCTGCGGATTGTCGGTCAGCGTCGCCAGATGAATCAGCGCCGCGCCGGAATACAGCGGGCTGGGCATGGTGGTCATGTTTTTCAGCGCCGGCTTGAGCAGATCCTGCCACGAAGCGGGCTTCACCGGCGCCTGGCGATGATAGGCGATCCCGGTGGTGATCAGCTTGGTGCCATAGTAATAGCCTTGCGCATCATAGAGCGCGGGATCGTAACGAACGGCTTCGGGCGATTTGTACGGCGCCAGCAGATTCTGCTGCCTGAGCGACTCCATCGTCACGCTGTCGGCAATCAACAGCACGTCCGGCGTCGCGCCGCCTGCGGCCAGCTCAGCCTGCAAACGCGCGGTCAGTTTGGTGGTTCCATCGCGGATCCAATTCACTTTGATATCCGGATGCGCCTGCTCAAACGCGTCGACGGTCATCCGGGCATCTTCATTGGGCTGGCTGGTGTAGAGCACCAGCGTGGTTTTCGCGAGGGCTGACGTGCTGAACATCGTCAGAAGCAGCGCGGCAAGCGTGATTTTCTTATACATATCGGCGTATCCCCTGGTTTCGTTGTAATGATTAAAACAGGGAAATCTGACAAAAATATGACCAGCTTATTTCGTAGTAATACATTAATACTTTCGATGTATTATCCCGGAAGGCTGCAAGACAAGGAGAGAAAAGATGACACCGGGATCACGCCGGCGCGCCATCGTCATGATGGCGACAGAACAGGGAGAATGCAGTATCGAGCAACTGGCCGAGCATTTCGGCATATCGCTACAAACCGTGCGCAGCGATGTGCGGGAACTGACCGAGCAAGGCCTGCTGCTGCGTCGGCACGGTCTGGTGGCGCCTTTCGCGCGCGAGAATATTGGCTATCGGCAGCGGGAAATCGTCAACATCAGCGGCAAACGCTGGATTGGCGAACAGGTTGCCGCGCTGCTTGGCGCATATCAACACTGCTTTTTGGGAACGGGAACGACGATTGAGATGGCGGCGCGCGCCTTGCCTGCTGACATCAGGCTGACGGTGTTCACCAATAACCTGCATGCGGCGCAACGGCTCAGCCATTTACCGGATTGTGATTTGATCGTGGCCGGCGGGCAGGTGCGTAAACGGGATTTGGATATCATCGGGGGCGATGCGCTGGCGTTTTTCAGCCGCTATCGGGTAGAGATAGGCGTGGTGTCGGTCGGGGGAATAGGAGAAGCGGGCGAACTCTACGATTTCAATGATGACGAAGTGAAAGCGCGCAGTGCGTTGCTGGCCGGCGCGGCGGTAAGGGTGCTGGCCGTGGACAGCACGAAATTCGGCCGAACGGCGCTCTGCCAAAACGGCAGCATTGCCGATTTTCACTATGTCGTCAGCGACAGGCCGCCGTCAAAACGGCAGCGTGACGCGTTGCTGCGGGCCTCAACCCGCTGGCTTTGCAAAGAGAGTGAGGAAAAAGGGCCGCCGAAGCGGCCCGGTCAGTAGCAGGTTATTTCAACTCAACGTCAATCATTGGCGGAATATAACCATAGTCAAACTCGTCGACCACGAAGGTCTGAAAACCTTTCAGTTTGATCTGTACCGTCGGCGCTTCGGTGCCGCCGATGCGGTAGGAGTCATCGTCATCATCCTCCCCCGTTGGTACGGAGTCGATGAAGGACGTCACCAGACCGTTGGGCATGACGTAGTGCGAGTAGGTCTGGAAAGGCTGGGAAGAAGGGTTGCCCAGCACCAAACCAGAACCATTCAACGGCACGTAAGGCCCGAACAGATCGTCACTGACAAAACCGTACACGCCGTCAGGCCCGGTCAGACCATCGCCATAGGTATATTTGTGGCTGATGGTGAACAGGTAGTACTTCCCATCCTGGAAAACAAAGTGCGGACGTTCCGTCTGGTCGTTGACGCCAACCGCGGTAACCAGCGGCGGCAGCATTTCCCAGTCATCGCCATCTTCGTCACGGCATACCGCGATACCGACGCAACCAGTCTGGTAACGGGAATTACCGACCTCTTCATAGCCCGGAGGCACATCCCCGATCTCTTCAGGACCGACGACATGGGAGCCGCGCTCGCCGGCCACGTTGCCTTCAAACAGCATGTACAGCTTGCCGCTTTTCGGATCGCGGAACGGGCAAGGGTCGCGGAAGCCCCAGTACGGGTTTTGGCTTTCGGTTTGGTACATTTTCCCATCCGCTTCGAACAGGCTTTTCACCTTGTGGAAGCCCACCATTTCCACTGCATTATCGGTAGTCACCACCCGGCCGCGCACTTTGACGATCGTCGCGCCCGGCGTCACCGCCGTGTAATACAGATCGATTTCACCGCTGTCGTTCAACAGAATCGGCGTACCGGCCCATTCACGCGTCGTCGGCGACACCCCCTCGGCCATGACGCGACCGCCCATGATCCAGTCTTTACCGGTACGCGAGTACCAGAAGTACATCTTTGCCCGGCCGTGACGGTCGTTCCAGTCGCTGGTGATATCGTAATTACCGTTCTCATCCAGATACTGGGGATCGGTTGGGTTACGAGCGGCGGTCAACGTGAAGATAACCGACCAGCCGTTAACCGATGCGATATTCCCATCCAGATCGCGCAGCGGCATGGTATCCCAGATAAACACCTCGTCGCTCATGACCGGGAAATCTCCGCTGACCAGCGGCTGGGTGGTGGTCGGATCGTCTTCCGTGACTTTCAGCGCATCGGCCCGCGACCAAATAGTGGGTTTAAACGGTTTATTGCTTTTCAGGGAAGATTTTTTCTCTTGTTTAAATGTATTCATAATGTTTCTCTCTTTATAAAAAAATAAAAGCAGCCCAGAGAATTAAATTTAATTCTCTGGTCACTGCTTTTTGGGGATGGATGATTTTTACCTAATGACGGGCATAACAATGCCCTTCCGTTGATATAACGGAAAATATTCGCTTCAGGATTCAACAAAAAAACGACTTCGTTTTAAATAGTCTTTATCAGATAAATAACGTCTAACACCTCCTTTATAGAAATTAAAAGATCAAGTCAGGAAAACATCTCATCATGTAACCACTTATTGCCGAATGAGTTTATTTCCTGTTCTTTTTTCCGTTATCAAAACGGTCATTCAAAAACTTCAATATGGCGCGACGAATATGTTCGACGCCGATGAAACCGATCATGCCGCCCAACGCCGGCGTCAGCGTTTTCGGCAGCGAAAAATACTCCAGCGATGAAACCGCCGTCAGCGTCAACGCGCCGCACAGCGCGCCTTCCAGCAGCATGCGTTGCCATCCGCCGCCGGTATAGGCAACGCGAAGTATCGCGATGAAAATAGAGAGCATCACACCCCCAGTAGGAACATCGCCGCGCCACCAGGCATGTATTAATTCGTAAACTCCGGCCCAACTGAAGATATTGATATTCATATTTACCCTTTGAAAAATTGATTAAACCAATAAGAATTCTCTTATAAAAAAGTCAACCATAAATAAGACATAAAAAAGCCCCGGTGTTATCCGGGGCCAGAATAAAAAAAAGCCTGCTGGCAGCAGGCTTTAAAATTCGTTTTATTTTTTGTGATGGGTCAATCGCTTCATCTCCATCATGGGAATTAATTTAACCAATTTTGGACAAGAGCGCAAGCCCTAATTTTAAAAAAAGTTAATTTTATTTTTTCGGACTTTATTGTTGCGGAGAGGTCACCGTGGAGAATAGTTTTTCTGCTGCCGTAGATTCCTGATAACACTGGGCAATAAGCGCGTCATAAAATACTTTCCAGTTCCGTGACCAGCTGCGCTGCGTTAAATCAGGCACGACGGTTTTAATCACTTTATAGACGCTAGCCGACTTGACCGGCTTCATGCCGGAACCGCCGCAACGGGGACACACTTTCTCAATCGTTTTACCCGCCGCGCGCGAAGCCGCCAGATCCGTCACTTTGCCCCGGCCTTTGCAGCGACAGCGATTCAGCGGATCGTCCGCGGTTCTGCTGTATTCTTCCACGGCCATTTTGGCCATCAAAACGATGCAGTGAGCCATCTGCCGTCCCGCCGCTTTTCCCACCAGCTTCGGCGCCTGTTTCATAGCAAAACGGGCGATCCCCTCGATCGCCTTGTTTTTTTCATCAGCATCCTTGTTGTACTTGGCCAGGATGAGGCTGAGCCCCAGCGCCTCCCGCGATTGAACAACCCCCAGCGCCAGCAGAATATCGCTATAGCTGTCCCGCGCGCCCCGCGAAGATCCACTGCCCTTTTTCGCCTGGCTGACGGGTCTGTTGCTGCCTGGCTGACGGTAAACGTACGAAGGCGCGGCATCCCTGCATGTAAACATCAGCGAGGCCGATTTAGGGCCGCACAGGCTGAGCGCATGTTCAATCTTCATCGTAGAACCTCCGTATAACCAGCAGAAACGCCATATCGCTTAAATGCGCTGAATCGTGTTGATAGGCTGAGGTTGCATCGCCGCAGCCCTGTCGTATCCCTGTAATGCTTATCTCCTCCCCGCTTGATTAGCCCATCAGAACATGGGCCTGTTTGTCGTCGGTTCGGGTAGCCGGACCTTACTCGCAACGGACGTAGTGTCGATGTACGTTCCATAGAGTCTTTCCTTTAAATCTTATGGTTGAATCATGCTGAACGGCCTTGTCGCGCGGCCATTCCGCCTATGTGCGTCGCCACGCACCTAGTCAAAAATCCAGTCATTTTTTTGTTGATTTTATCATCCTTAAAGCAGACTATAGTCAACGTAGATCAACAATACAACGAATAAATCCACACCATGTTTATTTTTTAAGTTGGTGCAAATGACAGAGCTAACCGAACGCCTGCGCTACCTGATGCGCGAAGAGGGATTGAAACAAAAGGATTTAGCAGAAATTGTGGGCACATCACCTCAAACCGTGAACAACTGGTTGAAAAGAGGAACGCTGAGTCGTGAGTCAGCCCAGGCCATTAATGAGAAAACCGGCTATTCGCTGGACTGGTTGCTCAATGGCATTGGTCACCCGAAACCGGAAAGCAGTAATTTCAAGGCATCCCGCCTGCATGTTACCGAGTGGGAAAGCATTGATAATGATGACGATGAATTTGTGGAGGTTCCATTGTTAGGTGTCAGGCTATCAGCCGGAGGAGGCGCATATGATATCGATGAAGATGAAGTGTACGCGCTTCCCTTTCGTACCCATACCTTAAGGCGGCTTGGTATCCGAGTGGAAGATACCCGCGTGGTTACCGTCATGGGCGACAGTATGGAGCCCAAGTTATCGGACGGCGATAAGGTCGCCGTCAACCTGTCAGACCGGCAAATCCGGGACGGCAAAATGTACGCCATCCGCATGGGCGAGCTGCAACGCGTTAAGGCGCTGATCAAGCGCCCTGACGGCAGCATCATCGTACGTTCCTACAACCCGCTTTACGAAGACGAGATTGTCACCAAAGAACAGATCATCAACGGCGAACTGGCCGTCATCGGACGCGTGTGGTGGGTTTCCGCGCTGGTGTAAATGTCCCGCTTTCCGAGAGCGACCCGCTCCGCCAATGGCGATTTTCGCTCCGGAGGCCGACCTGGCGTTGCCAGGAGCCCGCCAGCGCGGGCATGACATAAGGCATGACGAATCAGCGAGTCCTGACGACGGATGCTCAATACGCAGCAACTCGGGGTATCAATCCCCCTGCGGGTTCAGCAGCAAAGAAAAGTGGTGATGTCATCGGTTCGTTGCAGGTAAGCGCCTTTAAAGCGGCGTCCGGCGCAAAACGCCGGCGATAAATCAGTCAGCAGCTCCAGTTCAAAAGACTGGCTGGCGCTATCCAGCGCGACCATTCCGACATCCAAAAAATCGAAGTAGTGCTTAACCTGCGGATACAACGCCTTGAACAGACTCTCTTTGGCGGAAAAGTTTAACGTCAATAAACAGCGAAACTCATCATCCCGGGCGTGTAGCCAGTGGTACTCATCCTCGCCCACAATGCCCGGCCACAGCGACTCGGCGCGTTTCGCAGACATGAATGTTTCGATATCCACCCCTACGCCGGAAAACTCGGGAGTGCGGATATGCGCGGCGCACAATATGCTATGGGTGTTATGACTTAAGGAGCCGGAAACATTTTCCGGCCACAGCGGAGACCGATCTTCAGCGCAGTTAAGGACGAAATCCGCATAACCGAGCTTACTCAGTACCTGTTTCGCCAGACAGCGGCCAGCCAGAAACTCCGCTCGACGTTTCGGCACCGAGCGCGCAAGCGCATCTGAAAACGGCACCTCCGCTTCAGCGAACAAGTCATCGGAATAAGCAGACAAATGGAAATGACCACGAGCGACGAAACCAGGATACATAGCGCCATCCTTAGCCTGTGGGAACGAAATCCATTCAACGTCATCAATAAAAGCAGCAAGCATGTCACTTTACTCTTGAAGGCGAAATCACTTTCAGGGTAATCCAGCACCTCAACCTTCAATGAATAATGGGCGGCTCCCGCCCATTATTATTGCTAAATCAAGCACCATCACAACGCTAAAAAGAACCCGGCGATGCAGGCGCTCATCAGGTTGGAAAGCGTACCCGCCGTTACCGCTTTCAAACCGAACCTGGCGATGTCCTGACGACGAGTCGGCGCCATACTGCCCAGTCCTCCAATAAGGATAGCTATCGATGACAAGTTAGCAAACCCGCAAAGGGCGAAAGAAATAATCGCTTTGGTATGGTCGGACAGAACCTGGAGACCGCTCGCCGCCACCACGTCATCGGCTTTCAGATATTCGCTGAAATTCATATAGGCGACAAATTCATTGACGATCAGTTTTTGACCGATAAAGGATCCGGCGACAGTCGCCTCATTCCAGGGAACGCCGATCAAAAACGCCACCGGCGAGAAAACCCAGCCTAAAACCAACTCCAGCGACAATTGCGGATAGTTAAACCACCCGCCCACGCCGCCGAGGATGCCGTTAAGCAACGCTATCAACGCGATAAACGCCAGCAGCATCGCGCCCACATTCAACGCCAACTGCATGCCGGAAGCCGCACCGCTGGCAGCGGCATCAATCACGTTGGCCGGCTTATCTTCCGCATCGACGAATCCGCTGATTTCCTCCCGGTCATGGGTATTTTCCGTTTCCGGCACCATCAATTTCGCAAACAACAGCCCGCCCGGCGCCGCCATAAAGGAGGCCGCAATCAGGTATTCCAGCGGCACGCCCATCTGCGCATAACCCGCCATAACGGAACCGGCGATAGAAGCCAGACCGCCGCACATCACGGCAAACAGCTCCGACTGCGTCATACCGGCGATATACGGGCGAACCACCAGCGGCGCTTCTGTCTGCCCGACGAAAATATTTGCCGTCGCGGACAGCGACTCGGTGCGCGACGTACCCAGCAGCTTCTGTAACCCGCCGCCAAGCAAACGAATCACCCACTGCATAACGCCCATGTAATAGAGCACGGCGATCAGTGAAGAAAAGAAAACGATAATCGGCAGTACGCGCAGCGCGAAAACAAAGCCGCCGCCGCCGAAGACTTCAAACATTTTGTCAGAAACCAGGCCGCCGAAAATGAAGGATACGCCCTGATTGCCATAGGAAATAACGTTAGCCACCCCTTCCGTCATGCCGCCTAAAATGCGACGGCCTAAAGGAACATATAACACCAATGCGCCAATGCCTATCTGGAGCAGGAAAGCACCCAGTACCGTGCGCAGCTTAATGGCTTTACGATTGCTGGAAAACAGGACGGCAAACAGGATGAGTGCAGCCATGCCGATAAGACTCATGATGAGTTGCATATGAGGTTCCCTTTTAGCGCGAACAATTACAATTAGGAATAAAAATATTTTTATAACAACTAGCCGTTATAAAGATTGAGGAACCCATTATCCGGCGAAACCAGAAGCCGGTGAGATTCAGTCGGAGAGATTATAAATGCAGGTTCTGAACAGGAGCTAACCTATGTCACAAATATATACAACAACAAACAACTGAAAATACTTAATAGTGATCTAGATCACACTTTATGCACCTGGTTGCCATGATATTCGTCATTTTTCCGCGTTATCCTCAGCAACCCGGCGCCGATAACCCAAACAGACGAAGGCTGTTGTGGTAAATCGCGTCGGCGATCTCATCGGCGGATTCACTCCGTAGCTGGCATAGGGCATGAAAAACCGCGGCTATACGTTCAGGACGATTTGGCTGCCCCTGATGGCCGCAAACCGGCATATCCGGCGCATCGGTTTCCAGCAATAAATGGTCGAGAGGTAAACGCGCGATCGCCTGACGCGTCTTATTCGCCCGGGGATAGGTAATGGTGCCGCCAACGCCAAGGTAATAACCCAGCCGGACAAAGGTCTGCGCCTGTTGCAGGCTGCCGGCAAAGCCGTGAACCACGCCCGTGCGCGGCACTTGCGTACGGCGCAGTAACTGCGCCAGTCGATCATGACTACGGCGTGAATGCAGAATCACCGGACGATCGTACTGTCTGGCCAGTTGAAGCTGGGCTTCCAGCAGCGCGCATTGCCGCGCCAACTGCGGATCTTGCATATAAAGATCTAACCCGATCTCGCCGACCGCCACCAGCCTGTTCGCAGGTTGACGCAGGTGCTCTTCCAGCAAGGCCAGGTCGGTGTCACGATGATGGGAAATGTAGAGCGGATGCAGCCCAAGCGCGGCATAAAGAGAAGTGTGGTTGCATGCCAACTGGAGCACGCGATCAAAGTAGCGGGATTCAACCGCCGGAATAACGATGCGTTCAACGCCGGCCGTGGCGGCCAAACGTAAACTTGCCGCGACATCTTCGCTGAACGGTGGAAAATCGAAATGGCAGTGCGTATCGATGAATGCATGCCGGGCAACGTCGCCCCGGGAATGTCTGTTTTCTGTGGTCATCGCCTTGACCGGTGATTATGTATCTACTGGATAAACCAACCCGCTGCTGCCAGCAAACCGGCAACAGAAACGCACAGCGTTAATATTTATTCAGTGCAAGACCGTCTTCTCTGACGAGGCTTTCTCATGTTCCTTGCCGTAATCCTCTTGCAGCACGCCGGACAAATAGCCATTGTTCCCTTCCAGCCAGGCGCAATCGCTGTCGAACCATTCGGCCCACATGGCCCAGAAATTCCCTTTCCATTGTTTCCATTTACCAACAACTATATCGCTATTCATCACACACCTCCTGATATACCCAATAGATTTCAAGGTGCAGCCAATCAGCAACCAAATCGCGCCCTGGAACGCAGGGAGCAAGCGAGTCCGAAAACCAACACCGATGCAACTTGAAAGATGCGGGGTAAATACCGTCGACGTTACACAAACGCGACGACACACAGTGTGTCTGTTAAATATGACAGCCAAATGGCATGGCTGTCCATCTTTCCTTTGTTTGATTTTAAGGCCGTTTACGGCCGGCAAACAAGCTCACCAGGAATAAAACGATCCCAACTACGAAGACGATTTTCGCCGCCCCTGCCGCTGTACCCGCCAAACCGCCGAACCCCAATGCCGCGGCGATCAACGCGATCACTAAAAAGATAATTCCCCAACGAAACATATGCGCTCCTTACCAAAAAACGAGAACCGTGGAGGCAATCGGATACCGTACCTGATTGCAGGCCCACATGGTGGTGGTACTTTTGTTTTACAGGTTATTGCGGGCTGTTTATTGGCATAAACAACCCGCCCTATTGCCTAAGATATTATGACTTGACCGTTAAATCGTTTTTGACGCTTTTCACGCCGTCAACGGCTTTGGCGATACTTTCTGCGCGAGCGACCTGAGCCTGATTATCGACTTCTCCGCTCAGTTGCACCACGCCCTCATGGGTCTCTACTTTTACCTTCCGTGAAGGAACGATGTCATCCGCCAGCAATTTGGCTTTAATCGAACTGGTCGTCACCGTATCGTCGGCATAGGAACCGACGGACTGCGTATCATTGTCCTTGATCTGAAGTTTGTCGCTGACAGACTTCACACCCTCTGTGTTGCTCGCGATCTGCACCGCATGCGTCGCTATTTCCTGACTACCGACGAACCCGCTCAGGGTGACGGCGCCATTGGTGGTGGCAACCGAAATATCGCCGCTCTTGATGGTTTTATCTTCCAGCAGCGCGCTCTTTACCTTCGCGGTGGTCGCGCTGTCGCTTATGTAGCCTGAAGCTTTATTCACGGAGCTATCGACTTTCTCACCCGTTGTATCTGCGGCGCGTTGTGTTTTTTGTCCCAGCGTGTCTTCAGCCAGCGCATTGCCGCCGGCAAGAATAGAACCCAGAACAACCGCGATCAGAGATTGAGTCAGTTTGGTCTTTGTCATCGATTTCTTCCTTTTCTGTTTTTATATGCCCGGACAAAACGACGCCGGGCGAATTAACGCAGGTGATTACGAATGCAGCGCCATCAGGGTTTCTGCCCCAGAAACCGTCGCGCTTAACGCGTTCGGCATAAACATCATATAAACGATGAAAAACAGCGTACTATCTTTAGAATCAGTGAAAACACCAATACAAAGAACTACCCGTAATCGCGTTAATAGTTAAACAAACCAAAATAATTAACACGTTGTTAACTATAGACCACGACGTCGCAAATCACAGGGCAATATCGATAAAAGAAGGGGATCCGGCGGCAATTAAGATTTGTCTGTCGCCTGAATTTTCTGGCGTTGCAGGGCTATAAGACGGGATAACAAACTGATAAATAGACAAACAATAAAATAAAACACCCGAAATAATCATGACTTGCACGATCGTTTCGGGTGGTCGAATTTTATACGCCGAACGCGCGATTAATGTTCGCGGGTTTTATGGAGCGACACTTCCGGGTAGCGTTCCCGCGTCAGGTTCAGGTTAACCATTGTCGGGGCGATATACGACAGGTTATCGCCGCCGTCTAACGCCAGATGCTGTTCGTTCTTGCGTTTGAACTCTTCAAACTTCTTCACATCATCGCATTCAACCCAACGAGCGGTAGAGACGTTGACGGATTCGTAGACGGCTTCCACGTTATATTCGGTCTTCAACCGGGCGACCACCACATCAAACTGCAACACGCCCACCGCGCCCACGATCAGGTCGTTGTTAATCAACGGACGGAACACCTGTACCGCCCCTTCTTCCGAAAGCTGCACCAGCCCTTTCAGCAATTGCTTCTGCTTCAACGGATCGCGCAGACGGATGCGGCGGAACAGTTCCGGCGCAAAGTTAGGAATACCGGTGAACTTCATCTCTTCGCCTTGGGTAAAGGTATCCCCAATCTGGATGGTGCCGTGGTTATGCAGGCCGATGATATCGCCGGGATAAGCCTCTTCGACATGAGAACGGTCGCCGGCCATGAAAGTCAGCGCGTCGGAAATCACCACGTCTTTGCCGGTACGCACCTGACGCAACTTCATCCCCTTCTCATACTTGCCGGACACCACGCGCATAAAAGCCACGCGGTCACGGTGTTTCGGGTCCATATTGGCCTGAATTTTAAACACGAAGCCGGTGAATTTTTCCTCATCCGCCGTGACCTGACGGGTATCGGTTTTCCGCGGCATCGGCGCCGGCGCCCAGTCGATCAGGCCATCCAGCATGTGGTCGACGCCAAAGTTACCCAGCGCCGTACCAAAGAAGACCGGCGTCAAACCGCCAGACAGGAAAGCATCCAATTCAAATTCATGCGATGCGCCTTTCACCAGTTCCAGTTCTTCACGCAGCTGCGACGCCAGTTCTTCGCCGATAGCGATGTCCAGATCCGGGTTATCCAACCCTTTTACGATACGCACTTCCTGGATCGTATGGCCTTTACCGGTCTGATAAAGATAGGTCTCGTCTTTATACAAGTGGTAAACGCCTTTGAACAATTTGCCGCAGCCGATAGGCCAGGTAATAGGCGCGCAGGCGATTCTCAACTCGTTTTCCACTTCATCCAGCAGTTCCATCGGATCGCGGATGTCACGGTCGAGTTTGTTCATAAAAGTCAGGATCGGCGTGTCACGCAAACGGGTCACTTCCATCAGCTTACGGGTACGATCTTCAACCCCTTTCGCCGCATCAATCACCATCAGACAACAGTCCACCGCGGTCAGCGTACGATAGGTATCCTCGGAAAAGTCTTCATGCCCCGGGGTATCCAGCAGATTAACCAGGCAGTTATGATAGGGAAACTGCATCACGGACGTGGTGATGGAGATACCGCGCTGTTTCTCCATCTCCATCCAGTCGGATTTGGCGTGCTGATTCGAACCACGGCCTTTGACCGTACCGGCGGTTTGCAGCGCCTGTCCGAACAGCAACACTTTTTCCGTAATCGTGGTTTTACCCGCATCAGGGTGAGAAATAATGGCGAAAGTTCTTCTTTTCGCGACTTCGCGAGCGTATTCACTTGGAGACATGATTTTCAGGTTTCTTCTGTTAGTCACCCGGCGTCGGCATCAAATCACGGCGATGACGGCGTCAGGCAAAGCGAAAATAGTAGCGAGTAAACGTAATGCCGGGACGAATAAACCTGCGGTATTACAGCTTACGAATAATGCCGGGTATTTTCCCTGATTTAGCGACTATACACAATCGGTGACTGAAGGCGCGGAAAAACCGCGCGCAATCCGTTGCATGCAAAGATGCCGTCGTCATTTATTCAGGCCTTGCCGCCGTCATTTCCCGTCTCGTCGCCGTCATCTTCTTTTAACGGCGTGCTGGCGGTCAGCAGATAAGGCGACTGCTGCCAGCGGGTGCGGCGATTCTGCAACAGCGTACGCGTGAGAATGATGCCGATAGCCAGCGACAGCAGGATCATTAAACGCAGAATATTGGTGGTGTTATCCACCTGCTTGGCTTCCGTCCCCAGCACATGCGTATCCAGCGTAACGCGCAGGAAACCTATCGGGCCGTCTTTCCCCTCAATCGGCTGCACCAGTTGATGGTTAAAGTAACTGCCGACCCGATTGCCGTCCAAGGCCAGCCGATCGCGGAGCGGCACCTGTTCACCGGCGCGCGCCACCAGCGAGCCGTCCTGCTGATAAATGCCGGCATCCAAAATACGGCTGTGATCGGTAAGTTGCTTAAGGATACTATTGATTCTCTGGCTGTTATCATCCGCGCTCTCCATCAGGGGAGAGAGACTGAATGCAACCTGTCTGGTCAGCGTGCGGGCCAGGTCTTCAACCTGTTCGGAACGCGCCATCTGATGACTTAGACTGAAATAGGAAGCCCCCTGCATTAAAATCACCAGCAGAGCTAAGCAAATCAACACAATGGCTGTGCGATGTAGGCGGAATTTTACCCGGGCCCGAACCATGAGAATCCTTACGCGATTTGGATACTTTATGTTGCCAGAAGCGCCGACGATAGGATAGCTTGTTGCCCTGTTTTCCGACCAATATGTTTGTGGCGACGGCTGTACATGCCGAGTTTTCGGCGTCCGGCCACGCGTTATTACCGTCAGTAGAGGAACTGCCCCATGTCGAATAGTCTGACCTATCGTGATCTCCCGGATGAGATTAACTGTTGGCCCGGACTGCCGCTATCGCTGAGCGGTAATGAAGTCATGCCGCTCGATTACCGCGCCGGCGATACCGGCTGGTTGTTGTACAGCGACGTGCTTGATAAGAATTTACTTTCCCGTTATCAGCGTCGCCTGGGCGCGGCGATGGTTATCGTCAGCGCGTGGAATGTGGGCGATTATCAGGTTGTCCGGCTGGCGGGTACGCTGACGCCGCGGGCGACCAAGCTCGCGCACGATCTGGGGTTGGATGTCGCCCCGATGCGTAACTCTCCGACGCTGCGGGCGCCCGGTTTACTGGTGATGGATATGGACTCCACGGCAATCCAGATCGAATGTATCGATGAAATCGCCAAACTGGCCGGTACCGGCGATTTGGTTGCCGAAGTCACCGAACGAGCGATGCGCGGCGAGCTGGACTTTTCCGCCAGTTTGCGCCAACGCGTGGGAACCTTAAAGGACGCCGATGCGAACATCCTGCTCGAAGTACGCAACAACCTGCCGCTGATGCCGGGGCTGACCGATATGGTAAGTCAGCTTCAGGAAGCCGGCTGGCATGTCGCCATCGCCTCGGGCGGATTTACCTATTTCGCCGATTATCTGAAGGAAGAACTGGGCCTGGTCGCCGCCGTCGCCAACGAAATGGGCATGCGCGACGGCAAACTGACGGGGGAAGTCGTCGGCCCGATCGTCGATGCGAAATACAAAGCGGCCACGCTGCGCAAGCTGGCGGAAAAACTGGATATTCCCATGGAACAGACCGTCGCTATCGGCGACGGCGCCAACGACCTGCTGATGATCAAAAGCTCTGACCTGGGCATCGCCTATCATGCCAAGCCCAAAGTCAACGAACAGGCCGCCGTGAGCATCCGTCATGCCGACCTGACCGGTGTATTATGCATCCTCAGCGGCAGCATGAGACACGAAAAACGCTAATCCGAGTAGAGGTTACCTGTGGCAAAAGCCGTCAAACGCGCCTTTGTATGTAATGAATGCGGGGCCGACTATCCGCGCTGGCAGGGACAGTGCAGCGCCTGTCACGCCTGGAACACCATTACCGAAGTTCGTCTGGCCGCGGCATCTTCGTCCTCGCGCTCCGATCGCCTGAGCGGCTATGCCGGCGAAAGCGCCGGCGTCAGCCGGGTGCAAAAGCTATCGGAAATCAGTCTGGAGGCATTGCCTCGTTTCTCCACCGGCTTTCAGGAGTTCGACCGGGTGCTGGGCGGCGGCGTGGTGCCGGGCAGCGCGATTCTCATCGGCGGCAACCCCGGCGCGGGCAAAAGCACCCTGCTGCTGCAAACGCTGTGCAAACTGTCTGAACAGATGAAGACCCTGTATGTGACCGGGGAAGAGTCGCTGCAACAGGTGGCCATGCGGGCGCATCGCCTCGGTTTGCCGGCGCAGAACCTGAACATGCTGTCTGAAACCAGCATCGAGCAGATCTGCCTGATAGCCGAACAGGAACAGCCGAAGCTGATGGTGATTGACTCTATTCAGGTCATGCACCTGGCCGATATTCAGTCATCCCCCGGCAGCGTGGCGCAGGTGCGTGAAACCGCCGCCTACCTGACCCGCTTCGCCAAGACGCGCGGCGTCGCCATTATCATGGTCGGCCACGTCACCAAGGACGGCTCGCTGGCCGGCCCGAAAGTGCTGGAGCACTGCATCGACTGTTCCGTGCTGCTGGACGGCGACGCCGACTCCCGTTTTCGCACCCTGCGCAGCCATAAAAACCGCTTTGGCGCGGTCAACGAACTGGGCGTGTTCGCCATGACCGAACAGGGGCTGCGCGAAATCAGCAATCCTTCCGCCATTTTCCTCAGCCGCGGCGACGAAATCACCTCCGGCAGTTCGGTGATGGTGGTGTGGGAAGGTACGCGTCCGCTGCTGGTGGAAATTCAGGCGCTGGTGGATCAATCCATGATGTCCAACCCGCGCCGCGTAGCCGTCGGGCTGGAACAAAACCGGCTGGCGATCCTGCTCGCCGTGCTGCATCGCCACGGCGGCTTGCAGATGTCCGATCAGGATGTGTTCGTCAACGTGGTCGGCGGCGTCAAGGTCACGGAAACCAGCGCCGATCTGGCGTTATTGCTGTCGCTGGTCTCCAGCCTGCGCGATCGCCCGCTGCCGCAGGATTTGGTGGTGTTCGGCGAAGTCGGGCTGGCCGGCGAAATACGCCCGGTACCCAGCGGACAGGAACGTATCGCCGAGGCGGCCAAACACGGTTTTAAACGCGCCATCGTGCCGCACGCCAATATGCCGAAAAAACCGCCGGCCAACATGCAGGTTTTCGGCGTCAAAAAGCTGGCCGACGCGCTGGATATTCTCGACGATCTGTAACCGTTACGATTCCACAGAGGGCTTGCCAATCGCCGGAAGCGATGGTTAACGTCGCACGAGCCCTCCGCACAGACAATATCGAAGTTTTTCAGCAGGCGACGACGCGCTGTGGTATTTTGTTTAGTACGCTAAACAGGAGTGTCGGAAAATGCCACCATTCGATTATCTGAAATCCGCTATCCGGAAAAAAGGATGTACCCTGCAACAGGTCGCCGATGCGACGGATATGACCAAGGGTTATCTCAGTCAATTACTCAATGCCAAGATAAAAAGCCCCAGCGCGCAAAAACTTGAAGCCCTGCACCGTTTCCTCGGCGTTGAATTTCCCCGCTACGAAAAAAAGATCGGCGTGGTATTCGGCAAGTTTTATCCACTACACACCGGACATATTTATCTTATCCAGCGCGCCTGTAGTCAGGTTGACGAATTGCACGTCATTCTGGGCTACGACGAGCCGCGCGACCGCCTGCTGTTTGAAAACAGCTCCATGTCGCAGCAGCCGACCGTCAGCGACCGTCTGCGCTGGCTGCTGCAAACCTTTAAGTACCAGAAAAATATCCGCATTCATTCGTTTAACGAGCAGGGAATGGAACCTTACCCGCATGGTTGGGACGTGTGGAGCAAAGGAATTCAGGCCTTTATGCAGGAAAAAGGCATCCAGCCCAATTTTGTCTATACCAGCGAAGAGCAGGATGCGCCGCAGTACCGCGAACATTTAGGCATCGAAACGGTATTGGTCGATCCCAAACGTTCGTTCATGAACATCAGCGGGTCGCAGATCCGTCACGATCCTTTCCGTTTCTGGGAATATATCCCGACCGAAGTCAAACCCTTCTTTGTGCGCACCGTCGCGATTCTCGGCGGCGAGTCCAGCGGTAAATCCACGCTGGTCAACAAGCTGGCCAACATCTTCAATACCACCAGCGCCTGGGAATACGGTCGAGATTATGTATTTTCCCATCTGGGGGGCGATGAAATGGCCCTGCAATATTCCGATTATGACAAAATCGCATTGGGCCAGGCGCAGTACATTGATTTCGCGGTAAAATATGCCAATAAAGTGGCGTTTATCGATACCGACTTCGTCACGACCCAGGCATTCTGCAAAAAATATGAAGGCCGCGAGCACCCGTTCGTGCAGGCGCTGATTGATGAGTATCGCTTCGATCTGGTTATTCTGCTGGAAAACAATACGCCGTGGGTGGCGGACGGATTGCGTAGTCTGGGCAGCGCGCCTGCGCGGAAGGAATTTCAGCATCTGTTGATGAGCATGCTGGCGGAAAATGATGTCCCGTATGTCCATGTCGAGGATTCAGACTACGACTCGCGTTTTCTGCGCTGCGTCGAGCTGGTGCAGCAAATGCTGGGACACAATCGCGAGACAATACCCTCAGGACGGCTGGAATAGCCTTATTCCCCCCAGCGCCAGCAGCGCGACGGGGTAATGATTTCCGGCAACGGGATGTCCCAGCTCTCCACCGGCAGGGCATCGACCTGCTGGCAGTCATGCGCCAGACCGATGGGATAGGGTCCGCGCGGCGTTCGATGACGTAAGGTTCGGTCATAGAAACCGCCGCCCATCCCCAGACGTTGCCCCTGACGGTCAAACGCCACCAGCGGCGTCAGCAGCACATCCAGCTGTTGCAGGGGCAAGACCTGCCGCACATCGAGGCGCGGCTGTAAAATCTTCAGCCGGTTCAATACCAGTTCGGTATCCGGCGCATAGCGCAGGAACAGCAGATTTCCCGCGCTGAAAGGGTGCAACACCGGCAGGTAAACCTGTTTGCCCTGCTGCCAGAACTGTTGGATCAACGGTTTGGTATCCAGTTCGCCGTCAAACGATAAAAATGCCGCGATAGTATCGGCATGACGGATTTTCGGATGCGCGGACGCCCGCGCCAGTACCTGTTGAGCGGATAATGCCTGTTGCTGCGCGCTGAGCTGACGGCGCTGCCGCCGCACATCCTGACGGATTTGCTGACGAAGCCGGGAAGAAAGCGACACTGTGGATGATGGCATCGGCTGCATACGAAATGGAGGCTGTCGCCGTGGCTGAAGGTAGAAAGAAAGGGAATCTCCGAGATGCCGCCGCAGGCTGTAACCCTTGAACCCTTGGTTCAAGGTGAACATAACGTCGCAGTCTTAAGGCTTCTCGGACTAGCCGAGCATGCTCACCAACCACGGAGCGTTACATTCTATTGGTTTGAAATATCGGCTCAGGGGACTGGCCCGCTGACAAACATCTCAGAGAAATTTTATTCGTTACTTGCTATAAACCTTATCACGTCTTTTCGCTTAAGAACACCGTACTTTTGTCAAAACCGGATGTTACTCAAACTGGGCGCCCTGACGATCGGTAATACGGCCCTGCTCCAACAATGCCTGTTCGATAGTCTGTTGCAGCATACGGATACGCTGCTCCATGTTGGCCGCATAATCACGGGTTTTGTTCCGTTCCTGCGCCAGTTCATGACACACATTCAGCGCGGCGATAAACACCAGCTGCTCGGTGTTGGTGACTCTGGTGCGAACTTTAAGATCTTGCAACCTTTGGTTAAGATCTTCCGCAGCCTGATTCAACGCATCCTGCTGCTCTGGCGGACAGTTGACTCTTAACGAACGGCCAAAAATCTGAATATCTACTGGTTGTGCAGACATACCACCTTCCTGCCTTATCTCAATTTCGCGCCCGCACAGGATGAATCCCGCGCTGCCTGGCAGCGGTCGGTTTAAGCGGGCGTCACTATATATATCCCCAATATAAGATACAAGCCCTTTCTGGTATACCGATGGAGCTTGGTGGTAGCATAACATGAACTAACCCTGCCAACGATGACGAATGCGCATGTCTATAGAGAATACGTTTCCAGGCTATGAAGCCATTGACCAATTGCTGCGCCAGCAGCAGATCGCACTAACCGCCGCCGAGATGCATGGATTGATCAGCGGTATGCTGTGCGGCGGCAACCATGATGACAGTTGGAAAACCCTGGTTTTTGAACTGACCAACGAAGGCATGGCCTTTCCGCAACTGCTGTCCCAGCCGCTCCAGCATCTGTATCAAGTCACGCGGGAAATGCTTGAAGATGAAGGTTTTATGTTCCAGCTTTTTCTGCCGGATGACGACAGTGAATCGGTCACGGTGTTTGCCCGCGCGGATGCCTTGTCGGGTTGGGTAAACCACTTTTTGCTGGGATTAGGCGTGGTTCAGCCCCATTTGAATAAAGCGAAGGGCGAGTTGAAAGAAGCGATCGACGATTTACGCAACATCGCCCAGCTTGGCTATGACGAAGATGAAGATCAGGAAGAGCTGGAACAGTCCCTTGAAGAAGTCATCGAATACGTCCGCGTTTCGGCCATTCTGTGCCATAACGAATTTATCAGCCCGCAGGTTGTCGCCCCGGAGCAAAAAAAGCCGACGCTGCATTAATCCCATTGATGGCGGGCGAGAAAGTAAACGAAACGCAATATTTTCAGGAGCGGGAAATGAACCAACAAGAATTCCTTCGCCGTCGCCAGACACTGCTGGAGAAAATGGCTCCCGCCAGTGCCGCGATTATTTTTGCGGCGCCCGAAGTCGCACGTAACGCCGACAGCGAATACCCTTACCGGCAAAACAGCGATTTCTGGTATTTCACCGGTTTTAACGAGCCGGAAGCCGTGCTGCTGTTGATTAAAAGCGATGAAAAACATCAGCATAGCGTGATATTCAACCGGGTTCGCGACCTGACGGCGGAAATCTGGTTTGGCCGCCGACTTGGGCAACAGGCCGCGCCGGCCGCATTGGGCGTTGACCGTGCGCTGCCTTTTGATGAGATCGGCACCCAACTGCATGTCCTGCTGAACGGTCTGGATGTCGTCTATCACGCTCAGGGACAATACGACTATGCCGACAAACTGGTCTTCTCCGCGCTGACGACGCTGCGTCAGGGAACGCGCCAGGGGTTCATCGCGCCGCCGACGCTGACGGACTGGCGTCCCTGGGTACATGAAATGCGGCTATTCAAATCCCCGGCGGAAATTGACGTGATGCGCCGCGCGGGCGAGATCACCGCGCTGGCCCATACGCGCGCCATGCAGACCTGTCGTCCCGGTATGTTCGAGTACCAGTTGGAAGGGGAGATTCACCACGAATTTACCCGTCACGGCGCGCGCTATCCCTCTTACAATACCATCGTCGGCAGCGGCGATAACGCCTGCATTCTGCACTACACGGAAAATGAAACCCAGATGCGCGACGGCGATCTTGTGTTGATTGACGCCGGCTGCGAATATCAGGGCTACGCCGGGGATATCACCCGAACTTTCCCCGTCAACGGCAAGTTCACCGAACCGCAGCGCGCCATCTACAACATCGTGCTGGCGTCGCAGCATAAAGCGCTGGAACTGTTCGCCCCCGGTCGCAGCATCCGCGAAGTCAATGAGGAAGTGGTGCGCGTCATGGTAAGCGGGCTGATCAAGCTGGGCATCCTGAAAGGAGACGTCGAGCCGCTGATAGCGGAACAGGCGCATCGCCAGTTCTATATGCACGGGCTGAGCCACTGGCTCGGTCTGGACGTGCATGACGTCGGCGATTACGGCTCCACCGATCGCGGCCGTCCGCTGCAACCCGGCATGGTGCTGACCGTGGAACCCGGCCTGTATATTGCGCCCGACGCCAACGTTCCCCATCCCTATCGGGGAATCGGCATCCGTATTGAAGATGACATTTTGATCACGGAAGACGGTAATGAAAATCTGACCGCCGGCGTAGTAAAAGACGCCGACGCCATTGAAGCCTTGATGGCAAAAGCAGCCGGATAACTCGGGGCAACCAACGCACCAACGGCTTGAAAGATGACGGGATAAGATATGACGGTAATGATTGTCGGCGGCGGCATGGCCGGCGCGACGCTGGCGCTGGCGATAGCCGAGCTTTCACAGGGAAACGTGCCGGTTGAGTTGATTGAAGCCCAATCGCCGCTCGATCGCCGGCATCCGGGGTTTGACGCGCGCGCCATCGCCCTATCGGCAGGCACCAGCCAACAGTTGGCAAACGTCGGCATCTGGCAGGCGCTGGCCGGCTGCGCGACCCCGATAACCCGGATACATGTCAGCGATCGCGGCCACGCCGGCTTTGTCGACCTGAAAGCATCCGACTATTGCGTACCGGCGCTGGGTCATGTGGTCGAGCTGCACGAGGCCGGACAGCGCCTCTTCTCACTGTTGCAAAAAGCGCCCGGCGTTCGTCTGCACTGTCCGGCGAAGGTGGTTGACGTCGCCCGCACGCAGAACGCCGCCACGCTAACGCTGGATAACGGCGCAACGCTGACGGGGCGATTGCTGGTCGCCGCCGACGGCTCGCTTTCCCGTCTGGCGCAGTCTTGCGGCATCGAGTGGCGGCGACAAGACTATAAGCAGATCGCCGTCATCGCCAACGTCACCACCACCGAGCCGCATCAGGGACGGGCGTACGAGCGCTTTACCCCTCACGGGCCGCTGGCGCTGCTGCCCATGAACAAGGGCCGCAGCGCGCTGGTCTGGTGTCATGAGGAAAACAAGCAGGATCTGGTGGATAGCTGGAGCGAAGCCGAATTCCGCCGTCAGTTGCAGCTGGCGTTTGGCTGGCGTCTGGGCGCCTTTACCCACATCGGCGAACGTCGTAGCTATCCTCTGCGCCTGCTGACGGCTAATCAGCACATTCATCATCGTCTGGCGCTGGTGGGCAATGCGGCGCAAACGCTGCATCCGATTGCCGGACAAGGATTCAATCTGGGGCTGCGCGATGTGATGTCGCTGGCGGAAACCCTGGTCGACGCGGTGAACCACGGGCAGGACCCTGGCGGCTATGCGGTTCTCAGCCGCTACCAGCAGCGCCGTCAGCCCGACCAGCAGACCACGGTGGCGATCACCGACGGTCTGGTCAGACTGTTCGCTAACCGCTATACCGCATTAGAGATTGGGCGCAATCTGGGCCTGATGACCATGAATAATCTGCCGCTGCTGCGCGATGCCCTCGCCCGCCGTACGCTGGGCTGGGTGGAACGTTAAGCGCGCCAACGGGATATAACAGGAAGAGGTGTATGCAATCATTCGACGTGGTTATCGCCGGCGGCGGTATGGTCGGTCTGGCGCTGGCTTGCGGCTTGCAGGGCAATGGCCTGCGTATTGCCGTACTGGAGCAGCGGCCGACCGTCCCTCAGGCGCAGGAAAAAGAATATGCGTTGCGGGTGTCCGCCATCAACGCCGCCAGCGAACGCCTGCTTCGCCATCTGGGGGTGTGGGAAAACCTGACGGCGCAGCGGGTCAGCCCCTACAACGACATGCAAGTCTGGGATAAAGACAGCTTTGGCAAAATCAGCTTCAGCGGCGAGGAGTTCGGTTTTTCCCACTTGGGCCATATCATTGAAAACCCGGTTATTCAGCAGGCGCTGTGGCAACGCGCGTCTCAACTGAGCGATATCACCCTGCTGGCGCCCGCCGCGCTGAAACAGGTGGCCTGGGGAGAAAACGAAGCCTTCATTACCCTTCAGGACGGCGACATGTTAACGGCGCGGCTGGTGGTCGGCGCGGACGGCGCGCACTCCTGGCTGCGTCAGCATGCCGATATTCCCCTGACTTTCTGGGATTACGGCCATCATGCGCTGGTCGCCGGCATCCGCACGGCATCTGCGCATCAGTCGGTCGCGCGGCAGGTCTTTCACGGCGACGGCATTCTCGCGTTTCTGCCGCTTGGCGATCCGCATCTCAGTTCCATTGTCTGGTCGCTGCCGCCAAATCAGGCGCAGACCATGCTGACGTTGCCGGTCGAGGAGTTTAATAAGCAGTTGGCGACGGCGTTCGATACCCGGTTGGGCCTGTGCAAACTGGAGAGCGAACGGCAGGTCTTTCCGTTAACGGGCCGCTATGCCCGCAGTTTCGCCGCCCATCGTCTGGTGCTGATCGGCGATGCCGCGCACACTATCCATCCGCTGGCGGGCCAGGGCGTCAATCTTGGTTTTATGGATGCGGCGGAATTGATTTCTGAGCTGAAACGCCTGCAAGCGCAGGGTAAGGATATCGGTCAGCATCTCTATCTGCGGCGTTATGAACGTAAACGTAAACACAGCGCCGCCGTGATGCTCGCCAGTATGCAGGGATTCCGCGAATTGTTTGCCGGCAACAACCCGGCCAAAAAGCTATTGCGCGATGTCGGCCTGTTGCTGGCGGACAACCTGCCCGGCGTCAAACCGACGTTGGTGCGACAGGCCATGGGGTTAAACGATTTACCCGCCTGGCTGGATGAACAGCGCTAGCCGATGCACAGCCTATTCCCCCGCCTCGCAGGCGGGGATGTCGTAATAGCGGGAGATTATTCGTCCGCGCCGACGCGCACCACCAGCTTGCCGAAATTTTTCCCCTGCAACAGCCCGGCAAACGCCTCCACGGTATTCTCCAGTCCATCCACCACATCTTCGCGGTATTTGATTTTGCCTTCCGCCACCCACGGAGAGACCGCTTGCCAGAATTCATCGAAACGATGACCGTAGTCGTCAAAAATGATGAACCCCTGTATGCGAATGCGTTTTTTCAGAATGGTTCCCATCAGCAACGGCAGGCGATCCGGCCCATCAGGCAGCGCGGTGGCGTTGTAGCTGGCGACCAGTCCGCATAGCGGAACGCGGGCAGAGGTATTGAGCAACGGCAGCACCGCGTCAAACACCTTGCCGCCGACGTTTTCGTAGTAGATATCGATGCCGTCCGGGCAGGCCGCTTTGAGCCGATCGGCGAAATCAGCCGCGCGGTGATCGAGACAGGCATCAAATCCCAGTTCCTCAACCGCATAGCGGCACTTCTCCGCCCCGCCGGCGATCCCCACCACATGACACCCTTTTAGCTTACCGATCTGTCCGACCGTCGCCCCCACCGGGCCGGTCGCCGCCGCCACCACCAGCGTTTCCCCTGCTTTGGGTTGTCCAATATCCATCAGCCCCATGTAGGCGGTGAATCCCGGCATGCCGAGCACGCCCAGCGCATAAGAAGGATGTTGCGGAGAAGCGCCCAGATTGGTTAACCCGCGGCCGTCGGAAATCGCATAATCCTGCCAGCCGCTGTAGGCCAACACCCAGTCTCCCACACGGTAATCGGGATGTTGCGAAGCCACAACCCGACTAATGGTGGACCCGACCATGACATCCCCCAGTTCGACCGGTTTGGCATAGGAGGGCGCATCGCTCATGCGTCCGCGCATATAAGGGTCGAGCGAAAGGTAAACCGTGCGCAGAAGAACCTCCCCCGCTTTTACCTCAGGGATCGGATGCCGCTCGATGCGGAAATTCTCCTGCGTGGGCGCGCCGTGCGGACGTGAAGCCAACACAATCCGGCGATTATTCTGAACTGTTTGCGGCATGACGACTCTCCTGTGTAATAAGCGAATGGCTAGGTTGTGGGCCGGGATCGCCGCCGCCTTTGTCCTTGATTAAAAGAGAAAGGCATCCGGCATCAGCAACCAGACATAAAGACCATAATCATAGACTATGCGCCGCCAAAGACGTTCATCCGATACCGGCCTTCTGCCGCGGAGGAACAGCGATAAGAATCAGGCAAATGTCATTAGCGTCAATGCCAATCACCGTATCACCCCACCCTGTCGGCGTCAGGGGGCGGTTTATGATGAGCTCGGCTTTGACGGCTGAAAAAGTACATGGGGTGGTTAATAACGGCGGGCGATTTTCATCAGGCTGCTAATTATGCGAACCGCAGCACGGTTATTTTATCGTCTTTTCGAATAAGCTATTAAGATACCGCGTATCCTGAAACAATGTCGATATATTGGTGTTTTCTATAAACAGCAAGAAATCAATAAGAAATTTCGCATAGACTTATTTGGTTTACATAGCAGAGCTATTATTTTAAATAGTTATAATATTAATAAAATAGGCTTATCTCTCCGCGAAATGAAAAACTTATTTACATAAATATACATTTAGAAATATTAATTTATTTCCATCTTACTCAATGGCGCAATTATTAGCCAATCCCTCCCTTTGATGGCGTGAATATAAAATCGATAATAATTGCCGATAGGTGTAATATCCCGACTGAATAAGATGTTATCCCAGCAGGTATATATACCTGGAATATTCGAGCTGCGGCAAGACGGCATCACCGCATTTGAAGGCGAGCGGCAGATGAGGATCAACGCTTGTTCACTTCGGATATTGCTCTATACCCAATAGATGTCGAGTTGCAGGACAAAACGCATGGCGTTTTGAACAGCGCTTGCGCTGGCCCCGAAGGGCCGAGTAACCCAGCCAACGCACCAGCGACTTGAAAGATGACGGGTATATTAGTTCATCAGTATGATGTATGAATCGGACTTAATTCCGAATAGCACTCGTACGGAATTAAACCTGTTACACCAGGTTATTTAGGAGAGAATAATATGCAGTTACGCACCACAAAGGAAAAAATCCTGATGGCAATACTGATCGGGATAATTGCGGGCCTCGTTTGCGCCCTTGCTAAATTTGGCTGGGAGATCCCGTTTCCACCCAGAACGCCGGCTCGCGATCTGACCAATCCGCCGCAGGAATTATTACAACAGCTTGGTATGTCTTTTGAAATGTCTCATATTACCTATTTGTTCAACGGTAATGCGAGACCAATCATGAGCTTTATCATGCACTTTGGTTTTTCTATTACTTTTGCCGTGCTCTATTGCATCATCGCCGAGTTTAATCCCAAAATTAAACTCTGGCAGGGCGCTTTTTACGGTCTGGTGCTCCACATTGTATTCCACGTTTTCCTGCTGCCGCTGTTCGGCACCGTTCCGGCGCCGTGGGATCAACCGTTTGCCGAACACTTCTCTGAACTGTTCGGTCATATGTTCTGCTTCTGGCTGGTGGAAATCGTCCGCCGCGATCTGCGTAACCGCATCACGCATGCGCCGGATCCTGAAGTCCCCGCGGCTGAAGCCACACGCTGATTCCGCTAACGCGTAACATAACGGCCGCCTTACTCTAAAGGCGGCCGTTTTTTATTCGCCTGTCTGACTCACCGTTTCGACTCGCTTCCCGCCGGCATGAACATTGCCGTTATATACTTTTTTGTCATTAAAAAGTATTTTTTGTGCTTTTACACCTTGACCCGACCTCCCTACATTTACAGCAACATAAGATGGGCTAATGTAAACCTCAAGGAATCAGGGAATGGAAAAAAAATCATCAGCAACGCGATATCCCTCGGCTAAACTTCTCACCGCAGGCGCCTTATCCCTGCTTTTTGCCTTCACCCCCAGCGCATGGAGCGCCGACAATAGCGAAAAACCGGTTCAGGGCGGCATACTCAATGTCGGGCTGGGCAGCGATACGCCAACCATCGATCCCCATACCACCGCCTATGGCGTCGCCGCGCTGGTCACGCGCAACGTTCTCGACTCGCTGGTCGGCCAGGCCGAGGACAACAGTTTTACCCCCTGGTTGGCGGAGCGCTGGGAAATCAGCGACGATCGCAAGGTTTACACTTTCCATTTGCGCAAGGATGTGACTTTCAGCGACGGCACCAAGCTGGACGCGGCGGCGGTGAAATTCAACTTTGACCGCATTCTGGATCCGAAGACCATCTCCCCGTACTCCAAATCGTTGCTGGGGCCGGTCGAGGCCATCGAAACCCCGGACGACTACACGCTGGTCCTGCGCTACAAGGAAGCGTTCGCGCCGCTGTTGCAGGGGCTGAGCCTGCCCTACCTGGGCATTCAGTCGCCGACTTATCTGAAGAACACCCCCAACACCAGCAACACCGTGGTGGGCTCCGGTCCGTTTATTCTCGACTCATTCGTGAAAGGCAGCGGCAGTAAGCTGAGCAAACGCGCCGATTATAATTGGGGGCCGGGCTACGCCGCTCATCAGGGGCCGGCTTATCTGGACGGCATCGAGTTCAAGTTCCTGCCGGAAGCCGCCGTGCGGCTGGGCGCGCTGAACAGCGGACAGGTGCATGCCATCGACGCCATTCCGCCGGTCAACCACGCGCAGGTGCTGAAAAACGGCAAATTGCAGGTGGCCACCTACGAAAACCCCGGCGTCAACCGCGTGCTCTACCTCAACATTGCGCAGGGCCCCTTCCAGGACGTCAAGGTGCGCCAGGCGTTCCAAAGCTCGGTGGACGGCCCGGCAGCGGTCAAGGCCACCTTCTTCGGCACGCTGAAAGCGGCGAACAACGTTCTCGGCCCCTCCACGCTGTACTATGATCCAGCCGTCGCTTCCACCTGGGGATTCGATCCGAACAAGGCTAATCGTCTGCTGGATGAGGCGGGCTGGTCGACGAAGGACGCTCAGGGCTACCGCACCAAAGACGGCAAACGCCTGACCGCGCGCTTCATTTACGTCGCCAACAATCTGGAATCGGCCGATGTGGCCCTGTTTCAGGCGGTGCAGTTCCAGGTCAAACAGACCGGGTTCGATCTCCAGCTCGATCCGGTGGATTCCGGCATCTTCTCCAGCCGCACCGCCTCCAGCGACTATGACATCGCCTCCAACTACTTCGTGCGCCCCGAGCCGGACATTCTGCGCACCGTGTTCCACTCCGCCTACATCCCGCCGCAGGGCAACAACCACGCCCGCGTAAACACGCTGGACGACAAACTGATCCGCGCGGTAGGCGCCGGCGACGAGGAACGCAAGCGCCTGTACCATGAAGTGCAGCGTGAAGTGATCGAACAGGCTTACGTGGTGCCGCTGTACGTCCCGGCGTTCCAGTTGGGGCTGTCGAAGAAGGTACACGGCGTCAGCTGGGCCACCAACGCCAAACCGAACTTCTACGATGCCTGGATTAGCCGTTAACCTACGCGCCGCCGGCCAACGCCTGTTCACCATCGTCGCCGTGCTGTGGGGCGCGGCGACGCTGTCGTTCATCGCCGTCAAGCTGATTCCGGGCGATCCGGTGTCGATTATTATCGGCGGCGGCGACGCCGTGGTGGACGAGGCGTTCCGCGCCGAGCTGGTGCAGCAATTCGGCCTCGACCAGCCGCTGTGGATGCAATACCTGCGCTACTGCGGACAGGCGCTGAGCGGCGATCTGGGCGACAGCTACCAGTTTCGTCAGCCGGTGGTGACGGTGATCGCCACCGCACTGAAGGAAACCGTGCCGCTGGCGCTCAGCGCGCTGTTTCTGGCCCTGACTCTGGCGATCGTCAACGCGCTGGCCACCGCCGGGCGGCAGCATCGCCTGCGCCGCCTGCTCTCCGGACTGGAGCTGATTCTGCTCAGCACCCCGGTGTACTGGATCGGCATCCTGCTGCTTACCCTGTTCAGCTTCAAGCTCCAGTGGTTCCCGATTACCGGCAACGACGGCATCGCCGCGCTGGTGCTGCCGGTGATCACCCTGAGCCTGCCGCTAATGGCGGTGTTCAGCCAGGTGCTGCGGGACGGCCTGGAAGAGGCGCTGTCGCAGCCTTTCGCGCTTACGGTGCGTACGCGCGGCGTCGGCGAGACCGCGCTGCGCCTGCGTCACGCCTTGCGCCACGGCGCGCTGGCGATCTCCACGCTGACCGGCACGCTGCTGGCCGGCGTGCTGGGCGGTTCGATCCTGACGGAGACGGTATTCGGGCGCGCCGGCATCGGCCAGATCACCCTGCTCGCCATCGAAAACCGCGACATGCCGCTGGTGCTGGGGCTGGTGATGTTCTCCGCCTTTCTGTTCGTGGCGATCAATCTACTGATCGACGCGCTATACCTGCTGATCGATCCGCGTCTGAGGAAAAAGGAGTTGCCCCATGAGCAGTGATCCCGTGCTGCTGCCGCGCAGGCCGGCGCCGGTTTACCGTAATCCCTGGTTGGCGGCGGGTACGCTGCTGCCGGCGCTGATCGTCGCGCTGCTGGTGCTGGCGGTGTTCTTTCCGACGCTGTTTACCCGCTACACCCCGAACGACATGGATTTCGCTGCGGTGTTGCAGCAGCCGAGCACGCACCACTGGTTCGGCACCGATCAGCTTGGCCGCGACGTATTCGCCCGCGTGGTCCACGGCACCTCGCTGTCGCTGACCATCGGCGTCGGCGCCACCCTGCTCGCCTGCACGGGCGGCATCCTGCTGGGGACGGCGGCGGCGCTGGCGCCGCGGGCGCTGCGTCAGTTGCTGGTACGCCTGCTGGACATCCTGCTCGCCTTTCCCGACCTGCTGCTGGCGCTGCTGGCCATCGCCGTGCTGGGACGCGGTCCGGAGAATACGCTGCTGGCCGTCGGGCTGGCCGGCATCGCGGGCTACGCCCGGCTGGTGCGCTCGCAGGTATTGCAGGTCAAGCTATCCGGCTACGTCGAACACGCCGTGGCGCTGGGAGAATCGCCGCTGTACATCATTCTGCGCCACATCGTTCCCAATACCGTGCGTCCGCTGCTGATCCTGGCGACCATCGGCATCGGTCAGGCGGTGCTGGCGGCCTCCGCGCTGAGTTTCCTGGGGCTGGGCGTGACGCCGCCCACCGCGGAGTGGGGAGCGCTGCTGTCCGACGGCCGCAACTTTCTGGACAGCGCGCCCTGGGTCAGCCTGCTGCCGGCCAGCATGATCGCCCTGTCCGTCATCGCCATCACCCTGCTGGGACGCCGGTTACAATCCATCGTGGCAAAAGGCGGCGCATAATGACTTCCCAAACAAAGCAACATCCCGCTCAACCGCTGCTGCGGGTGGAGAGTCTGCACGTTAGCTTTCCCTCTCCGCACGGCCCGGTGGAGTCGGTGAAAAACCTTGGTTTTCAGGTGAATCCCGGTGAAATTCTGGCGCTGGTCGGCGAATCGGGTTCCGGCAAATCGGTTACCGCGCGCGCGCTGGTCGGACTGGCGGGCGAACATGCCGACGTACACGCCGACGCCCTCGATCTGCTGCGTCATGACGGCAGTCGCTGCGACCTGCGCTACCTGACCGATCGCGACTGGCGAGGCATTCGCGGCCGCGAGATCGGCTTTATCTTGCAGGATGCGCTGGTCTCGCTCGATCCGCTGCGCAGGATCGGTCAGGAAGTGGCGGAGCCGATCCTCACTCATCGGCTGGCGCCGCGCTCGGCGGTCGCCGGGCGGGTGGCGGCGCTGCTGGAGCAGGCGGGCATTCCCGACCCGGTCAACCGCGCCGCCCAGTATCCGCATGAACTCTCCGGCGGCTTACGCCAGCGGGCGCTTATCGCTTCCGCGCTGGCGGGCGGTCCGCAGCTATTGATTGCCGACGAACCCACTACCGCGCTGGACGCCACGGTGCAAAAGCAGGTGCTGACGGTGTTTACCGCGCTGGCGCAGGCCGGTCACGGCGTGCTGCTGATCACCCACGATCTGGCGGTGGTCTCGCAGGTGGCGGACCGGGTGATCGTCATGCAGAAAGGCGAACTGGTGGAGTCCGGTTCCGCCCGCCAGGTGCTTTCCGCGCCGCAGCATCCTTATACCCGCCGCTTGCTCGCGGCGATCCCCACCGCGGCCACGCGCGGCAACTGGCTGGCGGGCGAGAATCCGCTGCGCGATCTGCCCGCCGGGGTCTTGTCGTCGCTCAGCGCGCACGACGAAACGGTTTCGGAGGTGGCGTTGAAGGCGGAGCGGGTATCGGTCTCCTTTACCCGCCCTGACGGCAGCCGAATGCATGCCGTCAATCAGGTATCGCTGGAGGTGCGACGGGGTGAAACGCTGGGCATCGTCGGCGAGTCCGGTTCGGGTAAAACCACCCTGGGGAAAGTCATTCTGGCTTTGCGGAAACCGGATAGCGGCGAGGTATGGCTGGCGGATAATCCCTGGAGCGCGTTGCCGGAGCGTGAACGCCGCCCGCTGCGCGCCCGTATTCAGACCATCACCCAGGATCCGCTCGGTTCGTTCGATCCGCAATTCACCGTGGCGCAGATCCTCCAGCAGCCGCTGCGTTTACGCCGCGATCTCAGCCAGGCGGATCGGCAACGGCGCATCCTGACGCTGCTGACGCTGGTCGGGCTGACGCCGGACCTGCTGACGCGCCGCCCGACCGCGCTCTCCGGCGGTCAGCGGCAGCGGGTGTCGATCGCTCAGGCGCTGGCCTCGGAACCGGATTTGCTGATCTGCGACGAGCCGGTTTCCGCGCTGGACGTCACCACTCAGGCGCAGGTGCTGGATTTGCTGGTGGCGCTACAGCGTCAGCTGCGGCTCACCATGCTGTTTATCTCCCACGATCTCGGCGTGGTGCAGCATATGAGCCATCGGATTGCGGTGATGAAAGACGGCGAAATCGTGGAAACCGGCGACGTGGAGCAGATCTTCAACCAGCCGCGGCATCCCTATACGCGGCTGCTGCTGTCGACGGTGAATTAATCCGCAAAACCGCGCCGCACGCTCAACATTCGAGACTTACTGAATGCGCGTGCGGCGTTCGGCCCCGCCCTTGTGACTAAAACGCCAGCACGGCCTGCAACAGATTGCGCGCATAAGGGTGCCGTACCTGCCCCAGTCGCGTAATGTCATCGACCCGCTCGATAATGCGCCCTTGCTGAAGGAATACGACCCGTTGACATAAATAGCTAATCGCCGTCAGATCGTGGCTGATAAACAGATAGGTTAGCCCCAGTCGCCGGCGTAAATCGGCCAGTAAATCAAGGATCTGCACTTGAACGGTCATATCCAGCGCGCTGACCGCCTCGTCCAGCACCATGAAATCCGGCTTGCCGGCAATGGCGCGGGCGATACAGACGCGCTGCATCTGCCCGCCGCTGAGTTGATGCGGGAAACGCTCGCAGATCTCTTCCGTCAGCCCGACCTGCTCCAGCAATGCAATCACCTGCCGCCGTATCTCCTGGCGCGGGATGCCGCCTTGCACCAGCAGCGGTTCAGATACGATGCTCAGTACGTTCATAAACGGGTTGGACGACGAGGTGTAATCCTGAAAAACCGCGCTGACGCGCGTTTGTGTTTTACGCCGCGCTTGCCAGAAGCGCGACGACGCATACAACGGCTGACCGGCTAGCCGAACCTGACCGCGCTTCGGCGCCTCCAACCCCAGAACAATACGCCCCAGGGTGCTTTTACCGCTGCCGCTTTCGCCGATAACGCCCAGGCACTCGCCGGCCTGCACGCTGAACGACACGCCGTGCAATACAGGCATCCAGACGCCGTCATCCTGCGAACGATAGCCGTGATGAATGTCGTTCACTTCAACCAAGTCGCTCATGCTCCGCCTCCTGATATGCCGCATCCCGGTCGCGCCGCGGCGGATTGACCAGAGCGTGATAACGCTGTTGCAGGGCCTGACGCGACGCCACCAGATAGCGGGTATGCGGGTGATGGGGATGACGCAGCACCTGCTGCGCGTCGCCCTGCTCCACCGCACGCCCCTGCTGCATCACCAGCACCCGATCGGCGATATGATTCACCACGCCGAAATCATGCGAGATAAAAATCATGGTGGTGCCCAAACGTTCGCGGATCGCGCGGAACTCCTGCATGATCTCGTACTGCGTCACCGAATCGAGCGCCGTTGTCGGTTCATCGGCAATCAGCAGTTGCGGCTCCAGCGCCAGCGCAATGGCGATCATGATCCGTTGCAGCATCCCGCCGCTGATCTGGCAGGGGTATTTATCAAATAGTCGCGTGACATCGCGCAGCCGCACCCGTTGCATCATGTCCAGCGCCAGCCCGCGGGCATCGCCCTTGTTCAACGCCAGATGCGCGCGAAAGGTTTCCACCATCTGGCTGCCGAGCGTCTGCAAGGGATCGAAGGCGCTCATCGGGTGTTGCAGGATCATGCCGATGGTTTTACCCCGCAGGCGACGCATCGCCTCCGGCTCCTGCGCCAATAAATTCATGTCATGCAACCAGGCCTGACCCGACGGGATAAACTGTCCGCCCAGCAGTCCCACGAGCGCGCGACAGGTGAGGCTTTTGCCGCTGCCGCTTTCGCCGACGATGCCGAGACAGGCATGGCGAGGCAGCGAAAAAGAAATGTCATGCAGCAGGCGACGCCGCCCGGAGACCAGCTCAACCTGTAAATTCTCTACCCGTAATAGATCGCTCATCAATGAGACTCCCGCGGGTCCAGCGCATCGCGCAGACAGTCGCCCAACAGATTAAATGCCGCCACCACAATCAGAATCGCCAGCCCCGGCGCCAGCATTTGCGTCGGATGGATCATCATCACTTTCTGCGCCTCGCTCAACATCGCGCCCCACTCCGCGGTGGGCGCCTGCACGCCCAACCCGAGAAACGACAGCGCGGAGATACTCAGGATCACCCAGCCGGTATCCAGCGTGGCCAGCACCACAATCTCCGCCAGCGAATTCGGCAAGAGATGGCGGCGCAGGATAAACCACAGCGGCGTTCCGCTGGCGCGTGAAAACAGAATATAGTTTTTCTGACTGTGTTTGATAACGATCCCACGGATCATGCGGGTATACCAGGCCCACTTCACCAGGATATTGGCCAGGATCACGTTAAACATGCCGACGCCCAGCACTCCGACGATCGCCAGGATCATCACCTGGCTGGGAAACGACAGCATGATATCGCAGCAGCGCATCATGACCTCATCCAGCCGCCCGCGAAAATAGCCGGATAAGAAGCCGAAGACGCAGCCGATGACGATGGTGATCGCCATCGTCAACAGCGCCAGAAAGAGCGTGGTCTGTACGCCGAACATCAGTCGGGACAGCACGCAGCGCCCCAGATGGTCGGAGCCCAGGGGAAAACGCGCGCTGAAGTCGGCATATTTGCGCGCGATATTGATTTTATTCGGATCGTTGGGCGCCAGCCAGGGCGCGAAAATGCCGATCAGCGCCACCGCGACGATCACCAGTAAACAGAGCAGCGCGACTTTATCACGCAGCAGCCTGTGCGAAAAAAGCATATTATCCCTCTTGCCGTAGAGCCGGATCCATCCAACGCTGAATGATATCGACCAACAGATTGCAGATCACAAACAGCACGCCCATCATCAGAATATAAGCCTGAATGACCGGGTAATCACGGCTGAAAATCGCCGAGATGCAGAGACGCCCAACCCCCGGCCAGGCGAAAATATTTTCGATGATCACCGTTCCGGCCAGCAGTTGCGGGATACTCATTCCCAGCGCGGTGATGCTGCTGTGCAGCGAGTTTTTCAGCACATGACGCAGAATAATGCTTTTTTCAGCCAGCCCGCGCGCCCGTGCATAATACACATAATACTGCTGCATATTTTCCAGCATATTATTGCGGATCAGGCGGATATAGACGGCGACGTAAACCATGGACAGCGTAACCGCGGGCAGAATGATGTGTGAAAACGTGCCGCTGCCGCTGGTTGGCAGCAAGTCCCACGACAGCGCTAACCACCAGATCAGCAATAGCCCGAGCCAGTAGCTGGGCATCGCCGTGCCGAGGAACACCAGCGTGCGGACCAGACGGTCAAAAACGCTGTCTTTATAGACCGCGCTCAGCACGCCCAGCGGCACGCTGACGCACAGGATAATCACCAGAGACAACGCGGCAAGCGCCAGCGTCGCCGGTAAACAACGGGCGATTTCATCCAGCACCAGGCGATTATTGATGTAGGAATAGCCGAAATCCAGCCGCAGCGCATCATACAGCCAATAGAGATAACGGATCAGAAAAGGGCGATCCAATCCCAGTTGCTGACGCATCTGGGCGATCGCCTCCGGCGTCGGGATTATTTCATTCACCCGTAAGGCGACTTCCGCCGGATCGGCGGGTACCAGATTCAACAGAAAAAATGACAGGAATGAGATCCCTAGCAAAATCGGCAACGTCAGCAACAGACGACGGTAGAGATATTTTTTCACACGGCAACCTATAGCTTTGCAGGCGGAGGACACCACCGAATACATCCGTCATCTTTTCCCGGCGTGTTAAACCCTCTCGCACGGGCGGCCGACGACGGATATATCCGGTTCGTCACATCGGTTAATCGCGATACATGCGATCAAACGGGATCTCAAATTGCGACGGATTGAAATCCACGCCTTTCAGGCTGTTCACAAAAACCGCCCGGTTACGTTCATAGGTCAGCGGAATATAGACGGCCTCCTCATGCAGCGTGGTCAGCACATAGCGATATAATTCCTGCCGCTCTTTCTCATCGGTGGTGATCAGCGCATGTTTGATACTGTCGTCAATCTGCTTTTTCTGCGCCAAACCCTGTTGCGCCGCATAATCGCCGTAAACCGGCAATTTCATGCCGGAAAGGAATGATTGCGGATCGTAGGGCGTTCCCCAGGAGATATTAAACACGATATCGAATTGCCCGGCTTTCAGACGGTCGCGGTAGGCCTGTTCTTCTTCGCCATGCAGTTTGAGCTCAATGCCCAGTTCGGCGAATTCATTTTGCAGATATTCGGCGATCACCTTCTGCGAGGCGGTATTACTGTCGTAATAAATCCCGATAGACAACGGCTTGCCGTCTTTCTGCCGCCAGGTTTGCCCGCTTTTCTGTTGCCAGCCCGCCGCATCCAGCAGTTTTTTAGCCTGTTCCAGATCGTAGTCATAGGGTTTCAGATCGATATTGCTGTACGGCACATTTTTCGCCAGCAACGTATCCGCGGGGATCTCGCTGCCGTTAAAAATCCCTTCCGCGATATCCGTCTTATTCACCGCATGCTGCAACGCCTGACGCACGCGCACATCTTTCAGGTTTTCCGCTGTCGTATTAATCAACAACATGCGGGTTGAAACCGGCGCAGAGAGTTTGGTGGTGAATTTTTTATCTTTACTCAGTTGGGCGAACGCATCGGCATCAATCATGTTTTTACCGTAAATCAACTCGATCTCCCCCTTTTGCAAGGCGAGTAACCGGGTTTGCGTATCGGGAATAACTTTCATCACCACTTTTTCCAGCTTCGGCTTTTCCCCCCAATAATGGGGATTGAGCGTAAATACCGCATATTCATCGGTTTTATGTTCGCTCATAACATAAGGGCCGGTGCCGATATATGCGTTAACGCCTTGCTTCGTTCCCCCTTCTTTCATCGCCGCAGGCGAAATAAAGCGCATCGGACGGGTAACCGCCAGTTCGGTCAGGAAAGGATAATAGGGCTCTTTCAGCGTAAAACGCAGCCGGCGTTCATCCAACGCTTCGACTTTTTCGATAATACGCACCATCTCCAGCCAGCCGTGGCGTTCCCGGTTAGCCAGCACCGCATCGATATTCTGCTTCGCGGTTTGCGCGTTGAACGCCACGCCGTCGCTGAACTTCACATTTGAACGCAGCGTAAAGGTGTACACCTTGCCATCCGCCGAGGTTTCCCATTTTTCGGCCAGCCAGGGGGCGATGCCCTCCGGCGTCACTTTAACCAATGATTCATACAACATGTTCTGCGCCCAGATCTCGCCGGAGTAGATATGCGGGTTGAGATCGCGGGTATCGCGGAAATTAGCAAAAGTCAGCGATTGCGGTTCTTGAGCGGCGGCCGGGCCGGCAAACAGCGGGGCGAGGCAGAATAACAGGGAGGTAATGAGCCGAGAGGATTTACGTTTTCCAGCATGCGTAGCAGATTTAAATTCAGGCATAGTAATAATCCATTTACCAAATAAGCGCCGAAACGCGGAATGAAAGTGATATAAAACCGTCCACAACAGGACAGAAAGGATGATACTGATTATCATTTAAAAAACTATGATTTAGCTCAGGGAAATTGAACGGAAATTACGCGCGGCGCTGATTTAACACCGCCCCGGCCGTGGGTTTGCGCGGCGACATCCTCCCGTCCCCTCGGCGTCGGTCAAGCGCGCATTCATGCCCTTGAGGTATGTTGAAGGTTGGTTTAGAAAACCTGCTTTACAAAATAATTTCACATGGATATAGTTCGGCCAATTTTTTAGCGGAGAACCCTTTTGGACAACCCTGGTTTTCGAACCCAATAACGGGCAAGCCAACGCATCTCTTCTGATTTGTTGCTTGCCAGTAAACGGCGGGCAGCACCACTCCTTTTCGCGGACTGTTGCATCCCCTGAATGAACGACGCTCACGTAGCGTGACCACGGTCGCCTACATAGCGTCCGATGTTTGGCGTCGCCAAAAATACCGGCTTTACCCGCCAGTCATTAAACACATGCTCACCCAGGCGGTGATAAGGAGACAACATGGACGAGCACCCCAGATTATCCGGTAAACCGCGTCGGCCGGGATAAAGGAAACAGCCTTTTTCACCCGCTTTCTGTTCGCCTCTCTTCCGTCCGTTACGCCCCATCATTCTCGATCCGCCTTACGTCCCGTTATCCGGGATGCGCGCCCGCGCGCGGCGGATAAGCAATACAAATAATCAGCATGAAAGAGATGATCAAATGACTGAAATGATCAATCAGACGGAAAACCGCCGCCAGCCGTCCAAAACCGCGGCCGTCTTCGCCATCGCCCGCGAGGCGCAAAATAGCCTGGATCAAACGCTGGCCAACTTGAATACCCATCTTCACGGCCTGACTGACGACGACGACGTCGCCGACCGCCGTCAGACCTACGGCGAAAACCGGGTGGCGCATGAAAAAGCGCCGCATGCGCTGGTGCAATTGTTATCGGCATTCAATAACCCGTTTATTTACGTTCTGATTGCGCTGGCCGCCATCAGCTTTGTGACCGATTACTGGCTGCCAAAGCAGCAGGGAGAAGAGACGGAACTGACGGGCATCATCATCATCCTGGCGATGGTCAGCCTGAGCGGGCTGCTGCGCTTCTGGCAGGAGTTTCGCACCAATAAGGCGGCGGAAGCCCTGAAATCAATGGTGCGCACCACTGCAACCGTGCTGCGTCGGACAACGGAAAACGCATCGCCGGTACGCCGGGAAATTCCGCTCCAGCAACTGGTGCCGGGCGATATTCTGTTCCTTTCCGCCGGCGATATGATCCCGGCGGACGTTCGCCTGATCGCATCGCGCGACCTGTTCGTCAGTCAGGCGGTATTGACCGGAGAGTCGTTGCCGATTGAAAAATATGATGTTCTCAGCAATATCCAGGCCAAATCCAGCCAACCTGACACCGGCGGCGAGCATGATTTGCTGTCGCAGTCCGGCATTTGCCTGATGGGAACCAATGTTTCCAGCGGCACCGCAACCGCCGTGGTGGTGGCGACCGGCGACCAGACCTATTTTGGTTCATTGGCGAAATCCATCGTCGTCACCCGTTCCCAGACCGCATTCGACCGCGGGGTCAACAGCGTAAGCTGGCTGCTGATCCGCTTTATGTTGGTGATGGTGCCGGTGGTACTGTTGATTAACGGCTTTACCAAAGGCGACTGGATGGAAGCCAGTCTGTTCGCGCTGGCCGTGGCGGTAGGATTAACGCCGGAAATGCTGCCGATGATCGTTTCATCCAATCTGGCAAAAGGCGCCATCGCCATGGCGCGGCGCAAAGTGGTGGTCAAACGCCTGAACGCCATCCAGAACTTCGGCGCGATGGATGTGCTCTGTACCGATAAAACCGGCACCTTGACGCAGGATCGCATCATTCTTGAACATCATCTTGATATTCATGGCCGTAACGATGAAGAAGTATTGCAGCTTGCCTGGCTAAATAGCTCGCACCAAAGCGGCATGAAGAACCTGATGGATAAAGCCATTATCCATTTCGGCCGCGATAAACCGGAAATCGTCGCGCTCGGACGCTATCGTAAGATCGATGAATTACCCTTTGATTTTATCCGCCGTCGCCTGTCTATCGTCGTGGCGGACGAAAACAACCATCAGCGCCTGATCTGTAAAGGCGCGGTGGAAGAGATGCTGGCTATTGCCACGCATGTCGCTGAAAACGGACGGCAGTTAGCGCTCGATGAACCCCGTCGCACGGCATTACAGATGCTGGCGGAGCACTACAACCGACAGGGCTTCCGCGTTCTGATGATTGGCGTGCGCGAGTTCGGCGCCGCTGGCGACGGACTACCGCTGAGCGCCGCCGATGAACGCGACCTGGTGATCCACGGCCTGTTGACCTTCCTCGATCCGCCGAAGGAAAGCGCCGCTTCCGCGATCCGCGCGCTGCATGAGAACGGCGTGACCGTTAAAGTGCTGACCGGAGACAACCCGATTATCACCAGTAAAATTTGCCGTGATGTCGGTCTGGAACCCGGAGAACCGCTGACGGGCGCGGAGATTGAAACGCTGAGCGACCAACAGCTATCCGCGCTGGCGGAGCAACGTACGGTCTTTTCCCGCCTGACGCCGTTGCAAAAATCCCGCGTGCTGAAAGCCTTGCAGGGCAACGGTCACACAGTGGGCTTTCTCGGCGACGGCATCAACGATGCGCCGGCGCTGCGTGACGCCGATATCGGTATTTCGGTGGATACCGGCACCGATATCGCTAAAGAATCGGCGGACATCATCTTGCTGGAAAAGAGCCTGATGGTGCTGGAGGAAGGGGTAATTAAAGGACGTGAAACGTTCGGCAATATCATCAAATATCTGAACATGACCGCCAGCTCTAATTTCGGCAACGTGTTCTCGGTGTTGGTCGCCAGCGCGTTTATTCCATTCCTGCCGATGCTGGCGATCCATCTGCTGATTCAAAACCTGATGTACGACATCTCGCAGCTATCGCTACCGTGGGACAAAATGGACAAAGAGTTTTTGCGTAAACCACGCAAGTGGGACGCCAAAAACATCGGCCGCTTTATGTTATGGATCGGGCCGACGTCGTCTATTTTCGATATCACCACCTATGCGCTGATGTGGTTCGTGTTCGCGGCCAATAGCGTGGAACATCAGGCGCTGTTCCAGTCCGGCTGGTTTATCGAAGGGTTACTGTCGCAAACGCTGGTGGTACACATGCTGCGCACCCGGAAAATTCCCTTCATCCAAAGCACCGCCGCCCTGCCGGTGATGCTGATGACCGGCCTGATCATGGCGTTGGGAATCTATATCCCCTTCTCGCCGCTGGGGGCGCTGGTCGGGCTACAGCCATTGCCGTGGCAATATTTCCCGTGGTTGGCGGCCACGCTGATTGGCTACTGCACCGTCGCGCAACTGGTGAAACGCGCCTATATCCGCCGTTTCGGCCAATGGTTCTAACCACATTAACGGCGGGCATCATTCTGTCCGCCGGTGCATAACGTAAAAATCCCGGCGATTTTGACCGGGATTTTTAATTAGCTGGAAAGCACCATTCTCAGCACCGCCGCCGACTGCGCTTGAGGTAAAGATAAAATCGACTGATAGAAGTCTTGCATGATGTCGCAAGCCCTTTTACGGTCGACATTCGCAGCCTCCGGTCTCACGACCATCTGTAGATCATCGCCATATTTTAATTGCATCTGTTGTAAAATTGGTTGTATCGCCTGTTTGGCCGCCTCTATTTCCTGCGTTTTATCTACTGCTCTGGGAGTAATATAAGAAGCCGCGATTAAATCATTATCAGCCTGCATACGCTGCTGCATAATCTCCAAGGGCAATATTTTAGCCGGGTTAACGCCGCCGCTTACCGCCGGGAAAAGAAATTTGAAACAGGAATCGGCCCCATACGCCTGGAATTTTTCTATCTGTTTGAGCGTATTCCTCATCTGAGCCACAACCTTATCATCAGGCGCGTAATACAAACGCGATATCAAAAATGATGATATATCCGTCTGTATAATATCGATCAGTTGTTGTTCGCTTTTCCCTTCACGCTTTAATTTAACCATTTTCACTTGCAATTTATCATAAAAAACCGGGTCGGACTCCTTTATTGTACGATAGACAGGAAGTTGACTCATGGCCGTTTCAGCCTGTCTTAATTCTTCAGAAAAAGTTTTACCAGAGAATAAATAATTTACTCCCAAAAAATTCCACGCTGCGATTATCCCAATAAATATAGCGATACCTGATATTCTGCCAATCCATTGTTTTCGTCTCATAACGCTAATAAGGCCTACAGCGATAACGCCAACAACGCCAGAGATAATAACTTGCTGCCAGTCCATTTATATTCCTTATCACAAGATATTTTATATATTAAGCAATTAGAGTTACAGCGCAAAACGTTGCCCTTCGTACGGCCCCAGCGCACTGATACGCTACCGCCCCGCCGTGACTTCCCTGCCTGCAACCGCGACATCATAGCAGCAGTCACTGCCGCTGACATTAGTCGTCTTAGTATCGCAACCCATGATAAGGACACGGCTTGTCTGTAGCGACAAGACGCCTGAACACAACTTCAGCATCCTTGCACTCTGCCGGCGCTTGAGATGGTATTCAGGTTCAAATCCCGTCCGGCGACCAGCCACTCTCCTAATCCCTACATCATAACCGCACCTTCAGCCGCTGACATTAGTCATTCCTGTAACCTCGGCTAATGTCAGATGTAATAAACGTCGCCTAAATAGGCCGAAGTAGTTAAAAAACATTGCGAACGGCATTACCCTCCGACGGAGGAAAAAAACGCCCAGCCCGCAGCTTCAGCTCAGCGGCAAGTGGCTAGGATAACTGGGTTTTAACACCGGACAGCCGGTTATTGTCACCGTGGAACGCGGGAAGTTGGTGATTGAGGCGGAGATTAGGGTCTGACGGGGAAAAGATGATCCCGGCGCAAGGCCGGGATTTTTTTTGACAAAGATATTGATTAGCGAATATTAAAGAACCAAAGAACAAAACCCAGTATAAACCCAAGACCTGCCATTTTCAGATAAAGGTAAATGTTATCTTTAATCAATCCAATAATATCCTCCCCCCCACTAATCCAATAACCGATAACTTGGAAAAACAAGCTAATAAAAAATAAAAAAATAGCGATTGTGCAGGGAAGATAAATCATTAGCCATAACGGCTCATTTCTTTTCATTGCTTTCACCGTTAATCTTTAGGTAATTGTCAACCCCACTATTAAAAAAACCTGAAGCAGCAGAATCGCCTATATTACCAACAATAGAAGGAACAGAACTTTGAGGTGCTGGTTTAGTTATCGTCCAAACACCTGTCGACACCCATTCATACTGTTTTGATATTGGATTGAACTTCTTATCAAACGGTATCTTGAGAATATTACCCGCCGCATAACCAGCAGAAGCCCCCGCCTTACTCAGTAACGCCGCCATAAACGGATCATCACCACTTATTTCCGCTGAGTAATAACAACCTGCCGCATTCCAGGCTACTGTTGGGTTATAACCTTTACCTGCCGTAATCGCACTGATAATACCGGAACCAATTAAATCAGAGAGTTTTACTTCCCGGGTGGTTCCATATTGAATACCGGCGCTCGCAGCCGTAGAGACGCCCACCGCGATCAACTGCTCTTTTCCTTTCGTCACTGAATTTGTCACTATCGCTTTTCCACCCATCACAATAACTGGCCATGACGTCGGATCGCTGACAACGGCCATGACACGATCTCCGGTGGTGATATTGTCTTTCAGGAATTTAAGATCCGCACCGTTCAGATAATTCACCAGTGCCGCCGCATCCGGATCTTTCAGCTTTTCATCCAGCCGGTACTGCGATGGATGAGCATCATTCGCCACATTGGTGCTTGCCTGAATCAACTCTTCCCAGGTGACGCAGGCAACGCCGCCGCCAGTACAGGCTTCAACCAGTTCCCTACTGTTTTTATTGCTGATCTCAAGATACTTCTCAATAACCGGTCTACAGTCATCGCCAGAGGCTTTACATTCGGACAACTCTTTATCAAGCTGCCGGGATTCTGTTGTGCTCAGATAGTTATTCTCAACAACAATTACTTAAGATTTTTTCTACATTTTAGATAATATGAAAACCATATTCCCGCACCTATCCATCCACCACCAAATACACCGATCTTGCTATAGTGTATAACCTGTTGAAAAGTTATTGGATGTGATAGAACGATCCATATCGTAATTACTACACCAACAGCACACACAACAGCATAAGTGATGATTAAAAACAAAAGGAATAAAAGAGGGTGTTTCACTTATCACCTCCTTGAACTTCCTTTTGAGCAGCACTACTAGCAGCTTCTGACATTAAAGAACCGACACCACCACCAGACATACCTGGAATTGGACTCATTGCCCCACCTTTAAACAAATAACCAGGGCCAAAGGAATTCTCAGTATATTTTAAAGCGTTCTTACTGGCCTCCATTCCAAAGTAATTTTTAATGTACTGAGTTTCTAATTTATTGGTAATGGCAGAGCCGATACCATAACCTACTCCAGTACCTATCATGCTACCCATCACAGCGGCTTGACTATCTTGTCCTGTAATTTGGCTAGTCGCATAAGCACTACCCGCACCAATAAGTTGGTTTGAATAATAAGATTTACCGGTGGTTGCCGCACCGGTTAGCCCAGAAAACCCAAAGCTAACTAAATCAAATTTATCTCCGGTATTTCCACTAGAGATTTGTACTAGACCATTCGCACCATAACTTAAAGCTCCACCAACTAATTTATCACTCATCGTTGTTGACGATGAAAATAACGATCTCCCCCCCGCGACCAATCCCCAGAAATTTTCTGGCTCACCAATAAACGCCAAAGCACGATCACCGTTAGTAGTATGACTATTAATATAATTAAGGTCATAATTGTTATTGGATGCAACATAATCCCTTACATCCCGGTTATCCAACGAACCGTATAGCCAATCAGGCCTGTTAGCAGCAGACAACCCGCCTTCAACATTCCATTTAGTTTCACCACTCAGAACAACCAGAGGATCTGTCGCCAGCGCCTGTTGCAACTCTTCACGGTTTTCCTTATTTAACGAGTCGTATTTACGAATTACCGCATCACAGTCGTCACCGGAAGCCTTGCAAGCTGTCATTTCTTTATCAAAAGCGCGAGCCTCATCAAAGCTCAGGTAATTATTCTCAACCGTCGTCTTCCCTGACTGGGCGCCGGCAAGGGCGGATGCCGTGCTGTCTCCCGCCAGTCCGCCCGCCAGTCCTGAGGCCAGCGTCGCCAGCGCCGATATTGTCTGCTTCTCTTCCTCGCTCAGTTCGCCGACCGTTTTACCATACGCCTCGGTCGCTATCATTCCCATCAACTCGCCCGTCGCCGCGCCTGCCGCCGCTGTCGCGCCGTCCTTGCCCTGCATCGCCGCCAGCGTTGCGTTCACTGTCGCATGCGCCAGCACCCGGCCCGTCATATTCGTCTCAGGGACTGTCTGGGCGATGACATTGGCAATATAAGGCGCTGCGCCACCGGCGATTGCCGCCTGCATGTCTCCCCCGGCAAGCCCCTGTACTGCCGCCGTCGCCGCCTGTATCGCACGCTGAACCTCACTCCCCGTGCCATATTTCCGCATCTCGGCTTTGTAGATAGCCGTTTCTCGCAGTTGCTCGGCGCTATAATTCGGGTGTTTCTCTTTCGCCGCGTTTATCGCCCGGATTTGCCCCTCCGTGCGCGCGATATCCGCCGCCTGAGTGCCGATTTCGCCTATCAGCAGCGCTTCCTGCAACCGCTGCTGCTCTTTCTCTTTGTCGAATATCGGCGAGAGCGTCTGGTTCGCCTGCGCCACATCGCGGCTCAGGTCTGCCACGTCCTGCGTCTGGCTGCCCGGGTTACGGATCGTTATCGTCCCTTCCGAGACCGCCGAGCGGGTGGTGCTGCTATCATGCCCTTCCCCGTTTTCCCCCACCAGCAGGCCATTCGCCATATTGCCCGCGAACTGCCCGCCAATGCTGCCGCCGGTGCTCATCCCCACGCTCTGACTCTCCACCTCATAGTCCGCCCGGTTTTCTATATCGCTGAATCCCAGCGTTCCCGTGTCGAGCCGGTTTTTATCCGCCGTCGCGGTCGAACCGATGACCGCGCCGTTGAGCTGGGTATGTTCGCCCACCGTTACATCAAAGCCGCCCTTGCCGGCGAAGATGCCCGTTTGTTCAACCACCGAGTCGTAGTTGCTGTGCATTTTCTCCCGGCTCAGGTTGACGTTCGCCGAGCCGCTCATCGAGCCAAACGTGAAGCTGCCGCCGGCGCTGGCGTTACGCTGCTTCGCGTCGTAGCGGTCGCTGTCCTGCTCCGAGGTCATCGTCAGGTTGCGCCCCACCTGCGCTTTCACCGTTTCGCCGCTCACCTGCGCGCCGGTGAGCGTGGTGTCGCGTCCGCTCAGCATCGTCACCTGACGTCCCGCATCCACCGTGGTTTCCGTATGGGTGACGCCGTTGCCGCTCTCGCTGCCTTTGCCCTTGTTGACGCTGGCGGAAACGCTGATGCCCCAGCCGCCGGAACCCACGCCGATCCCTACCCCGACGCTGCCGCCGCGGCTTTCGTTTTTGCCCTCCAACTGCTGGGTGTTTTCCGCCGAAAGCAGATTGATGTCCCGTTTCGCGGCAAGCTGCACGTTGTTCCCCGCCTTGAGCTGGCTGCCTTGTACCGTCAGATCGCCGTCCCGGCCTTGCGCGGCGATGCTCAGATCGTTGCCCGCCGCCAGGCTGCTGCCCTGCGCCGTGCTCTGCTCGCTGCGCTGCGTCGATTTCGAGGACTGGCTGCCGTAAGAAAGGCTGACGCCCACCGTATTATTATTCGCAGGATCGCCGCCTTGACCCCCTACGGCTGTTGCCCGCCGCCAGTATGACGTCGCCGCTGGCGACCACTTCGCTGCCCACGCTATCGCGCCGGCTTTGCTTCAGCGTGTTCTCCGCGTCCCAGATCAACCCGTCGCTGCTGGCGGTCGAGACGGTATTCAGGTTCACATCCCGTCCGGCAACCAGCCGCTCTCTTAATCCCTACATCATAACCGCACCTTCAGCCGCTGACATTAGCCATTCCTGTAACCCCGGCTAATGTCAGATGTAATAAACGTCGCCTCTATAGACCAATCCTTATAGTAATTATGCAAAGGTGCTCTCAGTATTACACCTCCCCAGATTGGGCCCCAAAAAAGAACATATTTAAGTTTTATTTAAATACATCATAGTGTATTTTAATTAAATACCGTTTTGACGAGATAATATGATGGCGAGTAGTATCACACGTACAACATCTCACTGATATCTGCTGACTATGCCATTACCCGTTCGATTAGACGCATTACGTAAAAAGCTTGGTCTTTCTCAACAAGCTATAGCCGATGCTATCGGTATCCACGTTAACAGTTGGAAGAAGTACGAAAACGGGCAGGCCATGCCTTCGCTGGATGCGCTTAAGAAGATTGCCACCACATTGCATGTCAGTACCGACTACTTGCTGTTTGATGAACATGAACGTGGACCGAATGATTCACTCTTCTTGCAGTTTGAGGCTGTAAGCCAACTACCAGAGAATGAACAGTTTATTGTCAGAGAAGTATTGGAGAGTCTGATTATCAAGTATCAGTCCCGACGCTGGGACTCAGCAAGGAATGCGACAAAAGAAGACCAGTAAAAATGGATTATTAACGCAGTAACAACGGGTTGCCCCCCGCTGTTACTGCTCACCACAACCAACTAAGCAGGAGTTGAGTATGGCTGACGCACATCATAAGCCAGGAACACCCGTAACCCAAGCCGCTGACACGGCTAAAAAAGAACATTGCGAGCGGCATTACACCGTCGGTTACGCCCCCAACGGCGGTAAAAAACCGCCCAGCCCGCAGCTTAAACTCAGCGGCAAGTGGCTGGAAGACCTCGGCTTTAATACCGGACAACCTGTTATCGTCACCGTTGAGCGCGGGCGGCTGGTGATTGAGACTGAGCTAAGGTTCTGACCGGTAAAACAAAAATCCCGGCCTTTTTAGGGGCCGGGATTACGTTATAGGGTTATTTAGCTGAGTCTTTTCGGGCCTTACGTTCTTCTAGCGAGACCTTTATCCATATTCCGACACCTAAAATAAGGCCTCCAATATATCCTGATTCAAAAAAGGATGAAAAAACGTCCATCCAACTGAATGAAAAAAAATCCTTTTTAAAATAAATAATTAATGATGTAAGAAGTACTGATGCCGTATCAGCAACTAAAAATAAAACCAAGCAACATAATATCAACTTAGATAATCTGATAAGGCTATTTTTTAGCATTGGCATCGTCCTTTTTATCGAGAGTATCTTTTACAGCATTTCCTGTTTTCTCACTGATGTAGCCCCCGATAATTGTACCTGTTAAATCAGATATGCCATCTTTTCCAAGTTTTGAGGTAGCCCCTTTTATTACTTCACCTCCGACACCACCAATAACAGTACCCGCTCCAGCACCTGCAACAGCGTTAGTCGGATCTTCCCCCTTAATACTGCTGCCAATTGCTGCACCACCCATATTGATAGGGGTTGAGGCTATAATACCTTTCCCCGTCGTTGCGGCTGCGGTTACTCCGGCCATAATCGCATCCACATAACTGAACGGATCTTTTCCGGTAAGCTGAACACCTGTATTAACCCCCACACCAATTGCTGCATTAGCCGCCATACCTTTCACAGTAACACCCAGCACACTGCCAACGAGTATGGTAGGCGCATCGCCGATGCTGGCATTCGATTTGTGATAGCCCCAGGTGTTCATGATTGTCTGAGCCTTAGACATCGCTTCAGAGTCAGGGTTACGTTTCATGTAATCCTGTCCTGAGAGCAAACCTTTAACCAGTTCCTGCGAAACAGCAGAACCGTACTCCTTCTCCATCTCAGATGCATAAACACGCAGATAACCCGCCAGTTCAGCCTGCTCAGCACTACTCATTTGTGAAGGGTCTCTGGTAAATTTATCCACCAGTGCATCACTGCGTTTATCGGCGTTTTCCAGCTTAATCAGCTCATTAGCGGTCGCTAATGTCTTATCACCGTTCTTAATTTTCTCAACAGCCTTGTCGAGTTTGTCTGAAGATGTTGCGCCGAGGAAGTTATTCTCCACCGCATTCTTTCCGGCCTGCGCGCCGGCCAATGCGCCCGAAGTGCTGTCTCCCGCAAGACCGCCAGCCAGTCCCGCCGCCAGCGTTGAGAGCGCGCTGATGGTCTGCTTCTCTTCCTCTGTTAATGCTTCACGCGATACCCCGGGATAAAGCTGCTGGGCGATGTATTCCCCTGCCGTCGCCCCCGCCGCACCTGACAGCGCGCTGTTGCCCTGCAACTGCGCCACTACCGCCCCTACCACCGCGTGCGCCATCAGGTTGGCTTCGGTGTTTACCTTACCGTTCGCGTCCGTCGTCATGTTGTGGATGACTTCCGCCAGATACGGCGCGCTTGCCCCCGCCAGCGCTTTCGTTATATCACCGCCGGCAAGCCCCTGTACAGCCGCCGTCGCCGCCTGAATGCCCTGCTGAATGGCGCTTCCTGTTCCCCATGCTTGCTGGGCTGCTTTATAAGCCGTGGTCGCCCTCAGTTGCGCATTGTACTTGTTCCAATCTTCTTTGCTCGCATCCGCGCCCGGCTCTTTCGTTCCCGCTTTTTCCAGCGCCGCCTTGCCGGCGTTTATCGCCCGGATTTGCCCTTCCGTGCGTGCGATATCCGCCGCCTGAGTGCCAATTTCGCCTATCAGCAGCGCTTCCTGCAACCGCTGCTGCTCTTTTTCCTTGTCGAATATCGGCGAGAGCGTCTGGTTCGCCTGCGCCACATCGCGGCTCAGGTCTGCCACATCCTGCGTCTGACTGTCCGGGTTACGGATCGTTATCGTCCCTTCCGAGACCGCCGAGCGGGTGGTGCTGCTATCATGCCCTTCCCCGTTTTCCCCCACCAGCAGGCCATTCGCCATATTGCCCGCGAACTGCCCGCCAATGCTGCCGCCGGTGCTCATCCCCACGCTCTGACTCTCCACCTCATAGTCCGCCCGGTTTTCTATATCGCTGAATCCCAGCGTTCCCGTGTCGAGCCGGTTTTTATCCGCCGTCGCGGTCGAACCGATGACCGCGCCGTTGAGCTGGGTATGTTCGCCCACCGTTACATCAAAGCCGCCCTTGCCGGCGAAGATGCCCGTTTGTTCAACCACCGAGTCGTAGTTGCTGTGCATTTTCTCCCGGCTCAGGTTGACGTTCGCCGAGCCGCTCATCGAGCCAAACGTGAAGCTGCCGCCGGCGCTGGCGTTACGCTGCTTCGCGTCGTAGCGGTCGCTGTCCTGCTCCGAGGTCATCGTCAGGTTGCGCCCCACCTGCGCTTTCACCGTTTCGCCGCTCACCTGCGCGCCGGTGAGCGTGGTGTCGCGTCCGCTCAGCATCGTCACCTGACGTCCCGCATCCACCGTGGTTTCCGTATGGGTGACGCCGTTGCCGCTCTCGCTGCCTTTGCCCTTGTTGACGCTGGCGGAAACGCTGATGCCCCAGCCGCCGGAACCCACGCCGATCCCTACCCCGACGCTGCCGCCGCGGCTTTCGTTTTTGCCCTCCAACTGCTGGGTGTTTTCCGCCGAAAGCAGATTGATGTCCCGTTTCGCGGCAAGCTGCACGTTGTTCCCCGCCTTGAGCTGGCTGCCTTGTACCGTCAGATCGCCGTCCCGGCCTTGCGCGGCGATGCTCAGATCGTTGCCCGCCGCCAGGCTGCTGCCCTGCGCCGTGCTCTGCTCGCTGCGCTGCGTCGATTTCGAGGACTGGCTGCCGTAAGAAAGGCTGACGCCCACCGTATTATTGTTCGCCGGATCGCCCCCTTGCGCCGCGTCCAGACGGGCCGCCTGCGTCGCCTGCACGCCGCTCAGCGCCGCCTTGACCCCCTGCAACGCCTGAAGACGGCTGTTGCCCGCCGATTTCGCATCCTGCGTCGCCGCCACCGCGCTGCTGAGCGCGCTGCCCGCCGCACCGGAAAGCGCCAGCGTCAGGCCGGACGTTTTCTGCTCCACTTCGTGCGTCTGCCGGCTCTGATTCCGCGCCGCTTCGATGTCGACGCGCTTGCCGCTGAGCGTCATATCGTTGCCCGCCACCAGTTCCGAACCGGTCACCGCGAGATGATTGCCCGCCCCCAGCGTCAGGTCGCCGTTCACGCTGCCGAGGGTGCTGCCCAGTTGCGTCGTATCCTGACCGGTATCGGTCATTTTCAGGCTTTGCGTACCGATGCTGAAACCGATGCCGCCCGAGCTCATCAGGCCGGATTTTTTCTCCTGTTTCTGATGCAGTTCGCTATTGCGCTCGCTCATGCCGCCGACGCTCAGATCGTTGCCCGCCAGCAGCGATACGTCGCCGCTGCCCGCCACGCTGCTGCCCAGCACCGTCAGGTCATTGCCCGCCGTGATGTCCACCGTATCGCCGCTCAGCTCGCTGCCCTGTATCGTCTGACGGGAAACGACGTCATGCGTGCGGGTGGTGGTTTTCGACAGCCACCCGCTGCTGCCCGTCACCTTATGCCGCTCATCCAGATCGAGGACGTTCTCCGCCCCCTGAATATTCACGTCATGGCCGGCGCTCAGTTGCAGCGCATTCTCTGAGGAGAGCGACGCCGCCCGTGCATCAATGTCGTTGCCCGCCGCCAGTATCACGTCGCCGCTGGCGACCACTTCGCTGCCCACGCTGTCGCGCCGGCTTTGCTTCAGCGTGTTCTCCGCGTCCCAGACCAGCTCGTCGCTGCTGGCGGTCGAGACGGTATTCAGGTTCACATCCCGTCCGGCGACCAGCCGCGTCTGGCCATTCTCGCCGCTGTTCACGAGCTGGGCGGCGGTCAGGTTCAGATCGCGAGCGGCCTGAAGGGTAAATTTGCCGTCCTCGCCCTGAACGTAAATACCGGACACGCTGTCGAGGGTGGTTCTGGCGAAACGATTCCGATCCGCGGCGCTTTCCGCGCTGCGGGTGGTGGAGGTCGCGTTAATATCGCGGCCGGCGACCGCCAGCAGACTGTCGTTGCCCTGAAGAATACCGCCGATATTGCTGATATCCGTCCGGGCGTTCAGGCGGACATCGGCCCCCTGAATAACACCGGCCTGGTTGATGATATTGTCGGCATCCAACTGCACCACGCTGCGTCCCGCGATGGTGCCGCGGTTAAACAAATCGCCGTCGAGCTTCATCGCCACATTGTTGCCGGCCATCAACGCCCCGGAGCCATCGATATCGCCGGGTTTCACTTTGGCGTAAACCTGCGGCACCAGCACCGACTGCCGTGAACCATCCGGCATATTCACCTCGGTATTCACCAGCCAGACGATATCGCCGGTCAAAAGCGACATCTGATCCGGCGTCAGCGCCACGCCCAGCTTCAGCGAGTACGCTTTGCCGAACTTAATGCCCTGCTCCATTAACGCCTTAAATTGCTCTTCGTCGTTGGCGTAGCCCTCAAGATAGCGCTGCCCGGTCAGATTGATCACCTGCTCGCGCACCAAGCGCTGCTCATAGTAGCCGTCGCCCAGACGCTTGGCGGTGTTATCGCCGTTCTGACTGAACGCGTCCTGCATATAATCGCTGCCGAGCCACTGTTTCTCATTGGTGAAACGCGGATCGGTTTCCACCAGATAAGGCACGTCCGTCGATGGATTAACGGTGAACAGGCTGTTATCCGGCAATGTCGTGTCCGGGCCGACGATGCGGATAGTCCCTTCGGGAGGATTAACCTCAAACTGCTGGCCCGGCGGCGGGGTAACCGGTTCGCCGGCGGAAACCGTCTGCAATTGCGCCACGCGCGCATCGCTATTCACCTGCGCCGCGACCGTTCCCGTCTGGCCGATGGTCACGTCGATCGCCTGCGGCGTCAGGGTAGCAAGGTCGATCGCGCTGCCCTGAACCTCGCTGTCGCCGACAAGCTGACCCGGCTTCAGCGCGATGGTCTGAATCACCGTCGGCGGGGTATAGACGGAACGATCCGCGCCCTGCTCATCCGATCCTTTATGACGGATGCGATAGTAGTGCGTCACCCAACCCGCATCGCTGGTATGACGTTCGCCGGACACATCGTCGTTTTTAATCTCTTTCATGTCGCTGATGGCCAGCGTACCGCCCGCGACAATCCGGCTTTTATCGTTGAAAAGCGTATCGCCGGCGAACGTCATGTCGCCGCCCGCGAGGATCTGCGCCGGGTCGGACGTTTTAATCCGCGTCTCCTGAACCGTACGAACGTAGTCGTACTGACTGAAGCTGTCGTTGTTCGCGCCGGTATCTTCCGGCGTGTTCAGGTTGCGCAGGCCGTTTGATGAGTTGCCGTCGACGAAAACGCCCTCCTCGTCGGCCTGCCAGCGGTTGGGCGAGCCGGCATGCTGATATTCGGTTACCGGCCCGCTGGAAACGGTGACGAACTCGGTGGAAAAGTTGTCGTTGATGTTATTGATCTGCCCGGCGGCAATCGTCATATTCCCGGCGGACTCGATGGTGGCGCTGTGGTTGTTGATGGTATCCGCCAGCCCGGTCGCCGCGCCGTTGGCCGCCAGCGCGCCGCCGATAGCCATATCGCCCGCGCTATAGATCAGGCCGTGCCCGCTGTTGTTAAGCGTCCGCACGCCGATATCGACGCGTTCGCGCCCGGCAAGCGTGGCCGCCGCGCCGTTTTCAGCCAGGTTGTTGAACGTTACCGCATGCACGCCGATGAAATCGCCGTAAATACGCCCGCTGCCGCTGTTGGTGAGCGTATCGGCGGTAAGACGCGTGTAGCCGCCGTCAATCAGTCCGTAGTTAAGCAGCGTGCCGTCGACGTTCAGCCGGTTCTCTCCGGCATTGATTTCGCCGTCGGCCGCATTCGTCAGGTCGCCGCCGTGCAGATCGAGCGTCCCTCCCGCCAGCAGACTGCCGCTGTTGGTAATGCTTGCCGGCGTGACGAGCGTGACATCGCCGTTGGCGATCGTCGTACCGCTATTGGCGAACGACTGATTGCTTTGCAGCGTCATGTCGCCAAGCGATAGCAATTGCCCGCTGCCGTCAATGTTATTCGCCCGGATATCCAGTTGCTCGCCGGCCTTCGCCACGCCGTCCCGGTTGATGAGATTCAGTCCCGAACCGTTCACGTTCAGCGCGCCGGCAGCGGCCAGCGTCCCCGCGCTGTTGTTCAACTCGCCGTTATTGCTAATCGTCAGCGCGCTATCGGCCAGGATGCTGCCGTTCTGGTTGTTGAGTCCGCTGGCGCTGAGGTTGACGGTCTGGCCTTCCAGCCCCTGATTCGCGCCCTGGGTGTTGCGGTTAACCAAATTAAGCGCATTAAGGGTCAGATTCGCGCCGCTGCGGATAAGCCCGGAGACGTTATCCACCGCGCCTTTGGCGTTATCGATCAACAAATCGCCCACCGACTGAATCTGACCGCCGCCGTTTTGCAGCCTGCCGGTATGCAAACCGACGTTCGATTCACCGATAACACGCCCCTTGCCGCGGTTATCCAGATCCGCGGCCGTCAGATCGAGCGCGCCTTTGGCCGCCAGCGTACCGCCCTGATTATTCACTACGCCGCTGTTCAGCGTCAGCTCGCCGAGGCTGTTGAGCGTCCCCGCGGAGTTGTCGAACGCCTGCCCCTGAGCATCAAGCGCGACGCTGCCGCCCTGAATCAGCCCGGCGCGGTTCGTCAGTCCGTCGCTTAACGAGAACGTCAGCGCATTGGCGGCGACCAACTGCCCGTAGGCGTTGTCAAACTGGCCGCCGGTCAATGAGAAGGTGTCGCCGGCAAGGATAAGGCCGTGGCTATTGGCGAAAGAATCGGTCGCCAACGTCATAGCCTCCTGACTCACCAAACCGCCTTTCTCGCCGCTGTTGCGGTTAGTGAGCTCGCCGACGCTGACGCCTAACGCGCCGCCGCTCTGAATCAGACCGCCGTCGTCGTTGTTGATCCGCCCGCCGCGAAGCGTCAACCCTGTTTGCGCCGCCAGTTGTCCGCCCCGGTTGTCCAGAGTATCGGCGTTAATCAACGCCGACTCGCCGCTGACCAGCGTACCTTGCCGGTTGCGCAGTTCGCCGGCGTCAAGCGAGAACGCGTTATTCGCGCCGATGACGCCGCCGCTGTTGTCCAGCCATTGGCCGGCGTTAAGCGTCATTCCGCCGCCGGATTTGATCGAACCGCCTGCATTAAGGAAGGTGGCGAAGTCTGCCGCCAGCGCCTGTTCCGAGCCGAACAACCCGTTGCTGTTGTCCACCGTCAGACCTTTGTAGGTCAGCGCGCCGCGGCTGATTACCGAGCCGTTCCGGTTATCCAGCGCGCCGCTGTTGATCCCCATCGCGCCATAAGAGAGCAGCATGCCGGACTGATTATTAAGCGTACCCTCATTCAGCGCCAGATCGAGCTTCTCGGCCAGCGCCACGCCCTGCTGATTCCCCAGCCCGGCGGATTCAATGCGCTGAGATTGGGACGCCTCAATGCGTCCTTTGCGGTTGTTGACGGCCTGTCGGCTGCGAATCTCGCCTTTGCCGGTCGAAGCGGAGATCAGACCTTCTTCATTGTTGAGCGCGTCGGCGTTGACGGTCGTATTCCCGACCGCCGCCAGCGTCCCTTTCCGGTTATCCAGCGCGCCTTTCACCTGCGCCTTCAGGCTGCCGTTCTGCGCCGCCAGCACCTTGCCGCTCTGATTGTCAAGCGACTGGACGTCTAAGTCGACGTTGCCATTGGCGGCGATGTTACCCTGCCGGTTATTCAGCGCGCCCGGCAGGTTTAGCGACAGATCGCCGCTGCCGGTCTGGACGATTTCGCCCTGCCGGTTTGACATGCTCTGCGCGGAAAGGGTGAGCGCGTCGGCGCTAAGCGTACCGCCATCGTTGTTCAGTCGCCCGTCGGTACTCGCCGTCAACCGCTGCGCGTAAACCTGAGCGTTTTGCGTGTTGAGATTGCCTTTCCCGGCGTCCAGTTCAACCTGCGTTGCCTGCGTCTGGCTGGCGCTGAGATCCGCCCCCTGAGCGCGGACGCTGATGTTGCCGCCCGCCAGCGTCGTGCCGTGCGCGTTCAACTGGCCGCCGGCGCTCAATTGCAAATCGCCTTTATCCGCCAGTTTCCCGTTATCTTTCACGCCTGCCGCCAGCAGGCTTCCCTTACTGCTGGTCAGCGTGGCGGCCTGGAGTTGCGCATTGTTGCCCGCAATGACGGAGCCGCTGTTGCTGAGCGCGCCGTTACTCCGGATGTCGGCGTTATTCCCGGCGCGAATCGCGCCGCTATTGCTGATGCCGCTGTTCGACGCCAGTTGCGCGTCGCCGCCGGCGCCGATGGCCCCGCTGTTTTCAATACGCCCGTCGGCGGTAATCACCACGCTGCCGGCCTGCGCGCCGATGGCGCCCGCATTCCGCACGCCCACGCCGCTTTCGGTGCCGACCATGCGGATTTTACCCGCGTACATGCCGCCGAGAGCGGAGGTATCCACCGCCAGTTGCGGGGCGGTGGCGGCATCGCCGGCGGTTTGTTCGATACGGTCATGCCCGGCATCAACCTTGTTGCGCCCGGTGGTGACCTTCAAATCTTTTGCCCACAGCCCGGCGTTGACTTTTACCGAACGGGCGATGATATCGGTGTAATCGGCGCCGGAGGTATCCATTCCCGCGCCATCCACCGTCACCTCTCCGCGCTCGACGTTATAGCCGGTGATGTTGCCGTTGTTCATCTGCACCTGGCCGGTGGTGAGCGTGGCGCGATTGGCGTTGATAAAGCCGCAGCCGCTACAGGTAATGCCGGACGGGTTGGCGATCACCACCTGCGCCTTGTTGCCCGCCACCTCCACAAAACCATTCAGCCGGCTCGGGTCGCGCGAGTTGACCTCATTGAGGATGATTTTGGCCTCGCCTTTGGCCAGCCACGGGTTGCCCGTCACCATTCCCCCCAACTGCGTCTGCGTGTTTTTCCGCGAGTTATTGAGGATGACGCCTTTCTGATCGACATCGAACTGGCTGAAATTGTTGCGCGAGACGCCGCCTGCGGAGGGCGTCTGAATATTGACCTGCGGCGTGCCGTTGGCGCTGTTGAGAATGGTCGGCTGCTGGTTTTTCGGCGCGCCGCGGTCAGCCACAATATTCGCCTGCGCGGGCTGTATCGCCCCCATCGCCAACCAGATGCCGAAGCTGATCGCGCCGACTTTGCCGATGAGACGAGCATGCGTATGCCCAATGCCGGAAGAAGGCGAAGAACCGGCGCGTCCGGAGCGGGCGATATCCGCCACCACCATCAGCATGCCGCGCGCTTTGTTAAAAACGATACGATACAGATTCTTGTTCATCCCGGTGTCCTTCCTGTAAAAACTTCCGGCAGTTCAATGGTTAATGGGTGCGCTTTACGCCAGTTTCCCGCCGCTTCGCGGCTTACGCGCGCGCCGTGGAACATCAACACGCGTTTACCGCGTTCCCGCCCGCGGTGGTACAACGCGCGGGCGCAGAGGTCGGGGAAAATGTCATCCCGCATCAGTTTGTTCATCTCGGCGGTATGGCCGAAAGGGGCGATCCAGTCGCAAAGCCACATCCGATCGCCGCTGTCCCAGTCCTCTTCCTTCATATGGATGGCGGGACGGGTCAGGTAGCGCGCTTCCGATTCCAGGTTGAGCCACGCCCAGCTCAGAAAGAAAACCGGACGCGTCTGCTCGGCGACCAATACATACTGCCGGCGTTTGATGATGGGCAGCAGCAGCGTCGGCAGCGCATGTAACGGCGCATCGCGATGCAACGGCGAGTGCATCCACAGCCATACGGAAGCGCCGAGCGCTTCCGCTTCGTTCGCCTCGCCGCCCAGGATCAGCGGCGCTTTGATATCATAATTTCCGACGCGCATTACCAGCTCCAGTGAAGGTTGAACCCAAGCGTGACGGGGTCGGTTTCAAAGCCGTCCGGTTTCGAGAAAGGCACGCCGGCAAACAGGTCATAACTGGTATTGAGTACGTAACCGCGCAGACCGGCGACGCCGCCCGCCAGATGATTGCCGACCAGTTGCTCCGTCACCGCGCCGCTCACTTCGCCGTAATCGGCGCCCAGATACAGTTCCTGATTCGGCAACGGCGTCCGCCAGGCCAGATCGTTACGCACATACCAACCGCTGCTGGCGTTCAGCGTGCGTTCGCCATCAAAACCGCGCACCGTCCAGCGGTTGCCGATAGCGAACTGATCCTGGGGAGTCAGCGGCGTGTTGCTCATCTGGCGCAGGTACTGCACGTTGTAGCGGAACGTCTGCGAGCCGATGGTGAAAGGCACGTCAAGCTGGGCGTTAAACGCAAGAATTTTGCCGAGCGCGGTGGCATCGCCGGCAAACTCCTCCGGCGCAGGACGCGCGCCGAACCAACGGGTGCCGCGCTGGTAGCTGACGCCGGCGTCAAGCGTGGCCTGGCCGATATAGTGACGGTGTTGCAGCCCCAGGCGCCATGCGGCGGTCTGGCGACGCTGCACCTCCACCTCGGTGTCATTGATATAGTTGCGGGTTTCGCGCGCCAGTACGTTATAGGTAAACGTCGTTTTCTGGCTGCTGCTGCGGTGCAGCACGCGGCTTAACTGCACATCGAGATTTTTACTTTTGCCGCTGTACAGGTAATCCTCATTTAAACCGGCCACCGTCTGGTGATAGTCATAATCGCTGCCGGTAACGCCCAGCGTCCAGTAACCAAAGGGAACCGAGTAATGCGCCATATAATTGCGGCTTCTCTTACCGCCTTCGCCATGCAAATCGCGGCTGGCGGAGACATAAAGGAGATCGCTGAGTGAGAAGGGATTATCCAGCGACAGCGTGGCGCCCCCCTGATAGCGGCCGGTGCTTCTGGTGCCGGAGTCATCGAGCGACAGGCCGAGACGCCACATCTTTTCCTGCTTGCGGGTAATGACGATATCGCTCTCGCCCGGTTGTTCTCCGGGAATAATTTCCATGCTCGCCTGTACGGTGGGCAGGCGCTGCAAATTTTCCAGCCCCTGTTCGATATCGCGCAGGTCGAGCAGGTTCCCCTCATGCGCCGGAAAAGCGCTGTAGAGCCGAATATAGTCATCGCTGTCCGCCGTCAGTTTCACGCTGCGGACGTAGCCCGGCACGATGGCAAGCGTCAGCGTACCGCTGTTCAGATCCTGCGCCGGCGCCAGAACGCGCGCGGTTACATAGCCGTGATCGATCAGACGGTTCTGCAAAGCGCTCATCAGCAAATTGATCCCTTTCGCGCCCAGACAATGATCCACCGCCTGATCGGCCAGCCGCTGCAACGGCAGCCAGCCTGGGAACGCCTGAGTGCCATGCAGTTCGACTTTTTTGATCGGGAAGCACCGGGTCATTTCCACCGGGAAATGCAGGCGAGTCAGAAAAGAACCGGGCTGCTGTAAACGAACATCCGGCGCCTGCGGCGTCAATTGGCGCTCCTGCGCCCGCTGCCGTTCCTGTTGATTGATCTGCTGCTGGTTAATCTGCCGGTTATCGATCTGATCGGCCGCATTCGCCGGCATTGCAAAGAAAGGTAAAGGAACCGTTAATAGCAAATAACGTAAAAAATACGTTCCTGAACGGCGAGAGTTATTTAATGATTTGATTTTTTTATACAAATAATCGAAAGGAGCAATCCTTGTCATTATTTTTGTACCATAGAATTAAATGATTGGTTACATATTCACACCGAAAACAGGATTTCTGAAATAAGAAGAATCTCATTCGCGCGGATATCAGATAAAAGGCAAATACTTTAAGGAAGTGAACATGTTAAGCGTTCTGGGCCGCAGATAAAAAAGCCATGCGATCGCCATAAAACAACGCGTGGCGTATTAATTATGCTGATGTGCATTTTTATTAGAAATAGATGCCGGGAAACCCGGCATATTAATAATGAATAAATATTATTTTCCGATAATTTTATTTATGACGGAATTTTATATAACCATTTTATAATAACAGAGCGCTACGGCACGCTTGTATGACCCTTTTGGTCCGTACAGCCGCGCCGGTAACCAGCTAAACGGCGATCCGTTTTATGCCGTGCTTCACTGTACTGTAGGCGCATTCTCGTCTTGCGCCGGTTCATCGCCGCATCGCCATTACGCTTAGCCCCCGTCGGCAGCAATCGGTCATTGCATCAAATCAGGATTCAATGGTATTACAATCGCCAGCACTGGTGTGAACCCGAGACCGCAACAACAAGAGTAAATATCATGACAACCGCCATCCCCGCCAACTATCGAATTCGTCCGATCGCGGCGCAAGACAACGCGGCTATCGCTCGTGTTATCCGCCGCGTGTCCGCTGAATTCAATTTGACGGCCGACAAAGGCTACACCGTATCCGACCCGAATCTGGATAGCCTGTTTGAACTGTACAGTCAGCCGGACAGCGCCTATTGGATACTGGAGTATGAAGGTGAAGTCGTCGGCGGCGGCGGCATCGCGCCGCTGACAGGCGGCGATGCGGATGTGTGCGAACTGCAAAAAATGTATTTTTTACCGGTTCTGCGCGGCAAGGGACTGGCCAGACAACTCGCTTTGCTGGCGCTGGATTTTGCCCGTCAACACGGTTTCCGCCGCTGCTATCTGGAAACGACCGCGCATTTAACCAGCGCCATCCGCTTGTACCAGTCGCTGGGCTTCGAACATATCCCCCACGCCATGGGCAATACCCGACACACCGATTGTGAAGTGAACATGCTGAAAACGCTGTAGCGTCATCCCGTCCTCCCTCTTTTCCCTTTGTGCGCGCTCAGGATCGTTGCGGGTTCAACGGCGTGGAATAAACGGATGGGGAAAATGCGGTAATGGGATTTCGCGACAATTGCGGACAGGATGTCAGCCAGCTCAGCCGTGGGTTTTCCCCACGGCGCTAAGAAACTCATGCTTAATGACGTTTTCCGTCATCGTCTTCGTCATAGAAGTCTTCGTCGTCCCCTTCCTCGCCTTCTTCGCCATCGGGATCTTCAAAGTAGGTACCCCAGCCGTCATAGTTCACGCCATACTGTTCAGCCAGCGTCAGAAGCTGTTCCACCTGAGCGTCGATCGCCTCCGCATTCAACGATACTTCGCTGATCGCGTCGCAGCACATCAAGAGAACGCCGTCTTCCACTTCCAGCTCTTCCGCATCCGTCACTTCATAGCCCAGCTTGAACGCCTCTACGGCGACTTTTTCCAGCACGTCGAATTTCTCGGCCGAGAAATGGTGCTCAATGGTATAAAGCGCATCCGGATCGCTGCCGTCATCCAGCAGTTCTTCGATGATCAGCCGTGTTTCTTCACGTTGTTCTTCCAGCAATTCGCGGTTTGCCATTCCTCAGTCCTCATTAACCGACGTAATATTGCGCCATTCTCCCACAGCCCTGCGGCCGTCTCCACCATAAAGTTTGCCTCTGGCACTTGAATTTGAATAATTACACATATAAAGTGAATTTTAATTCAATCATTAGCATTGATCAGTCTGGAGATATGCGTCATGAAGTCATTTTACAAGCGTCATTTTTTAAGATTAATGGATTTTTCGCCAGTGGACATCGCCAACCTTTTGGCCCTGGCGGCGGAACTGAAAGCCGATAAAAAAAGCGGCAAAGAAGTCCGCCGTTTGCATGGCAAAAACATCGCACTCATCTTCGAAAAAGATTCAACCCGTACGCGTTGCTCTTTCGAAGTTGCTGCATACGATCAGGGAGCGCAGGTGACCTACCTGGCGCCGAGCGGCAGTCAAATCGGCCATAAAGAATCCATCAAGGATACGGCGCGCGTCCTGGGAAGAATGTACGACGGCATTCAGTATCGCGGCTACGGCCAGCAAATCGTCGAAACGCTGGCGCAATATGCCGGCGTCCCGGTCTGGAACGGGCTGACGGACGAATTCCATCCGACGCAACTGCTGGCGGATCTGCTGACGATGCAGGAACATTTACCGGCCAAACCGCTGTCGGAGATGAAAATGGCCTACGTGGGCGACGCCCGTAACAATATGGGCAATACCATGCTGGAAGCCGCCGCCTTGACCGGGCTCGATTTACGTCTGATCGCGCCCAGGGCCTGCTGGCCGGAAGCGGGACTGGTGGCGGAGTGTCAGGCGGTCGCCAAACAAACCGGCGGCAACATCACCCTGACGGAGGATATCGCCGCCGGCGTGGCCGATGTCGACTACATCTATACCGACGTCTGGGTATCCATGGGCGAACCCAAGGAAGTCTGGCAGGAACGTATCGCCCTGCTGAAACCTTATCAGGTCAACATGGCGATGATTGCCGCGACCGGTAATCCACAGGTGAAATTCCTGCACTGTCTGCCGGCGTTTCATGACGACCAGACCACGCTCGGCAAACAAATGGCCGAACAGTACGGCCTGCATGGCGGTATGGAAGTCACCGATGAGGTGTTCGAGTCCGCGCACAGCATCGTGTTCGATCAGGCGGAAAACCGCATGCACACCATTAAAGCCGTGATGGTGGCGACGCTGAGTCAGGATTGATTCTGCCGGTTGATATATCGGAGAGGAACGCCGGCGTTATCAGCCACGCTTTCCCCGTCCCCCCTTGCAATACTCCCGTCCCGTCATCCCCGCGCTGGCGGGGATCGGGTGTTGCTGTCATTCCCGCGCAGGCGGGAATCAGTCAAGGGCTATTCACGGTTCCAGCGGCAGATCCCCGCCTACTGACGCGGGGATGACGGTATTGGAACTGCGGGATGACGGCATTGGGAATCACGGGGTGCGGGATTGTAAAAAAATCAGGTTTCACGCTTGAATTGGCCTCTTCTGAGCGTATAATTCCCGACAATTTGCCGGGAGGGAACATGCGCCGCTGCATAAAAAAATTCGCCGTTCATGCTGGTTATCAACCACAACTGCCGTCCGGCAGCCGGCAGGCGTTTTCCTTCCATTGCTTGACCGATCGTTCATAAAAAAGCCCCTCGTTGAGGGGCTTTTTTTTTGTGGCCAGCCATCCCTGGCGGTCACCCTTCGAGCCGTCGTTTGTGGCGAATATCTGCTTATCAGGCCTAACCGTTGGGAGAAAATATAAAAATGGTCAATCCGCTTTATCAAAAACATGTCATTTCAATTAACGATCTCAGTCGCGAGGATCTGGAACTGGCATTGCAGGTTGCCGCCAGTCTGAAAGCGAATCCCCAACCCGAGTTGTTAAAACACAAAGTGATCGCCAGCTGTTTTTTCGAGGCGTCAACGCGCACCCGGTTATCTTTTGAAACCGCCATGCACCGCCTGGGCGCCTCCGTCGTTGGCTTTGCCGACAGCAGCAACACCTCGCTGGGCAAAAAAGGCGAAACGCTGGCCGACACCATCTCGGTCATCAGCCAGTATGTGGATGCGATCGTCATGCGTCATCCCCAGGAAGGCGCCTCCCGCCTCGCCACCGAATTTTCCGGCGGTATTCCGGTACTCAACGCCGGCGACGGCGCCAACCAGCATCCGACGCAAACGCTGCTCGACCTGTTCACCATACAAGAAACCCAGGGCCGCCTGAGCAACATCAATATCGCCATGGTGGGCGACCTGAAATACGGCCGCACCGTTCACTCGCTTACCCAGGCGCTGGCGAAATTCGAGGGCAACCGTTTCTACTTCATCGCCCCGGATGCGCTGGCGATGCCGGATTACATTCTGAAAATGCTGGAAGAAAAAAACATTACCTACAGCCTGCACAGCAGCATTGAGGACGTGGTCGCCGATCTGGATATTCTGTACATGACCCGGGTACAGAAAGAGCGTTTGGACCCGTCCGAATACATCAACATCAAGGCGCAGTTCATTCTGCGGGCCGCCGATCTGGACCACGCGCGCGCCAACCTGAAAGTGCTGCACCCGCTGCCGCGCATTGACGAAATCACCACTGACGTGGATAAAACCCCCTACGCTTACTACTTCCAACAGGCGGGAAATGGTATTTACGCCCGTCAGGCGCTGCTGGCGATGGTATTGAATCGCGAACTGGTTCTGTGAGAGAAAAGAGGAATAGTCATGACTCACGATAATAAATTACAGGTGGAAGCCATCAAACGCGGCACGGTTATCGACCACATCCCCGCGCAGGTGGGCTTTAAGCTGCTGACCTTATTCAAACTGACCGCGACGGACCAGCGTATTACCATCGGCCTGAACCTGCCCTCCAACCAGCTTGGCCGCAAGGATCTGATCAAAATCGAAAATGTTTTCCTCACCGAACAGCAGGCGAACCAACTGGCGATATATGCGCCGCAGGCCACGGTAAACCAGATCGATGACTACAATGTGGTGCGCAAACTGGCGCCGACGCTGCCCGATCACATCGACGATGTCTTAACCTGCCCGAACAGCAACTGCATCAGCCGCACAGAGCCGGTTTCATCCTCATTCCGCGTGAAGCTGCGCGAAGGCGAAGTGCAGTTGAAGTGTAAATACTGCGAAAAAGAATTTGAGCGGCAGGCGGTATTGCAGAATCACTGATTCCGCCCTTTGATATTAATCATAAAAGAACGCGCCGACGGTTTCTTCGGCGCGTTCCGCTCGCAATCATTGCCTGAGGCGGCGCTTTTTTGAATAATGGCATCTTCGCGTTATTGATACGTCACACAAGGAGATACTATGTCACGCAACATCAGCACCGAACACGCTCCGGCAGCCATTGGCCCTTATGTTCAGGGCGTCGATCTGGGCAGCCTTATCATCACTTCCGGCCAGATCCCCGTCGATCCGAAAACCGGTCTGGTCGCCGATGACGTGACGGCTCAGGCGCGCCAGTCTCTGGCTAACGTTCAGGCCATTGTGGAAGCCGCCGGTCTGAAAGTTTCCGATATCGTTAAAACGACGGTATTCGTTAAAGATTTGAACGATTTCACCACCGTCAACGCCGCCTATGAGGCTTTCTTTAGCGAACATAATGCGCCGTTTCCCGCCCGTTCCTGCGTCGAAGTCGCTCGTCTGCCCAAAGATGTAAAAATCGAAATTGAAGCGATCGCGGTACGTCGCTAAGCCCCATTATTGAGCATCATGCCCCAAAGACGCACCCTTTAGTGGCGTCTTGTTGCCGGCGGGTGGTTTTTTGCCCGCCACGCCGCAGGCCGACGCATTGCTTTATTGAGAAACGTTCCCAGCCGTTTTCCCCTCCCTTGCTCGCCATGACGTTTTCTCGCCCCACCGAAATAGTGCATTCATGGAAAGCCACGCACCAGCGCAGTGCGAAAAAATGGCAATACCGGCACATTCGCCCGTTTTTTCAATATGGCGCATTTTATGCATCATCCTGTTATCACTTTTTCAGCGTGATGCCAGAGGATGACAATGATAAAAATGACGCTTCCAATACCGTCTTACTATGACGAGATGCTTTCCGCAGAAGGCGAACAACGCCAACACTACAATTCCTATTGGCAATGGCTGCAACAGACCGATCAACAGGCAATCAGACAAAAAAAAGAGCAGGCTGAACTGTTGTTTCACCGCGTAGGCATCACCTTCAACGTCTATGGCGAAGAAGGCGGCACCGAACGTTTAATTCCTTTCGACAGCGTCCCGCGCATTATTCCCGCTCACGAATGGCGCCTGCTCGATCTCGGCATTCGCCAGCGGGTACAAGCGCTGAATGCCTTTTTGTACGATATCTATCATCAACAGCATATTCTTAAAGCCGGTATTATTCCCAGCGAACAGGTGCTGGCGAACGAGCAATACCAACCCTGTATGCAGGGGGTGCATTTACACAACAACATTTACGCCCATATCACCGGTATCGATATGGTGCGCAACAGCGATGGTAATTATTACGTGCTGGAGGATAACCTGCGCACCCCTTCCGGCGTGTCCTACATGCTGGAAAACCGCAAAATGATGATGCGGCTCTATCCGGATCTCTTCGCCAGACAGCATATCGCCCCCGTCGAACGTTACCCCAGCTATCTGCTGCAAACGCTGCGGGAAAGCACGCTGGTCGACGACCCCACCGTGGTGGTGATGACGCCGGGGCGATTCAACAGCGCCTATTTCGAACACAGTTTCCTCGCTCAGCAGATGGGCGTCGAACTGGTGGAAAGCGCCGATCTGTTTGTGAAAGAAGGCGCGGTCTACATGCGCACCACCGAAGGCCCGTGCCGGGTGGACGTCATTTATCGCCGGGTGGATGACGCGTTCCTCGATCCGCTGGCGTTCCGCTCGGACTCCATGCTGGGCGTCCCCGGTCTGCTGTCGGTGTACCGCGCCGGCGGCGTGGTGCTGGCGAACGCCATCGGCACCGGCGTCGCGGATGATAAGTCCATCTATCCTTACGTCCCGGAGATGATCCGCTTCTACCTGTCTGAAGAACCGATTTTGGGCAATATCCCGACCTGGCAATGCCGCGATCCCAAAGCGTTGAGCCATGTACTCAACAACCTGGATAGCATGGTGGTGAAAGAAGTACACGGCGCGGGAGGATACGGCATGTTGGTCGGCCCGCGGGCGACGCGTCGGGAAATCGAGGATTTCCGCCAGCGCCTGTTGGCGAATCCGCACAATTATATCGCTCAGGAAACGCTGGCGCTCTCCACCTGCCCGACCTTTGTGGAAGACGGACTGGCTCCCCGCCATATCGATTTGCGCCCGTTCGCGCTGTCAGGGGAAGAGATCCGCCTGATTCCCGGCGGTCTGACCCGCGTCGCATTAACGGAAGGTTCATTGGTGGTCAACTCCTCGCAAGGCGGCGGCACCAAAGATACCTGGGTCATGGAGGAGGATGAATAATGTTAAGCCGTACAGCCAGTGAACTCTATTGGATGGCCCGTTATCTGGAGCGGGCCGAAAGCCTCGCCCGGGTTCTGGACGTGACCTACAAGCTGTCCATGATGCCGCGTCACAGCCAGCAGCAGCGCGATTTGGCGCTACCGCTGAACCTGACCTATACGCATGAGTTGTTTCAGGAACGTTATTCGCGTTTCTCCATGAACAACCTGCTGAATTTCTTCGCGCTGGACAGCCAAAACCCCAGCAGTATTTATAACTGCATCGAGATGGCCTGGAATAACGCCCACGCCGTGCGCGGCAGTCTCTCTTCCGAAATCTGGGAATGCATCAACGCCACCCGGATCGATATTCGCAACCTGCGCTATCAGGGGGTGGATAAAATCGGCATTGACGCCTTCTTCGACTGGGTTAAGGAGCGCGCGCACCTGTTCCGGGGCGCGATGTTCGGCACCTTGCTGCGCGGCGACGCGCAAAACTTTATCCGGCTCGGCACGCTGATCGAACGCGCCTACGCCACCGCGCAACTGCTCGATTTGAAAAACCAGCAGTTGAATAGCGACCCGGATCCCGTGCGTGAATATTACCGGCTGGATACGCTGCTGCGGGCGGTCAGCGCCCGCGAGGCCTACCATAGCATCTATCGCCAGCCGATCAGCCGTGAAACCGTGACCGAACTGCTGATATTACGTGAGGATGTGCCGCGTTCGCTGCACGCCTGCGTGGACGATCTGGTGCAGCAGTTGGAGGCCATCGGCAGCAAGCGGGCCAAAGAGCCCCGACGCCTGGCCCATCTTCTGAACGTCGAGCTGCGTTTCAGCACGATGGACGACATTATGGAAGAGGGGCTGGACGCCTATCTGAAGCACTTTTTAATTAAAATCAATGAACTGGCTGACAGTATCCGTCACACCTATCTGGAGGCGCTATGAAACTGACCATTAATCACCTGACGCATTATCGTTACGATGAGGAAGTGAAGTTCAGCACCCAGTATCTGCGCCTGACGCCGCAGAATTCAGCCCGTCAGCAGATTCAGTCGTGGAACCTGACGCTGCCCGCTTCGGCCGTCGCCACCACCGATACCTACGGCAACATCATGCATGTGCTGACCCTCGACATGCCGCATCGCGACATCACCATTCACGCTCAAGGCGTGGTGGAAATCGCCGATAACGCAGAAGAACCTTATTATCACAGCGAGACCGATACGCTCTCGCCGCTGGTGTTCTTGCGCGCCACGCCGCTGACGGAGGCCGATCGCAATATCCGCGAATTCGCCAGGCGTTATTATCAGCCGGCGTCGCCCGAAGAAAGTCTGATCGCATTGATGACGGAATTGCGCTTGAAAATGCCGTATACTCCCGGCGCAACGCAGGTGCAGGACACCGCGGCCGAAGCGTTCGCCATGCAAAAGGGCGTCTGTCAGGATCATACCCATGTTTTTCTGGCCTGCTGCCGCAGCCTGAATATCCCCGCCCGCTATGCCAGCGGCTATGTCTACAGTGAGGATACGCAGCATGTGGCTATGCACGCCTGGGCGCAGGCGTGGCTCAATGATCGCTGGCAAAGTTTTGATATTACGAACAATACCTGTCAGCTCAATCAGCATTTGCTGTTGGCGGTCGGCATGGATTATCTTGATGCCTGTCCGGTTCGCGGTACGCGGGTCGGCGGCGGATGTGAAGAGATGTTTTCCGAGGCTGAAGTCCGGCTGTTTGAACGACAACAGCAGGTACAGCAGCAACAGTAAATTTTTAACGAGAAGGTGGTTATGACGTACTGTGTGGCCATGCGTCTGTCCGACGGTTTAGTGTTTGCTTCAGATTCCCGTACCAATGCCGGAGTCGATCATATTGCGACTTTCAAAAAACTTCATGTTTTTCATGATGAGGGTCAACGCGTTCTGGTGATCCAATCCGCCGGCAATCTGGCCACCACGCAAAGCATCATCAGCCTGCTTAGCGCGCGCATCGAGGCGCAGGAAACGCCGAACCTGTTGCAGGCCGACTCCATGTACGATGCGGCGATGCTGCTGGGAGAAACCGTGCGCGAAGTGATCTACCGCGACAGTCAATCCCAGCAAAGCGGCAGCAATACCAATTTCGGCTGCAACCTTATTCTCGGCGGCCAGATTAGCGGCGAAGAGCCGCGGCTGTTCCATATTTACCCGGAAGGCAACTTTATCGAGGCCACCAAAGACACGCCGTATTTTCAGATTGGCGAGAGCAAATACGGGAAACCGATTATCGACCGGGTGCTGAGCATGGATACGCCGCTCGAACAGGCGATGTGCTGCGCGCTGATCTCCATTGACTCAACCCTGCGCAGCAACCTGTCGGTGGGGCTGCCGCTGGACGTGATGATTTATCGTGCGGACAGTTTCGATGCCGGCGGGCAGCAACGTATCACCGAAAGCGATGACTACTTCATCAAGATCCGCAAGGCGTGGTCGGAAGGGCTGCTGAATACGTTTCGCCAGCTCCCGCCTTTTCCGGTTGCTGAGCGATAAGGGAAAACGGAGCGCCGCATATCAGGCGCTGTAAAGGTGACAGGCGACCCGCCGTCCATCATCGAACGTAATATCCGGTATCGCTGAAAACGAGTGACAAGCGCAAAAATGCGCCAGCAATAAAAAAGCTGACGCCTTCTTCAAAAATGCAACATGTTGACCCCATCCAAAAAAATGAGCCAAATCAAGCGCCTTTAACTGTACAAAAAATGCGCGCTGAGCAGCCTTTCGGCTGAGTTCTGAATTCTTTGTTTTAGATCAACAAAACGCGTACTTTCTCGAACCAAGAACTACATATAGGGTCTATTATATTAAAAATATCCATATATAGTGGTTATCCACAATGTCATCCACAGCGGACCTTCTTTATTTACCGCTGTGGTTTACCTGTGGATAACATCAACAGAGGAACAGAACGTGAAACCAGTAGTGATTAAACGGGATGGCTGCCAGGTACCTTTTGATGAAATTCGTATCAAAGAGGCCGTAGAGCGAGCGGCACAAGCTGCTGGTATCGACGATTCTGATTACTGTGCGACCGTGGCCGCCGCCGTCGCCCAACAAATGCAGGATAAACGACGCGTAGATATTCGCCATATCCAGGATGCAGTTGAAAATCTGTTGATGTCCGGCAAATACAAGCAGCTGGCGCGTACCTATATAGAATATCGCCATGACCGCGATATCGCGCGCGAACGCCACGGCCGGCTGAACCAGGAGATCCGCGGGCTGGTGGAGCAGAGCAATATGGCTTTGCTGAACGAAAACGCCAATAAAGACAGTAAAGTCATCCCTACCCAGCGCGATCTGCTGGCCGGCATCGTGGCCAAACACTACGCCAAACAGTATATCCTGCCGCGTGATGTGGTGCTTGCCCATGAGCGCGGCGAGATCCACTACCACGATCTTGATTACTCGCCCTTTTTCCCGATGTTCAACTGCATGCTGATTGACCTCGGCGGCATGCTGACCAAAGGATTCAAGATGGGCAACGCGGAAATCGAACCGCCGAAATCGATTTCTACCGCCACCGCCGTCACCGCGCAGATCATTGCTCAGGTCGCCAGCCATATTTACGGCGGCACGACGATTAACCGCATCGATGAAATTCTGGCGCCGTTCGTCGCCGCCAGCCATAAAAAGCATCAGGCCGTGGCGCGGGAATGGCATATTCCCGATGAGGAAGGCTATGCCCGCACCCGGACGGAAAAAGAGTGTTACGACGCCTTCCAGTCCCTGGAGTACGAAGTCAACACCCTGCATACCGCCAACGGCCAGACGCCGTTCGTCACCTTCGGTTTTGGGCTGGGTACCAGTTGGGAATCCAGATTGATCCAGGAATCGATTCTGCGCAATCGTATCGCCGGGTTAGGCAAAAATCACAAAACGGCGGTATTCCCCAAACTGGTGTTTGCCGTGCGCGACGGGCTGAACCGTAAGCCTGGCGATGCGAATTACAGCATCAAGCAACTGGCGCTGGAATGCGCCAGCAAGCGCATGTATCCGGATATTCTGAATTACGATCGGGTCGTTGAAGTGACCGGCTCATTCAAAACGCCGATGGGCTGCCGCAGCTTCCTTGGCGTCTACGAGGAAAACGGCGAGCAAATCCACGACGGCCGCAACAATCTTGGGGTCATCAGCCTGAACCTGCCGCGTATCGCGCTGGAAGCCGACGGCGATGAAAACCGCTTCTGGACGCTGCTCGACCAGCGTTTGGCGTTGGCGAAAAAAGCGCTGATGACGCGTATCGCCCGGCTGGAGAACGTGAAGGCGCGCGTCGCGCCGATTCTGTATATGGAAGGCGCCTGCGGCGTGCGCTTAAAAGCGGACGACAGCGTGGCGGAGATCTTCAAAAATGGGCGCGCGTCCATTTCTCTGGGTTACATCGGCATCCACGAAACCATCAACGCGCTGTTCGGCAACGAGGTACACGTATTCGATAATGACACGCTGCGTGAAAAAGCGGTGGCTATCGTCGCGCGCCTGAAAAAAGCGACCGACCAATGGAAAGAAGAAACCGGTTATGGCTTCAGCCTGTACAGCACGCCGAGCGAAAACCTGTGCGATCGCTTCTGCCGTCTGGATACCGCCGAATTCGGCGTGATCAAAGGCGTGACGGACAAAGGCTATTACACCAACAGCTTCCATCTGGATGTGGAGAAGAAGGTCAACCCGTACGAGAAAATCGACTTCGAAGCGCCTTACCCGCATCTGGCGAACGGCGGCTTCATCTGCTACGGCGAGTATCCCAACCTGCAACATAACCTGAAGGCGCTGGAAGACGTCTGGGATTACAGCTACAACCGCGTACCTTATTACGGCACCAATACGCCGATCGATGAATGCTACGAATGCGGCTTCACCGGCGAGTTCGAGTGTACCAGCAAGGGGTTTACCTGCCCGAAATGCGGCAATCACGATTCGTCGCGCGTATCCGTTACCCGGCGGGTTTGCGGCTACCTCGGCAGCCCGGACGCCCGCCCGTTCAACGCCGGTAAGCAGGAAGAAGTCAAACGCCGGATCAAACACTTAGGCAACGGGCAACTCGGTTAATTTACGCCGGATAGATCTCGTCGCACTCCGGCAAGCCGCCCTTGCCGGAGATATCTCCCCGCGGACGTGACGAACCGCGATACATTGCGATAAGCCCCATTACGGTAGTAAAAGACGCCATGAATTATCACCAGTATTACCCGGTTGATGTGGTCAACGGTCCCGGAACGCGCTGCACGTTGTTTGTGTCAGGGTGCGTACACCAATGCCCCGGTTGCTACAACAAAAGCACCTGGCGGCTCAACTCCGGCCAACCGTTTACCCAGGCGCTACAGGACCGGATCATCACCGATCTTCAGGATACCGAGATTCCCCGCCAGGGGATTACGCTGTCTGGCGGCGATCCGCTTCACCCGCAGAACGTTCCCGCTATTCTGCAACTGGTACGGCGGATACGCACGGAGTGTCCGGGTAAAGACATATGGGTCTGGACGGGCTACGTGCTCGCCGAATTGACCGAAGCGCAACAGCAGGTGGTATCGCTGATTAACGTGCTGGTGGACGGCAAATTTGTGCAGGATCTCAAAGATCCCGCCCTGATCTGGCGAGGCAGCAGTAATCAGGTTATCCACTACCTGCGCTAATCTTTGCGTTCGCCTGCTACAAGAATGCATTCTGCTTGCCCAGCGCGCGTAACCGATTTGACTCCAAAATCGTTACCTTTGGTTTGGGCTCGGGAGAAAAAGCCTGGTTCAATAACGCTTGCGCTACCGTCTTCCCTTCGATAGCCCGCCATTTCGCCGGGAAAATACGCAGTAGCGGCGCAGTCAGACTCTCCAAAGGACGGTTCTCCCGCCTTTTCCCCAATAATAGCGACGGCCGGGCCAAGGTCAGATGCTGCCATCCCTGCCCGCGTAACGCTTTCTCGGTTTCGCCCTTCACCCGCGAATAAAAGAAAAGCGAATTCGCACTCGCGCCAAGGGCGCTGACCGCCAGCAACTGTTTCGCGCCCAATGCCAAAGCCGCTTTTGCCCCCTCCACCACCAGCGTGTAGTCCACATGACGAAACGCCTGTTTACTGCCTGCCGCCTTGATGGTCGATCCCAGACAGCAAAACGCGATATCAATAGGCTCGGTAATCTGGGAAAACGCCGCCGACAGATCTGGATCATGCGGATTAACCACGATTTCCGATGGCGGCAAAGGTTTACGGGTCGGCGCATAAATCACTTCCACCCGGTTGTTGGCCTTCAATAGCTGCAACAATTCATTCCCTACCAGCCCCGTCGCTCCCAATAGCAATATCCGGCTCATACTTCTCCCCCTGTTGCCGGCAGCCAACGACTAACGCTGCCAGCGATGCTTTTTTCCGAATCCCAACGTGTTGTCCGTCATCTTCAATTCCGTCAGATACAAGCGCCAGATGGGCGTATGCGCCGCTCTGGCGATCGGGAAACGCCGATTGTAAGCTGTCCGAGCCTGTTGTTCGTCCTCCCCTTCCAGTCGTTCCGCGCGCGCGCGGAACTGTACGCCTTTAATCAGCATGACGCTTTTCGGCTGGCCGCTTACCGTCCCGGCGATCTGCGGTTGCCGCGACATCAGTTCGCCATGGCGAGTGTGCAATTCCGTCATCACATAAAAAGCGACCTGCTGTTCGTCATAAGTGTAGAAGCAACTCGCACACCATAAATCCGAATTTTCACCCGCGCATAACGTCAGTACGTGCAGCTTCTTCAAATAACGCGCGATGGCGCCAAGATCGTTGTCTGTTTCCACCTATCCTCCCGTCATCTGTCGGCGTCTCAGTCGACCTTCTGAACGTAGGTATCCCGCGCCGCCAATAAACGCCCCTCGGCGGAGCGCGGCGTCATAACCGGCAGAGGCTTGCCGGTTTGCCGATCCAGCAACTGCGAACGCGGCTCATCTTGTTCAAACAGATTTCGCTCCCCCCACTGCCGCAATCCGACCAACAACGGGAAAAGCTGAACCCCCTTTGGCGTCAGCACATATTCCTGATAGGCCGAACCATCGGACGCGGGCCGAACCGTCAGAATCCCCTCGTCCACCAGACGGCGCAGACGATCGGTAAGAATATTTCGCGCCACCCCCAGGCTACGCTGAAAATCACTGAAACGTCGACGCTCGTCAAACGCATCGCGGATAATCAGCAACGACCAGCGATCGCCGATCACATCCAGCGCACGCGCCACCGGACACGCATCTTCTTTCATACTTTTGCGTTTCACCATCGTTCTCTTATCCCGTTTCCGTCTTATCAGACTCCGCGCCAGCCGGCTGGTTTTTCACTGACGCCGCTCAATTTAGTTGCATTTTAAAACCACAATAACTACCCTGCAATCAGTTGCATTTTGAAACTCATTGCTATGCGGAATAGTATCATGACCACAGAAAATCGTATTGCCGTATCAATCTTACCCGCTCCCGCGCCGCCGGCCATGCCACGCCTGAAAGTGCTCTTGCTGGCGGCCGCCTGCGGGCTCAGCGTGGCGAACGTCTATTATGCGCAACCGTTGTTAGACGCGCTGTCGGCGGATTTTAACATCGGCGCCGCGGCGATCGGCGGCGTCATCACCGCCACCCAGGTCGGCTGCGCGCTGGCGTTATTGCTGCTGGTGCCGTTGGGCGATCTCGTCAACCGGCGTCATTTAATGCTAGCCCAGCTTGGCGCGCTGACAGCGGCGCTGCTTGCGGTCGGGCTGACGACCTCGCCGGTTTATTTACTGGCCGGCATGCTGGCCGTCGGGATGCTGGGTACCGCAATGACGCAAGGACTGATCGCTTATGCCGCGAGCGCGGCGGCGCCACAGGAGCGTGGACGCGTCGTCGGCGCGGCGCAGGGCGGCGTGGTGATCGGCCTGCTGCTGGCGCGCGTGATGTCAGGCATGATTAGCGATTTAACGGGCTGGCGCGGCGTTTATCTCTTTTCCGCCCTGCTGATGTTATTGCTGGCCGTCGCGCTGTGGCGCGCGCTGCCGCATCAGTCCCCGCCCGCACGGCGCTTATCCTATCCGGCGATGCTGATCTCTATGCTGGCGCTGCTGCGCGAGGAGCGCGCGTTGCAAATACGCGGCGGCATCGCTCTGTTGATGTTCGCCGCCCTGAACATATTCTGGAGCGCGCTGGTGTTGCCGCTGAGCGTCGCGCCATATTCTCTTTCCCACACCGCGATCGGCGCCTTTGGTTTAGCGGGCGTACTCGGCGCGCTGGCCGCCGTCAAGGCGGGCGACTGGGCGGATAAAGGGCGAGGACAATGGGTCAGCGGATGCGCCCTGTTATTGTTGCTGGCGGCGTGGCTGCCGCTGGGGCTGACGCTCTCTTCGCTGTATGCGTTGATCATCGGTATTATCGCGCTGGATCTCGCGGTTCAGGCTATTCATGTGGCTAACCAAAACATGATTTTCAATACCCGCCCGGATGCCCATAGCCGACTGGTGGGGTGTTATATGCTGTTTTACAGCGTCGGCAGCGGGCTGGGCGCGATGGCGACCACTCTGGTCTATGACTCTGCCGGCTGGACGGGCGTCTGCATGCTCGGCGCCGCCGTCAGCCTGTCGGCGTTGATTTTCTGGGGCATCACCCTGCGTATGATGCCCGCGCCGGCATGACCGATCGCCGGGCGGCTGCGATCTTAACGTGTTTTTCTACCCTGTTTGACCGGCTTGTTTTTTGACCTGCCATCTCTGCCGGTTGCGGTATTTTTACCGCCCGGCGCCGCTTGTTTGCCGGCGGGTTTGTCGGCTACGGCCGGCGCGGTAAAACGGGTCAACGCCGGTCGAGCGGGCGCGCGGCCTTTTGCGCCGGAGCCGGCGCGCGCAGCGGCGCGTTCTCCCGGCGCCTGGGCGGGGATCAGACAATCGGGCCGGTTTCCAATCAGGCGTTTCAGCCCCATCGCGGTCAGCGCGTCGCGCAGCAACGGCCAGTTCGCCGGATCGTGATAACGCAGCAGCGCTTTATGCAGACGGCGTTGGCGTTCGCCCCGCGGCACCACCACGTCCTCGCTTTTGTAATCCACCTTGCCGAGCGGATTCTTACCGCTGTAATACATGGTAGTCGCATTTGCCAATGGCGAAGGGTAAAAGTTTTGCACCTGATCCAATCGGAAACGATTCTTTTTCAGCCACAGCGCCAGATTGACCATATCTTTATCCTCGGTTCCGGGATGCGCGGAAATAAAATAGGGGATCAAATACTGTTGTTTTCCCGCCTGCTCTGAATAATGGTCAAAAAGCGCCTTGAAACGATGATAGCTGCCCATTCCCGGCTTCATCATTTTCGACAGCGGCCCGTCCTCGGTATGCTCAGGGGCGATCTTCAGATATCCGCCGACATGATGCTCGGCCAGCTCCTTGATATAGCGCGGATCGGCCACCGCCAGATCGTAACGGACGCCGGAAGCGATGAGAATTTTCTTGATCCCTTTCAGACTGCGGGTGCGCCGATAAAGCTTGATGGTCGGCTCATGGTTGGTATCCATATGCGGACAGATTGCCGGATAAACGCAGGAAGCCCGCCGGCAGCTCTGCTCGGCGCGCGGCGACTGGCAGCGCAGCATATACATATTCGCCGTCGGGCCGCCCAGATCGGAGATCACGCCGGTAAACCCCGGCACGTTATCGCGGATCTCCTCGATCTCTTTGACAATCGATTCCTCCGAACGGCTCTGAATGATCCGGCCTTCGTGCTCAGTGATCGAACAGAAGGAACAACCGCCATAACACCCGCGCATGATATTGATCGAAAAGCGAATCATGTCATAGGCCGGAATGATCGCCTTACCGTAGGAAGGATGCGGGACACGCTGAAACGGCAGTGCAAACACCGCATCCATTTCTTCGGTAGAGAGCGGGATCGCCGGCGGATTAATCCAAACATAGCGGTCGCCGTGCTTTTGCATCAACGCCCTGGCGCAGCCGGGATTGGTTTCATGATGTAATATCCGCGACGCATGGGCGTACATCACCTTATCGCCTTTCACTTTTTCAAATGACGGCAACAGCACGTAGGTTTTTTCCCACGGTTTAGGTCGGGGCGCGCGCACGGTGATCGGCTGAGCCGCATCCGGCGCGGGCGTCTCCCCGTCGGCGCAAGGCAGATCCTCGCCGTAGGGATTGATAATCGGTTCAATACGGCCGGGCTTGTCGAGCCGGGTCGAGTCGACGCCCGTCCACCCGCTAAGCGCGGTTTTGCGCATCACCGCGGTATTACGCACATCCTGAATATCGCCAATCGCCTCGCCCGCCGCCAGCCGGTGCGTCACCTCGGCCAACGGGCGTTCGCCGTTGCCGTAGACCAGCATGTCCGCCTTGGCGTCCACCAATACCGAGCGCCGCACGGTATCGGACCAGTAATCATAGTGCGCGATACGCCGCAGGCTGGCTTCGATACCGCCGAGGATCACCGGAACATCGTTATAGGCTTCCTTACAGCGCTGGCTATACGCCAGCGTCGCCCGATCCGGCCTTTTCCCCGCGACATTGCCGGGCGTATAGGCATCGTCGTGGCGTAATTTTCGATCCGCCGTGTAGCGATTGATCATCGAGTCCATGTTGCCGGCCGTCACGCCAAAATAGAGATTAGGCTTGCCAAGACGCATAAAATCGTCTTTCGACGTCCAGTCGGGCTGAGAGATGATGCCGACGCGAAACCCTTGCGCTTCCAACATCCGCCCGACAATCGCCATGCCGAAACTCGGATGATCCACGTACGCATCGCCGGTGACGATAACCACATCGCAACTATCCCAGCCCAGTTGCGCCATCTCCGCTTTCGACATAGGGAAAAACGGCGCCGTGCCGTAACACTCGGCCCAATAGCGTGGGTAGGAGAATAGCGTGCGTTCGGGCTGAATCAGGCTGATTGGCATAAAAATTCTTCGTCGTCAGAAAAGAGGATGATTAATAACCCGCCCCAATGATTGCGTATTTATTCACCACCGGACAGGGGCCGTGAATTATACGTGGACAAAAGTAAAGCTGCCGATCAGAGTGCCTCCGGCATGCGTCGGATCAAACTTTTCAGCCGGAAATCTCGCTTAATCGCGACTTTTCCCCATGACGACAGGTTGTCGTCGCCCCATCACCCCGCCTCGACGCCGTCACGCAATTCCCCATAGCCAGAATAACCGCCGCCCTGCGCGTAAACGCTTCGCTCCTGATTCTGCTGCGATGGGTTCGCCTGACCATTGAAGACGCCGCCTCTCTCAATGGATAACTCGTCTGAAAAAATATCCCCGACCACTTTCCCCTGCGCCAATACCGACACCGAGCAAGCCTCAAGCCGTCCGTCGACATAGCCATCGATAATGATCTTTCGCGCCTTTATTTCACCAATCACTTTCCCCGAATTCTCTACTTTAATGGTATTTTCACAGAATAAATCGCCAATAACGTGGCCTTCAACGGTTATATTACCCGCGGCTTTCACCTCGCCGGCGATTTGCGCGCCCTGGGAAATAACCGTGTCCTTATCGCCGTTAGGGGGACTCACCGGGCGAAGCGATTCAGTGAAATACTTTATCTCGCCCGCCTCTTGCGAGGCGGTCACTGCATTTTTATTTTCATCAAATGAAGACATTAACCGATTCCTTTTCGTTTTATAAAACCAGACCATCAGCGCAGGCAGGGCAAGTCCCAGAACGACGGCCAACGCTTTCCCATAAAACAGGGCGGGTAAATCCATATGGATATCGACCAGCCAGCCCGCCACCAGTAAACCCCATACCGCCCACACGCCCCATAACAGATTGTAATTACGCACAATTATTACGCCTATCCGGCCGCTGGCGCGCCGTAACATTTTTCATAGGTTGTAAAGAGGGCATGACGATTAGCGCAATGGGTTGAAATTCGGCAACGCAATGAACATTGCGTCGAATCCGGCAAGATCCGTAGTGAATCATATCCTTTCTCCTTTTCGCCATGCATCCTGATAGCTGGCTCTCCGCCAGATCATTTCCCGTAAGACATCGGATAAAACCTGTTTTTGTTCACTTGGCAAGCAATTCGGCAAATATCCGTGTTTTTAAGGGCAAAACTATGATGCAGGTATCACTTTTTGTGCCTGCCGCTTAACATATTTCGTTAATAAGTTGCGTAGCTAAACCGATTCTTCTATTTTAGCAAGCGTTTCTAATATCCCTGACAAGAGTAATTTTATGGCACACAAAATTTGGGTGATGGGTGACGCCGTCGTCGATCTCATTCCGGAAGATGCGGAGCGTTATCTCAAATGTCCGGGCGGCGCGCCTGCCAATGTGGCGGTAGGTATTGCCCGCCTGGAAGGCCGTAGCGCCTTTATCGGCCGGGTCGGCGACGATGTCTTCGGTCATTTTCTGCGCGACGTGTTAAACCGGGAACAGGTTGATACGCACCACATGATTGGGGATAGCGCCCACCGGACCTCCACCGTGGTGGTCAGTCTTGACCAGTATGGCGAGCGTTCGTTTACCTTTATGGTTCGCCCAAGTGCCGATCTGTTTATACAACCGGGCGATCTGCCTGAGTTTAAGCAAGGCGAATGGCTGCACCTCTGTTCCATCGCCTTATCCCAGGAGCCGTCGCGCGGCACCGCCTTTGAAGCCATGCGGCGCATCAAAGCCGCAAACGGGTGGATCAGCTTCGATCCCAATATCCGCGCGGATCTCTGGTCCAGCGAACAGACGTTGAAAACTTGCCTCGATCAGGCGTTGGCGCTGGCGGACGTCGTTAAGCTATCGAGCGAAGAGTTGGCGTTTCTCAGTACCACCGCCGATGTGGAACAAGGCATTGAAGAGCTGATGCAACGCTATCCGATTAAATTGTTGCTAGTCACCATGGGCAGCGAAGGCGTTTGGCTGCGCGATCGCCAGCAACGACAGCACTTCCCTGCCCCTTATGTCGCGCCGGTGGATACCACTGGAGCAGGCGATGCCTTTGTTGCCGGTCTACTGCAAGGACTTGCCGAGTATGACGACTTATCTCAGCCAGTTTCATGGGATAGTGTGATCGAACAAGCACAATTGTGCGGCGCGCTGGCGACCACGGCGAAAGGCGCCATGACGGCCCTGCCGTTTGCCCGACAACTCCAGTCCACCTTGCAGGCCAAGCCTTAATTTCAGGCTCAGATCCGCTTACAAAAGTTGTTTTGCAGCCAGGATCACAGTTACAGAAACAGGTTGGTAAAGTTCCTTGCCAACCTGATCTCCCCCCCTTATTTTCTCTTCGGAAAACCGGTTTAGCATTTTAGCAAAAACGGATTTTTAGCCGACAAAAGCTCCCCTAAAAATAAGAAGAGAAAAAAAATGAAACCAAACCGACTCGCCATAGTAATTGGATTACTACTCTCATCTCCGCTCTATGCTTCCGCTGCCAGTTCCGGCAGCATCGAAGCCCGTCTAAATGCGCTGGAACAAAGGCTGCAACAGGCCGAACAGCGTGCGCAGATAGCCGAAGCCAGAGCGGATGCCGCAGAAAAACACACGCAACAGTTGGAGGCCCGCACCGCGCAAACCGAACAGAAAGCGCAACAGGTTGAACAACGCACAACCGAACTGGCCAGCCAGAAATCGTTCGCCGACGGTTTCGAATTTCATGGCTATGCCCGCTCCGGTCTATTGGCAAATGACTCATCAGTCAGCTCAAATGCGGATATTGGGCCAGGGATGTCGCCGGCAGGCAGCACTGGCGGTCACATCGGCCGTCTGGGCAACGAAGACGACACTTACCTTGAATTAAAACTGGAGCACAAACAAAAACTGGATAACGGCGCGACGACGCGTTTCAAAGTCATGATGGCTGACGGCCAGCGCAGTTATAACGACTGGACCGCGGCCAGCAGCGACCTCAACGTGCGCGAAGCCTTCGTCGAGTTAGGCTCCCTGCCGACCTTTACGGGGATCTGGAAAGACACCACGTTATGGGCCGGTAAACGTTTCGACCGCGACAACTTCGACATCCACTGGCTGGATAGCGACGTGGTCTTCCTGGCCGGCACCGGCGGCGGTATCTACGACGTGAAATGGGCGGATAGCTTCAAAAGCAACTTCTCTGTTTATGGTCGTAGTCTGGGAGCCATTACTTCGCTGGATAACGACATCAAAAACTACGTCTTCACCGCCAATAACTACGTCGGCCCGTTCCAGTTTATGCTCAGCGGGTTGACGGCGAATAATAACGACGCGAAAACCAATACCGGAAATAACAGCGCCAATACGGTCACCAATACCAACGCCGGCGACCGAGGCTATCATGCGATGGCGGCCTGGCATGGCGACAGCTTCTATGGGCTGAGCGAAGGTAGCTCGAAAGTAGCCATCCTATACGGTCACGGTTTGGGCGCGGAGGTGAAGAATGTCGGTTCCGACGGTAATCTGACCGATGACGCCAGCACCTGGCGCCTGGCTACCTACGGCACCACGCCGCTGAGCAGCAACTGGAGCTTCGCGCCGGCCATTCTGGCTCAGAGCAGCAAGGATCGTTACGTTAATGGAGACAGCTATGAATGGATCACCTTTAACGCCCGTCTGATTCAGGAAATCACCGAAAACTTCGCGCTGGCCTATGAAGGCAGCTACCAATATATGGATCTCGATCCGCGCGGCTACAACGCGCTTAACAAGGTCAGCGGCGGTTTCTACAAGCTGACGTTCGCCCCTACCTTCAAAGCCGGCGATATCGCCAACTTCTTCAGCCGTCCCGAGTTACGTCTGTTCGCCAGCTACGTGAACTGGGATAAGCGGCTGGATAACTACTCCAGCGAAGACACCTTCGGCTCGACCGGTTTCACCGCCGGCGGAGAATGGAATTTCGGCGTCCAGATGGAAACCTGGTTCTAAGTCAGCGTAACACAGCAACGAGCGCCGGTTAGCGGGGTTTGCGCTAACCGGCGACGAGGACACCTATAAAAGAGGAATAAAATGGACATTAACGCCACAGCGACAGCACTGATCCCCCTGTTGGGCGGAAAAGAAAATATCGCCAGTGCCGCCCACTGCGCCACCCGTCTGCGGCTGGTGCTGAATGACGATAGCCTGGCCGATAAAAAAGCGATTGAAAAGGTTGATGGAGTCAAAGGCTGTTTTCACAATGCGGGACAAATCCAGATAATTTTCGGCACCGGACTGGTCAATAAAGTTTATGCCGAATTTATCAAAGCGGCCAATATCAGCGAATCCAGCAAATCTGAAGCCGCCACGGCGGCCGCACAGAAGCTAAACCCGCTGCAACGTCTGGCCCGTCTGCTGTCAAACATCTTTGTCCCCATTATCCCGGCGATCGTGGCATCCGGTCTGCTGATGGGGCTGCTCGGGTTGATTAAAACCTATGGCTGGGCCGATGCCGGCAGCGCCATCTTCATCATGCTGGACATGTTCAGCTCCGCCGCCTTTATCATTCTGCCCATTCTTATCGGCTTCACCGCCGCACGGGAATTTGGCGGCAACCCCTACCTTGGCGCGACGCTGGGCGGCATTCTCACCCACCCCGCGCTCACCAACGCCTGGGGCGTCGCCGGCGGCTTCCAGACCATGAGCCTGTTCGGTCTGGATATCGCCATGGTGGGCTATCAGGGAACGGTATTCCCGGTACTGCTGGCCGTCTGGTTTATGAGTCTGGTGGAAAAGCGCCTGCGCAAGGTGGTGCCGGAGGCGTTAGACATTATTATTACGCCGTTCCTGACCGTGGTCATTTCCGGCTTTATCGCCTTGCTTATCATCGGTCCGGCGGGGCGTATGCTGGGCGACGGCATCTCTTTTGTGTTAAACACCTTGATTACCCATGCCGGCTGGCTGGCAGGACTGCTGTTCGGCGGTCTCTATTCGGCGATCGTCATCACCGGCGTCCACCACAGCTTCCATGCCATTGAGGCCGGGCTGCTGGGCAACCCCGCTATCGGCGTTAACTTCCTGCTGCCTATCTGGGCGATGGCTAACGTCGCGCAGGGCGGAGCCTGTCTGGCCGTTTATTTCAAAACGCGCGATGCAAAAATCAAAGCCATTGCCGTCCCTGCCGGATTTTCCTGTCTGCTGGGGATAACCGAAGCGGCGATATTTGGTATTAATCTGCGTTTCATCAAACCGTTCCTGGCAGCCCTTGCGGGCGGCGCGCTCGGCGGCGCGTGGGTGGTATTCAACCATGTCAGCATGACGGCGGTAGGATTGACCGGCTTTCCCGGACTGGCGATCGTAAAAGCAGGCTCTATGCTTAGCTACCTGATTGGCATGCTCATCGCCTTCGGCGCGGCGTTTATCATTTCATTCCTGCTGAAATATAAAACGGATAGCGAATAATGAAAGAAGTCCACTTGTTAAAGCGCATGGCGCACGCCCTGATGTCTAATCAGGCCCGGCTCGGCGACGATCCTCACCGTCCATATTGGCATCTGTCGCCCAGCGTGGGGTTGCTCAACGATCCGAACGGATTTATTCATCATGATGGGCGCTACCATCTGTTTTATCAGTGGAATCCTTTAGCCTGTGCCCACGGAGCAAAATTCTGGGGGCACTGGAGCTCGACCAATCTGGTGCATTGGCGGCATGAACCTGTCGCCCTGGTACCCAGTGAAAGCTACGAAACGCATGGCTGTTACTCCGGCTCCGCCGTCGTGGATAACGGTGCGATCACCCTGATTTATACCGGTAATGTCAAATACGGCGACGGTTCGCGCACGGCATTCCAATGTCTGGCCAGAGAGAACGCCGACGGCGAGTATGACAAACTGGGGCCCGTGCTGGATCTGCCGGAAGGCTATACCGGTCATGTGCGCGACCCGAAAGTATGGAAACATGACGCGCACTGGTACATGGTGCTGGGCGCGCAGGATAAACAGCTGCAGGGTAAGGTGTTGCTATTTCGCTCAAGCGATCTGCGCCGCTGGGATAAAATCGCCGAGATTGCCGGCTCCCGACTCGGCGGGCTGGGTGATTTTGGTTACATGTGGGAATGTCCCGACCTGTTCCGGCTGAATGCACAGGACGTTTTAATCTGCTGCCCGCAGGGTATCGCCGCGCAAGACGAGCGTTATCTGAACACCTTTCAGGCGGGTTATTTTATCGGCGAGCTGGATTACCAAAGCGGTCATTATCCGCACCGTGAATTTCATGAACTGGATCTTGGCTTCGAATTTTACGCCCCGCAAACCACGGCAAGTGAGGATGGGCGACGTTTGATGTTCGGCTGGATGTCCATCCCTGATGAGAACGAGTTTTTTGACCCCACGATCAAGCAGGGCTGGATCCACACCATGACCTGCCCGCGAGAGCTGACGCTACGCGATGGCAAGCTCTATCAGCATCCTGTTCGCGAATTGCAACAGTTGCGTACGCAGCACTTCACATGGCAAGGCGTCGCCAGCTATGCGCCGCCGCTCCCGATAAACAGCGCCGAAGTCATCATTGATTCTCAAGGTGAATTTCAGCTTGATATCGCCTCGCGGCTGGTTGTTTGCTGGGACGGCGAACGCCTGACCCTGAGCCGGCGCAACCTGAGAACCGGCGAGCCGGAACACCGCTATTGGCGCGGAGAACTACGCCAATTGCAGATCTTGTTCGACCGTACCAGCGTCGAGATTTTCATCAATGACGGCGTCGCAACGATGTCCGCCAATTGTTTCCCTGACGGAGACGCAACGCTTTCTTTCAGCGGCTCGGGACGATTAACATTGCAGCACTGGCTGTTAGCGCCATGCGTGATAGAATGACATCCCTTTTTCCGACGATAGAAAGTTCAAGCGGTGAAACAGACTAAACGCGTAACAATCAGTGATATTGCCGCGCTTTCGGGCGTATCAAAATCGACGGCCAGCGTGGTGCTCAATGGTCGGAGTAAAGAGTTCCGCGTTTCTGATGCAACCCGCGATCGTATTCTGGCCATCGCTCACGAGCAGCGTTATCAGCCCAGTATCCATGCCCGTTCACTGCGATCGTCCCGCAGCAATACGCTGGGCCTGGTGGTGCCGGAAATGACCAACTATGGTTTCGCCATTATCTCGCGCGACCTGGAGATGCTCTGTCGCGAAGCGGGATTGCAGCTCCTTATCGCCTGTACCGATGAAAATCCCAGTCAGGAGATGATGGCGGTCAACAGTCTGGTACAGCGTCAGGTCGACGGGATCATTGTGGCATCCAGCATGCTCAGCGATATCGAATACCAGAAAATCAATCAGCAATTGCCGGTTGTGCAATTTGACCGGGTAATCGGCGAATCTCAATTACCGCTGGTGATGACCGAGTCGATCGAATCGACGGCCGAACTCGTCGAGCGCGTCGCTCGCCGGCACGGTGATGAGTTCTATTTCATTGGCGGCCAATCGCGCATTTCCCCGACCCGCGACCGTCTGGCCGGCTTCCAGTTGGGATTACAACGCGCAGGGATTGAGTGCCGTCCTGAATGGATTATTCATGGTAATTATCACCCCAGTTCAGGCTATGAAATGTTCGCCCAGCTCTGTGCCGAACTGGGGCGACCGCCGAAAGCGCTCTTTACCGCGGCCTGCGGCCTGCTGGAAGGGGTTTTGCGCTATCTGAGCCAGCATAACCTGATGGAGAGCGATATCCATCTGTGCAGCTTTGACGATCACTACCTGTTTGATTGTTTGCCGTTGAAGATTGACACTATCGCTCAGGATAGCGAACGTCTGGCGGGAAATAGCTTTGACATGATTACGACCTTGATCGAAGAACGTCCATTGAAACAGGATAAGCGCTATCTTCCGCCAGCGCATATCTACTGGCGGCATCCTGAATCACGCTAGTGGCGGAACTTGCCCTGCCAATGGCGCTAATCCGTGGGGACAGGCGTCATCGTCAATCGACTGCAATCTACGCGTAAAAGGTTTGCGACCCGGTCGCCTGGTTACCAGACGACCGGATATGACTGCGAAAACACGATGATGTCAGGGTTATCTGGCCGCCGACTCAGCGCCAACCAGCCCCACTTTGAGATATCCGGCTTTGCGTAACGCGTCCATTACCCTCATCATGGTTTCATAATCCACGCTCTTATCCGCCTGGAAGAAAATGGTGGTGTCTTTATTACCGCTCGTGGTGACATCCAGCGCCTGAGCCAGCGACTGTTCGCTCACTACATCATCGCCGACATATAGCTGTTTATCGGCTTTCACCGTCAGGTAAACCGGCTTCTCAGGGCGCGGCTGAGGCGCGGCGGATGAAGCCGGCAAATCCACGCGAATATCCACCGTAGCCAGAGGCGCGGCAACCATAAAAATAATCAACAGAACCAGCATGACGTCAATAAACGGCGTCACGTTGATATCGTGCATTTCGCCGTTTTCGCTCACATCGTCGTTCAAATGTATCGCCATAACTTATCCCACCCGCAATTTCTGCGCCGATGAAGATGCCCGGTTATCATTGCTGGCCGCCACGTCCAGGTCGCGGCTCAACAGCAGCAGCACCTGTGCGGCGACATCGCCCACCAGCGCTTTATAGCCGGTAATCCAGCGAGCGAAGATGTTATAAATCACTACCGCCGGGATCGCGGCCACCAGGCCGATTGCCGTCGCCAGCAGCGCTTCGGCAATACCTGGCGCGACGACGGCCAGATTAGTGGTCTGCGTTTGCGCGATACCGATAAAGCTGTTCATGATGCCCCACACGGTACCAAACAGCCCGATGAATGGCGCCACCGCGCCGACCGTCGCCAGATAACCATTACCGCGTCCCATATGACGACCGGTAGCGGCAACTCGACGTTCCAGACGGAAAGCCGTACGCTCTTTAATCCCGTTGTTGTCATCGGAGCGCGCGGACAGTTCCAGCTCATTCTGCGCATCCGCCAGCAGTTGTCGCGCCACGCCCCCGGACTTGAACGCCTCAGCCGCATCCACGGCATCATCCAGGGTTTTAGCTTGTTCCAGCAGTTGGTATTCCCGACGCGCGCGACGTTTGGCGCCCATCAGTTCCACGCTTTTACTAAAGAAAATCGCCCAGGTAATGACAGAGGCCAGCAACAGGCCGATCATCACCGTCTTCACCACCAGGTCGGCATGCTGATACATGCCCCAGACGGACAGGTCAGTTCTCATCAGGTTACTGGCGCCCGGCGCCGCGTTGGGCGGTAATGAAAGCGGCGACGCCTCCGGCGCGACGGGGAGCGGCGCGGCGATAGAAGAATCAACAGCGGGAGAATCAGGCGTAGCCGGTGCGGCGACCGCTTCACTGGTGCTGTCACCGGATAAAGGCGCGCTGACCGGTGGAGCCGCCAGCGTATTTCCACTGAGTCCCGCAGTCAAAAGCAGGGTAACCAGCACGCTACGAGAAATTACGCTAAATGCGCCACGTTTTTTTTGCCAGGCTGATGATACCTGTTGGGTAATATTACTGACAGCCGTATTCACGCTGTGCCTCCACCGTTAATCCATCACAATGACACAATAAATCAGCCTGAAATAATATCAAACCCTGAGTGAATTGATAGTTGTTCTCATTATTATTTATGCTTATTGAAAATATTATTCTTACCTTACAGCCCGTTCGGCCCGGACATTGATATGACTGGCAGCGTATAACCGAGAATAAATAAGAAATCGCGGAGGGATCCGGCAAGCCGTTTAGCGGCCTTAAATCGTGTTTTCATGCGGCCGTGAGGTTACTGCAAATGAGGAATACGAAGGGAGAATGAATGGCAAAACGCCAGAAACTGATCGGCGCTCAACGCCCGATGTGATATCGGACGTTGAGCGCCTGCGGTGAAGAAAATCCGGTAGCCGTTACAGCGCGGCGATAGTCGCCTGCTGTTCCAACAGTTTCGCTTTTGCTACCGCGTAGCCATCCAGTTTGGCCCGCTCTTTGTCCACGACGGCTTGCGGCGCGCGCGCCACAAAACCTTCATTGGCCAGTTTGCTTTCGATGCGGCCAATTTCCGCTTCAATTTTGGCGACTTCTTTGGCCAGACGATCCAGCTCGGCGGCTTTGTCTATCAGGCCGGCCATCGGGATCGACAGCTCAGCGCCATCCACCAGTTTGGTGACGGATACCGGGCCTTTATCGCCCGCCGGCAACAGCGTGATGCTATCCAGACGAGCCAGCGTTTGAATAAAGCCGCGGTTTTCTTCCACCCGACGTACAGCCTCAGGATTGGCGTCACGCAACAGCAGTTCCAGCGGTTTACCCGGCGCGATATTCATTTCCGCACGAATATTACGCACGGCAATAATCGCCTGCTTGATCCATTCCAGATCGTTCAGCGCCTGCGTATCTTCCTGCGCGGCGTCGAACTCAGGGAAAGGCTGCAACATAATCGTATCGGCGCTAATGCCTTTCAGCGCTTTCACCCGTTGCCAGATGGTTTCAGTAATAAACGGAATGATCGGATGCGCCAGACGCAGAAGCGCTTCCAGCACGTCCACCAGCGTCTGCCGGGTGCCGCGCAGTTCCGCTTCGCTGCCGCCATTCATCACCGGCTTCGCCAGCTCCAGATACCAGTCGCAGAACTGATTCCAGGTGAATTCATACAAAATATTGGCGGCGATATCGAAACGATAGCTATCCAAAGCCTCGCGGTACGCTTTCACCGTGCGGTTGAATTCCGCCCGGATCCAGCGATCGGCCAGCGACAGCACTTTATCGCCGCCCTGTTGTCCGCAGTCCTGCCCCTCGGTATTCATCAGCACAAAACGGCTGGCGTTCCACAGTTTGTTGCAGAAATTGCGGTAACCCTCCAGACGTTTCATATCCCAGTTGATATCACGTCCGGTAGACGCCAGCGCCGCCAGCGTAAAACGCAGCGCATCCGTGCCATGCGGTTCAATCCCATTCGGGAACTGTTTCTCGGTACGCTTACGGATTTTTTCCGCCAACTGCGGCTGCATCATATTGCCGGTGCGTTTTTCCAGCAGCGCTTCCAGCGAAATACCGTCCACCATATCCAGCGGGTCAATCACGTTCCCTTTGGATTTGGACATTTTCTGTCCTTCTTCATCGCGGATCAGCCCCGTCATATAAACCGTATGGAACGGAACCTGCGGCTTGCCGTTTTCATCTTTGATGAAGTGCATGGTCAGCATGATCATGCGGGCAATCCAGAAGAAGATGATGTCGAAGCCGCTGACCATCACGCTGCTGGGATGGAACGCCTTCAGTTCCGGCGTCTGTTCCGGCCACCCCAGCGTGGAGAACGTCCACAACCCGGAGGAGAACCAGGTATCCAGCACATCGTCGTCCTGATTCAACACCACATCGTCAGACAGATTATTTTCGCGGCGCACTTCCGCTTCATCGCGACCGACGTAGACCTTGCCCTGAGCGTCGTACCAGGCCGGAATGCGGTGTCCCCACCACAGCTGACGCGAGATACACCAGTCCTGGATATCACGCATCCAGCTGAAGTACATATTTTCGTACTGTTTCGGGACGAACTGGATTTCCCCCTGTTCCACCGCTTCAATCGCCACTTTCGCCAGCGGCGCGGTACGCACATACCACTGATCGGTCAGCATCGGTTCAATCACTACGCCGCCTCGGTCGCCGTACGGCACGGTCAAATCATGCGCCTTGATCTCTTCCAGCAGCCCCATGTCATCAAAAGCCGCGACTATCGCTTTACGGGCGGCGAAACGCTCAAGACCGCGGAATTGCTCGGGGATGTCGCCGCTGTAGGCGGTGCTGGCTTCGCCGTTGGTATCGAAGACTTCGGCTTCCTGACGGATATCGCCGTCAAACGTGAGGATGTTGATCATCGGCAATTGGTGACGCTTGCCGACTTCGTAGTCGTTGAAGTCATGCGCCGGCGTAATTTTCACGCAGCCGGTGCCTTTGGTCATATCGGCGTGTTCGTCGCCGACGATCTTGATGCGGCGATTAACCAGCGGCAATAGAACCTCTTTGCCGATCAGGTCTTTATAGCGCGGGTCTTCCGGGTTTACCGCCACGCCGGTATCGCCCAGCACGGTTTCGGGACGCGTGGTGGCGACCACCAGGTAATCTTTACCGTCAGCCGTTTTCACGCCGTCGGCCAGCGGATAACGCAGGTGCCACATGGAGCCTTTGGATTCGCGGTTTTCCACTTCCAGATCGGAAATAGCGGTACGCAGTTTCGGATCCCAGTTCACCAGACGTTTGCCGCGATAAATCAGATCTTCGCTATACAGGCGAACGAATACTTCTTTCACCGCCTCGGACAGCCCATCGTCCATGGTAAAGCGCTCGCGCTCCCAGTCCACGGAGTTGCCCAGACGACGCATCTGACGGGTAATGGTGCCGCCGGATTCGGCTTTCCACTGCCAGATTTTCTCGATAAAGCCTTCCCGGCCATAATCATGCCGAGTCTTGCCTTCTTCCGCCGCGATTTTACGCTCCACCACCATCTGGGTGGCGATACCGGCGTGGTCGGTACCTGCCTGCCACAGCGTGTTTTTCCCCTGCATACGCTGATAGCGGATCATCGTATCCATAATGGTTTGCTGGAAAGCATGGCCCATATGCAAGCTGCCGGTGACGTTGGGCGGCGGGATCATGATACTGAAGCTTTCTTTGCTCACATCGCCGTTCGGCTTGAAGTAGCCTTGCTCTTCCCAGTGCTCGTAAAGAGGCTGCTCGATATCTTGCGGGTTATATTTCGTTTCCATTATGCTCAAAATTCAGTGAGTTGGCGGCTTAGCCGTAGTCAATTGAAAGCCGACGCTGCGATAGGCTTTATAGCGGTCGCGCGCCAACTGTTTCAGGGATTCTTCGTAAGGGACAAAGTCTATCACTTCATGGAAAGCGGTGGCAAAATCTGCGAAATACGGCAGCAGGCTGATAAGCAGCTCGCGCGGGGCGTTTCCCCGTCGCTCGGGCCATGCCAGTTCAACCGGCGCGCCCTGACGCGGCCCCTCGCCGGCCAGATTATGCGGTACGAACGAATGCGGATCGCGCCGCCACAGCGCCTCATCCAGTCGTATCGCCTGCCGTTCATCCTCGCAGGCGATTAAAACCCGCTTTCCCGCGCGCCAACGTTCCGCCGCCAGATCGCATGCCAGCGCCTCATGGGCGCTGAGATCATCGCTTTTGCTGTCGTGTTCGAGAAGATAGAACGTCGCGTTTTTCATTGTTTACACTATTGATAAGGGCCGGAATTCCCGGCCCGGTATAACTGGTTTATTCAGGCGCGCTTTACTGTACCCGACAGATTACCATCATTCTACGTCATTTAGCCCGGCGCGATTAAGCAGGAACTGTGACAGCAGCGCCACCGGACGCCCCGTCGCGCCTTTGGCTTTTCCTGAACGCCACGCCGTACCGGCGATATCCAGATGCGCCCAGCTATACTTGCGCGTAAAGCGGGACAGGAAGCAACCCGCGGTAATCGCGCCGCCGGGACGACCGCCGATGTTCGCCATATCGGCGAAATTGGACTCCAGTTGTTCCTGGAACTCATCCGTTAACGGCAGGCGCCACGCCCGGTCGCCGGACTGCTCGGATGCGCCCAGCAACTCATGCGCCAGCGGATTATGATTCGACATCATGCCGGTAATATGATGGCCGAGCGCGATCACGCAGGCGCCGGTCAAGGTAGCGATATCGATCACTACATCGGGATCGTAGCGTTCCACGTAGGTAAGGGCGTCACACAGCACCAGACGACCTTCAGCATCGGTATTCAACACCTCGACCGTCTGACCCGACATGGTGGTCAGCACGTCGCCCGGACGATACGAACGTCCGTCGACCATGTTTTCGCAACCGGCCAGCACGCCAACGATATTCAGCGGCAGCGCCAGTTCGGCGGCCATGCGCATCACGCCGTAAACCGTCGCCGCGCCGCACATGTCGTATTTCATTTCATCCATGCTGTCGGCCGGCTTGATGGACACGCCGCCGGAGTCAAACGTCAGGCCTTTGCCGACCAGCACGATCGGGCGGGTTTCCGCTGAAGGATCGCCTTTATATTCAATGACCGACATCAGGGATTCATTCTGCGAACCCTGACCGACCGCCAGATAGGCATTCATGCCCAGTTCCTTCATCTGCTGCTCGCCAATCACGCGCGTAATGATGTTCTGGCTGTATGTATCGGCCAGTTGGCGCGCCTGCGAGGCCAGATAGGCGGCATTACAGATGTTGGGCGGCATATTGCCGAGATCTTTCGCCGCCTTGATACCGGCGGCAATTGCCAGACCGTGCTGAATAGCGCGTTCTCCGCTGGTCAGTTCACGCCGCGTCGGCACATTAAATACCATTTTACGCAACGGACGACGTAACTCGACTTTGTTGCTTTTCAACTGATCAAAGGTGTAGAGCGACTCTTTCGCCGTTTCGACCGCCTGACGCACCTTCCAGTAAGTGTTGCGGCCCTTAACGTGCAGTTCGGTCAGAAAACAGACCGCTTCCATGGATCCCGTTTCATTCAACGAGTTGATGGTTTTCTGAATGACCTGCTTGTACTGGCGTTCGTCCAGCTCCCGTTCTTTTCCGCAGCCAATCAGTAAAATGCGTTCCGAAAGGATGTTGGGGACGTGATGCAGCAGCAGTGACTGCCCCACTTTGCCTTCCAGTTCACCCCGGCGAAGCAAAGCGCTGATATAACCATCGCTGATTTTATCAAGCTGTTCGGCAATCGGGGACAAGCGGCGCGGTTCAAACACGCCGACGACAATGCACGCACTGCGTTGTTTTTCCGGACTACCGCTTTTTACGCTGAACTCCATGTACTCTCCTGAATCTTAAAGACAAAGGCGGGATCAACGGCTAGAATGTGACACTCCGTAATACTTTCCCGCCGTTGCGTTAACATAACCTGTGTTAATCTTAACGACGTAACGAACCTGCTTTGATGAGTATAAGCAGATTCTGATAAAACAGCCCAAACACAGTATGTTGTAATACAGTTTTAGCTACGAAGGTTGCCACAAATGAGTATAAATGGCGAGTTAGCGAAGAAACTATCGGCTTTCCTGCAAAAAGACAAGTTTTCACAGGCGTAATTAAGCGTGATCATCACTCGATATCTGGTACGGGAAACATTTAAAAGCCAACTGGCCATCCTTTTCATTCTGCTGCTGATTTTCTTTTGTCAGAAATTAGTGCGGATACTGGGGGCCGCCGTTGACGGCGATATCCCGACCAATTTGGTTATTTCCTTACTGGGATTAGGCGTGCCTGAAATGGCGCAGCTTATTTTGCCATTAAGTTTATTTCTCGGGCTACTCATGACGTTTGGCCGTTTGTACGCGGAAAGCGAGATCACCGTGATGCATGCCTGCGGCCTCGGCAAAAGCGTACTGCTTAAGGCGGCGCTGCTGCTTGGGTTGCTGACGGCCGCCGTCGCCGCCGTCAATTCGTTATGGCTTGGCCCCTGGTCATCCCGTCATCAGGAAGTGGTGATGGCGGAAGCCAGAGCCAACCCCGGCATGGCGACGCTGGTGGAGGGTCAGTTCCAGTCCGCTCAGGGCGGCAATGCCGTGTTGTTTGTCGGCAACGTTCAGGGCAAGGAGTTCGAACACGTCTTTCTGGCCCAGCTACGGCCCAGAGGCAACGCGCGTCCATCCGTCGTCGTCGCCGATCGCGGACACGTCACCCAGAACGACGACGGAAACCAGGTCGTTACGCTGGATAACGGCGCGCGCTATGAAGGCACCGCGCTGCTGCGTGATTTTCGCATCACTGACTTTACCAACTATCAGGCGGTAATCGGCCATCAGTCCGTCACGCTCGATAGCAGCGCTGTGGAACAGATGGACATGCCGACGCTCTGGCGTTCGGATAGTCATGACGCCCGCGCCGAATTCCACTGGCGTCTGACGCTCATCGTCTCCGTGTTGCTCATGGCGGTGATGGTGGTGCCGCTGAGCGTCGTCAATCCGCGTCAGGGCCGGGTGCTGAGCATGCTCCCCGCCATGCTGCTCTATCTGGTGTTCTTCCTGCTGCAAAGCTCGCTGCGCTCCAATGCCAGCAAAGGGAAAATAGACCCGATGATATGGATATGGATGACAAATCTGGTGTATTTCGGCATAGCCGTGCTGCTGAATATCTGGGATACCGTACCCATGCGTAAAATACGTTCCCGTTTGACACTGAGGGGGGCGGCCTGATGTTTGGCGTACTGGACCGCTATATCGGTAAAACGATTTTTACCACCATTATGGCGACGCTGTTCATGCTGGTATCCCTTTCCGGCATCATCAAGTTCGTCGATCAGTTGCGCAAAGTCGGACAGGGCAACTATTCGGCATTCGGCGCCGGGCTGTATACGCTGCTCAGCGTGCCGAAAGACATTGAAACCTTTTTCCCGATGGCGGCGCTGCTAGGCGCGCTGCTGGGACTGGGTACGCTGGCGACCCGTAGCGAGCTGGTCGTCATGCAGGCGGCGGGATTTACCCGCTTGCAAATCGCGTCGGCCGTAATGAAGACCGCTATCCCGCTGGTGCTGCTCACTATGGCGATTGGCGAATGGGTATCGCCGAGAGGGGAACAGATGGCGCGCAACTACCGCTCGCAGATGATCTCCGGCGGCTCAATGATCTCGACGCAGAACGGGCTGTGGGCCAAAGACGGCAATGACTTCATCTTCATTGAGCGGGTGGTGAACGATAAAGAGCTCTCCGGGGTTAACATCTATCACTTCGACAATCAAAACAAACTGCTGTCGGTTCGCTATGCCGCATCCGCCTTGTTTGAGGATAACGCATGGAAACTTTCCCAGGTTGACGAGTCCGACCTGCGCGATGGCAAACAGATTGGCGGCAGCCAGACGCTGAGCGGTGAATGGAAAACCAACCTGACGCCCGATAAACTCGGCGTGGCGGCGCTGGAACCGAGCGCCCTTTCCATCAGCGGACTCTATAGCTACGCCAACTACCTCAAGCAGAGCGGGCAAGAATCGAGCCGCTACGTATTGAATATGTGGAGCAAGGTATTTGCACCGCTCTCCGTCGCGGTCATGATGCTGATGGCGTTATCCTTTATCTTTGGACCGCTGCGCAGCGTTCCAGCCGGACTGCGCATCGTCATCGGCATCAGCTTCGGTTTTCTGTTCTACCTGTTAAACGAAATCTTCCGCCCGTTGAGTCTGGTATACGGCATACCGCCGATATTAGGCGCTATCTTGCCAAGCGCCGTGTTCTTGATAATCAGCGTGGCGCTGCTGTTGAAACGCCGTTAAACGCAACTGCATGGTAAAAACAAAAACGCTGAGCGGGAAATCGCTCAGCGTTTTTTATGACCTAAACGCGCGTCCCCTACCCTAAAAGTGCGATAACGCCTTGCCAAAGATGATTTTTTCAGCACTTAACCCAACACGGGACGGATTAGAGTTGCGCCCGAGTCGGCAAAAGGTATAATGCACCCGTTTTCCGCATACCTCTTCGTGCCGAAGTGGCGAAATCGGTAGACGCAGTTGATTCAAAATCAACCGTAGAAATACGTGCCGGTTCGAGTCCGGCCTTCGGCACCATCGTATGAAAATCAAGTCACCTCAGGGTGGCTTTTTTTATGTCCATAATCGTCCAGTAACCTCCATATATTACTGTAAAATAACGATTTTAATTTCACATTCCTTTCTGCGATTTCGTCTATTTTATCCACAGCGGTCTTTTTTCGTCCATTGACATCCAGATGATTTGGGGGTCAAGATGAGGGTCAATTCACTTCGATTATGAGTTGACCCCCAAATTATGGCGCTGACCGACGTTGTTGCCCGTACCGCCAGGCCGCGCGAGAAAGCTTACAAGCTCGCGGACGCCCCTCGCAGCGCGGCGCTCATGAACTGATCTTCCCCGGCGATCGTCGGCCAACCAAACCGATGAGTGAAAACACCGTCAACAATGCATTGCGGGTAATGTACGACACCACCACCGAAGTATGTGGACACGGTTTCCGCACGATGGCCTGTAGCGCACTAGTTGAGTCCGGCCAGTGGTCACGGGATGCGGTGGAACGGCAAATGAGCCATCAGGAACGTAATGGCGTTCGTGCTGCCTACATTCACAAAGCGGAACATCTGGATGAGCGCAGGCTGATGCTGCAATGGTGGGCGGATTATCTGGATGCGAACCGGGATGAGTATGTGGTGCCGTATGAGTTCAAAAATATTTGATTCATTAATGAGTTAGCGATGAAAAAAACGAAAAAACCAACGGTGTCGGTTACTTCTCTGATTGAAGAGGCAGAACAGCGTCATCAGAGGATCTTACAGGGACTTGCCGATGTTGATGCAGGGCGTGTTGTAAATCGCTCTGATATGCGGGCGTTTATCACCAGACTGAAGCAAGCATAATCGATAGAAATACAGGGGCGTATCCTGTATCGAAAGCGTATGCATTAAGCTCCGCGCCAGCCCCTTTTTGGGGAGGGGCTGGCGCTCATTTTTCTTATGTGGATGATTTTTTCGGCTGCTCATAATACCCCAGTATCATTTCCGTCAGATCGTTTTCCACCATTATAAGTTTACCTTTTTACAGCATATAAGCTGTTTTATTATTTTACAGCTTATTTGATGTATTTTGTTTTTACAGCTTATAGGGTGTATTATGTAAAAACAGCCTATAGTATGTATAAGTATCTAAAATAAGGGTAAGTGCCTTATGAATACAGTCTATCCGTTGAAAACCTTGAATCAGTTGCGCCCATTGCTGATTGGCTTTCGCAAAGCTAAGGGACTGACGCAAAAAGACGTGTCTGAAAGGTTAGGTGTAACACAGCAAACCTATGCCCGTTTGGAAGCAAACCCCGGAAGTGCCAGTATTGAGCGCTTGTTTAAAGTGCTCACCGTTCTGGGGGTTGAGGTGGTGCTGTCTTCTGAACCAAGAGTACATTTCTCTATGTCATCCTCAACAATGGAAGAGCCAGAAAAGCCAATAGACTCACCCGCCAGACGGGAAAAATGGTGACACTATGCCTCGAACACAACAGCGTTTAGCAATATGGATGAATGGAATTCAAGTGGGATTCTGGGAAAAGACCCGAGGCGAAGATAGGTTGCAATATCTTCCCGAATGGATCGCTGATGAACAGGGAAGACCTTTATCGCTTTCTTTGCTTTTCACCCCCGGTAATCAGCTTTGGCGCGGCAATGTGGTACGCGACTATTTTGATAATTTATTGCCTGACAGCGAAGGTATACGCAGGCGTTTAGCAACGCGTTACCACGCTGATAGCCTTGAGCCTTTTGATCTGTTGGCTGAGCTGGGAAGAGACTGTGTTGGCGCAATACAGTTACTGAATGGTAATGAGGAGCCCACAGATCTATTTTCCGTAAATTATCGCCCACTTTGTGAAGCTGAGATCGCCGCTATATTGCGTAATACAACAGCGACATTGTTGCCAGGTCGGCAGGATGATACTGACGATTTACGTTTATCGATTGCCGGTGCGCAGGAAAAAACGGCTTTACTCTGGCATGAAGGACGATGGTGCTTGCCAGAAGGTAGTACCCCTACGACGCATATTTTCAAGTTACCACTCGGGCTGGTGGGTAATATGCAAGCGGATATGAGTACGTCGGTTGAAAATGAATGGCTATGTTCTTTGATCCTTAAGGAATATGGAATTCCTGTCGCAAAAACACAGATTGCGCAGTTTGAAGATCAGAAGGTATTGGTTGTTGAGCGTTTTGACAGAAGATGGTCAAGTGATCGGCAATGGATCATTCGCTTGCCACAAGAGGATATGTGTCAGGCTCTGGGGGTTTCCCCGCTACGAAAATACCAGTCTGATGGTGGGCCGGGGATTTCCGATATTATGGAAATACTGAGTCATTCGGAGCAGGCTGAGCAGGACAAAGCGCAGTTTTTCAGAGCGCAAATTATTTTCTGGCTGATAGCGGCTACTGATGGGCACGCCAAAAATTTCAGTATCGCTATTGAGCCACAAGGTCGTTATCACCTTACGCCGCTTTATGATGTTTTATCGGCATGGCCGGTCATTGGTCCGCGTAATAACCAGATTTCCTGGCAGAAGTGCAAGCTGGCAATGGCTGTTCGGGGTAGCAGTAATTATTACCATCTGTACAGAATTCAACGGCGACATTGGATCAAGCAGGGTGAGTTAACCGGTCTGGGCAGACGACAGGTTGAATCCATGATGGATGATATTATCTACAGAACACCTGAAGTTATTGAACGTGTATCTGCGTTGCTGCCTGAGTCATTCCCACCAGAGCTTGCGGAATGTGTTTTTAAGGGTATACGGCAACAGTGTGGTCGGTTACAAGCATTGAACCTTAAATAAGATATTAAAGAACGTCTTGAGACCATTTATCTTTTATGCAGAGGTAGCCATAGAACGGTGAGTGACTAGGGAAAGTGATCATAAAACATCCCCCACTTTCCCCCCACTTACTCAGGGATCACGGTTTCCCCCACCTGATTTTCATGGTTAGCATAAAAATGATTGTTTATTAGTGAGTTAAATTATTCCCCCACTTCGTGCGTATATACATATTCAGACGCTCCCACAGGATAAAGATCAGCAGTTCTTTCGCGAGCGGGTTGTCCAGTTCAATGATGGCGTAGGCCAGCGCCCGACAGTGATCGACGAGTTCTTCTAACGTCAGGGGTGTGGGGTCATACATGATGTACCCCCGCAGAAAAAAAGAAAGATGCACGTTCACACGCGCAGACGCAAATCATTAAGACGAGTAAAATTGAAGTCGCGCGATAACGTGAACTTACGAGAATTGAGCGCTGTTTAAGCCGCCTATGAAGTGAAATCACCGCAACGATAAACGTTGCAGCTACGGCCAGTCTCCTACGGTATGGAAGCCGCTCTCTGGCTGGGTATAGTGAAGCCCACTGTAATGTTGGCTTGAGGTAAAGTTTCAACGTGCCCTTCATCGTCACGCTCGTAGCGGCGTTCAAACTACCTGACGACATCTGCTTGCAAAGGTTGGCAGATTTACCGCGCTTCTTAATCACGCTCCCTTCCCTATGACTTTGGCAGTGTGACCACCCGAAGGCGTTTCTCACAGGTCACTCATATCATCCCGATACTGGAAACATTGGTGGCTGTCATCGACAGCAGGGTTTCGTGGTCAAAAATACGACAAAGTTTTGCAGGTTTCAAGTGCTTTGACTCTGCCAGAAAAGAGAGTAATCTAGCACTTAGTGCTATAGTTAAGGTTACAGGATGTCGGCCTGATGCGTGTATTCAAAACCAAATGGTTTACTAAGGCGGCTAAATCCCACGCCATCAAGGATGGCGAATTATGCCAGGCTATTGAGGCGGTGATGCAAGGGAAAGCTGACGATCTCGGCGGCGGCGTTTATAAGAAGCGGCTGAACCAGAATCGCGATCGCGCCATCATATTAGCGAAAGGTGGACAGCACTGGTTTTACACGTTCCTGTATGCCAAGCAGGATATGGCGAACATTGATAATCGTGAACTGGCCGGATTCCGCGAGTTAGCGAAGCACTATGCCGCCCTTGCCGATGAAAAGATTGCGGCACTGATTAAAAGTAAAGAACTGGTGGAGATTTGTCATGACCGCAAAAAGTAAATTCAAGAGTCCTGCATTTGAGGCGATCCACAGCGCGGCTTCTGGATTATTCAGCGTCGATGCTATCCCACAGGAAACGATGCGCAACTTTGACAAAGCATGTCTCAACAGCGTGGAGGATCTTCAACCCCTTGAGATTAAGGCGTTACGTGAAAAGCTAAACGTCAGTCAGCCAGTTTTCGCAAGCTACCTGAACACCAGTGTTTCGACGGTACAGAAATGGGAAAGCGGTGTAAAACGCCCTAGCGGGTTATCGCTGAAACTGCTTACCGTGGTGCAGAAGCATGGGTTGAAGGTGCTGGTTTGATATTTGGATCTGCAAGTTTATAGCTATAATATTTTGTATGTCGGAGTGGCACCAATTTTGAGGCTGGTGCCTACTAATTAGCATAGAAAAAATTATTTATACTTTTCTCTTACAGCATTTATTTTAGCCATAAATTCATTCAAGAAGCTATTGTTTACTTTATTGTTGTCAACATTTTTCATTACTCTAATCAGATCAACTAAATCATTATGTATTTCTTTGTAATGAAATATTATTTCATTATAAGATATTTCATTCAATACCATCCATAGTAAATAAATATCTTGCAATGTTCTTTTGAATCCTGTCACATTCTTGACATTTAAAAAATCATTAAATGCACCAGCCAAGTCTGAATCAATAACTTGGCCATTAAGACTAACAATGTATTTAAGTTTCTCAATGAACTCTTTTATTTTTCCAATTGATATTAGAAATTCATTCTTTTTATTTATATTTTCATCTAAACTTTGTAACATATTTGTGATTGCGGATTTATTGCTAATTCTACAATTCAATCTATCTTGCTTCAGATAAAACTCCACTCCACTAGTTGACTCTCCATGTTCTTTAATGTGATGAAGATATGATAAAACGGCTATCATTTCTTCATTTTCCATCCTATCACTGGTTCTCTCACTATTAGTCAATCGTAGATAAAACCAGTCTAGACTCTCATTCGTTATATCTTTTATTACTTTTATAATTTCATAATTGACAGTGGAATTCCACATTTCAAAAGAATTATCCTTAATAGGATATGGTTTATTATTCAATCTTATAAATAGATCTATGGGATCAAATTCTTCATTAACCTTGTAATCTATCTCTATTATATTTATATCAAAATCGTATATTTTCTCAATGAAATTTTCTGGTAATGAATTGAATTTCCTTCCATTAAACTCCTTTAATATTTTAAGATTACTCAAAGAGAAATTATTATTCTTTGAGTATTGAGACTCACCTTTTTCATCTTTATATTTCTTCCCCATAAACCCTAATATTGATAATAGTCTTTGTTGACCATCAATAACTTCTTTTATGGAATCCCTATTTTTATATACAAATATAGGGGGGAGATATATACCCAAAAGGATACTCTCTATTATCGATGAGGCTTTTCTAGTATTAATTTTCTCTTGACGCTGATAAGACGGCCTTAAAAGGTATTTGTTTGTATTTAAATCATTTATGATTTCCTCAATGGGTACAGATGATGGTTCAGGCTTCAATACCCTTAAATTGTTGAGAACCTCAATCTTCATAAGCCCTTCTTCTTCTGTCTGTTTTAACGCTTTAATCTTCTGGCTAAATTTTTCATCTTTTATGTATAAAGAAAAATTAAAACCAAACAAAGACGAAAAAATTGATGCAGTATCATTAAATCTTTCAAGAATATTCCCATAATAGTGGGAATCTGAAGGGGCATATTTAGAAATGTTTTTACTATAATGCTCGTTGAGAGAGCGAATAACTTCTTTGTTAATTTTATCTTTAAAATTAACATCCTCTTTAGATAAAACAGAAAATGCCCACAACATGCATTCATAGATTAATTTGTTATCTAAAGAGCCTTCTGTTGATAACAATTCATGAATTTTTATTACTTCCAATACGATTTCTTTAAATCCAGTATAAACTAGTTCATGGTCTTCAGAATTACTTATAGTTACATCGTAAAGTAACTCTCTTATCTCTGTTCTGCTACCACTACCAGCATAAGAGGTTATAGGGAAATTTGATAAAACGATATATCTTCTGAAAAAATCTATCAAATAAGAATTGTCTGACTTGTTTTTTTTGTTACTGAAGAAGCATTGAGTTACTTTTTCTTCAAAAATCACATCATGCTCAATATCTTTCTCCATAATTTCAGTTAAGATATCTTTATCATACTTAGCATTATCTAATTCAGTTGAATTTAATGCTGTTATACCTGTGTTATATCTTCTAAATATTTCTTTCTTAATTTTATCTTCAATATTTTGAGCTAATTGAGGCTCATTGATAACCTCAAATTCGAATAGTCTTACCTTGGTGTCAAGTAAGGTTTCAATTATATCAGTTTGAAGATCATTAAAGCTTTTACCTTTTAATACTTTTAATGCCATTAAGCCATTTGCAGCAAGCTTCAGGCTGTTCTCTTTAAATCTTTTTAGGGTTTCAAAACGTTGCCTTCCATCAATAACTTCAACCGTTTTCCCAGATTTAAACAATATAAGAGGCGGTATGTCTGTACCAAGGAGGATACTTTCAATAAAGAAAGTCCCCTTAACTGCATCCCAAACATAGTTCCGTTGATAGTACGGCTTATAATTTATTCTTTTTATATTTCTTTCACTTAAAAGTGTTCTGACAGTTATCGAACGCGTGCTTATTTTTATATTGTTTTTAAATACTCTTTCAAAATCATTATCAAACATATCCACCCCCACAATCAATATTTATCAAAATTAACTTTAAAGTTCTTATCTGTTTTGAGTATATATTCACATCTGCTTTCGTTTATCATATTAATGAATATACAATCATCACAGCCAATTGACTCTAAATTACTTAGTATAAATCTATCATAAATGTAATATTCAATAAAGAAATTAAATTCTTTTAGATCTGAAAAACCTATTTTTTTAATAAATTCACTGTCTGTTATTTCTACGTTAAATAAATAATTCCCTTCATCGGTCAAAGATAACGATAATAGTAATCTGTCACCTTCATGTGAATATTTCTCAACCCTAACAGGGTCATCCATAGATATATCTGTCATATCTTGATGATTTCTAATCATAAAATCATCTAACCAATTTATTAAAATAGATCTATCTATATTAGTTTCATTGTTCTCACAATTGAAAAAAACAAACTCGGCTTTCGATGTTAGTGTAAGATGCTTGAGTATATTATACTTTAGTATCAATCGCCTAAAATTCTTACCATACTCTGAACGTGAATTATAATATATTAAATATAGCTCCTCATCAATTAGCTGCGATCTAATTATTTTACTATAAAAATATTTCTTCTTTTCATCCAAGTCATCTTGTTCATCAATAACTTTATATAATCGATATATAGTTTTTAAATAGTGGGATATTTTATCTTTATTTATGTAATAAAATGACGAATACTTTCTGCTTATTATTTCGACATTTTTCTTAATATCTTTTGATATTTCACCCGTAATGATAATGTTTTCATTTATTTCTTTCATGATATTATCTTTTGATAACAATATGTCATTTCTTATTCTTGTATATATTTCAATTAATGAATAGAAATTAGATTCAAATTGTTGTATTCGAGATGTTCTAGATTGTTCTTTTAATACGTCGCGTTGTTCCTCATATATTTTCCTCGCCATGGCATACTCTTCTCTTTGTAACTTAATCTCCTCTCGTTGATTTTCTAATGCGTTAATTTGCTTTTGTAGAGCCTCTTTATTCGTAATTATATCCTTTCTTTGTTCCATTAACCCCGCATAAAATAAAATCACTCCAGCTAATGCCCATAAAGAACCAGTAATGCCTCCTATAACATCACCAAGTTGACCAAAAACATCTGTTTTTATTGGAATGTCAAAGTTGAATAAGATGGCCTTATACCCAAAAGAAAAAACAAACCCTAAAAACAAGAGGAAACCTAAAAATATTAATATCCTTGAGAATTTCTCTGAAATAAAAAATTTAAACATCAATAAATATCCTTAATAAATAGTGATGTTGATGATGTGCTCATAATTGACGAAATAATATATGTTACCGCGCCGCGATCCCATCGAAAATACTCTTTAAGGGGAAAATATATCTTCGCGATTCGCTAATTTTCCACGGTTTTTTATCCTAGCATAGGAGACAAGAAAATAGAACAAAAAGTTCCCAATATCACTATAAAAATATATCATACAATATGAGAATAAATAAAATACCTCCTATTAACTCTATGATGCTACTCAGCAACCATCTAATAGTTTTGCATAATAGCACTACACTGTGGGTATGGCATCAAATCTACAGTAAAGATTGTTCGAAATAGCATTGTATAAAGCGCATTGGGGTCAATTTGGTGGTCAGTAAAACTGTTTTTTCATTAAATTTATTAAAAATCAAAACATTATTAATTATTTCGAGTCCGGCCTTCGCACCATCGGAACATCAATAGACGTCAACGGACGTCTTTTTTTGTGCCTGAAATCCAGTATCCGCAAGGCTTCCCTCGCTTTTCCACTCAACCTAAGTCAACCTGATTCAATCTACATCAACTAACTGATGCGGGTACAACTGCGGGTATATCGCGGTTCGAGAATGTTTGTACCCGCACAGAACCCTTGAAAGGATATTCATCATGGCTCTGAGTGATGTGAAGGTTCGTTCGGCTAAGCCTGAAGCAAAAGCCTATAAACTTACTGACGGTGAAGGCATGGTGTTGCTGGTTCACCCTAACGGCTCCAAATACTGGCGGCTACGTTATCGCTTCGGTGGTAAAGAGAAGATGCTAGCGCTGGGGAAATACCCCGAAGTCTCGCTGGCGGATGCCAGGGCACGCAGGGATGAGGCCCGTAAGCTATTAGCTAATGGCGTCGATCCCAGTGAAAACAAGAAAGCCGTTAAGGTAGAGCAGGAGCAAGAGGCGATAACTTTTGAAGTGGTTGCCAGAGACTGGCACGCCAGCAATCAAAAGTGGTCTGAGTCCCATAGTGCTCGTGTATTAAAAAGTCTGGAAGATAATCTCTTTGCTGCTATTGGTAAGCGGAACATTGCGGAACTAAAAACGCGGGATCTTCTTGTACCCATCAAAGCGGTGGAATCATCCGGACGACTCGAAGTTGCGGCTCGTTTGCAACAGCGGACTACCGCGATTATGCGCGTTGCTGTGCAGAGTGGTTTAATCGACTACAACCCTGCATAAGAAATTGCCGGTGCGGTTGCTACGGCAAAAAGACAGCATCGTGCTGCGCTCGAACTCAATCGCATTCCTAAACTACTTCATCGTATTGATCATTACTCCGGCAGGCCGTTAACCCGATTGGCTGTTGAACTCACTTTGTTGGTTTTTATCCGTTCAAGCGAGCTGCGTTTTGCCCGCTGGTCAGAAGTAGATTTTGAAACGGCCATGTGGATGATTCCTGGTGAGCGTGAACCGCTGGAAGACGTTAAACACTCTCAGCGTGGATCCAAGATGAAGACTCTGGATTTGACCCTATATATCCAGACGTTTTTGCTCTCTTATGGTTGCGATAACTTCCTGCGTATATATTCCCGTGGTGAGCGATATCCCAGTGCACTATGCGGATGATGTTCGTTGTAATGACTGAA